>DGTA01000090.1:0-38268 GCA_002394165.1 Lachnospiraceae bacterium UBA4348 | reverse complement strand
GATGATGCAGTTGACGACGATCAGCGGGATATAGATGCCCAGCGCGCTGTAAAGCGCCGGGGTGTATGCCTGTGTTAAAAGCTCCGTGATGGTCACCAGCGTGGCGACGACCACGATATAGGCCGGCAGTCTCACTTCATCCGGGATCACCTTGCGCAGCGCGGAGATCACCACGTTGGACAGCACCAGGACCGCCGTGGTGGCGATGCCCATTCCGATGCCGTTGTAAGCGGAGGTACTGACCGCCAATGTGGGGCACATGCCGAGCATCAGGATGAACGTCGGGTTCTCCTTCACGATGCCGTTATAGATGCGTTCTGTATACTTATTCATCTTCCGGCCCCTCCTTACATTACGTTCTCGCGCAGGAACGCCAGTCCGGCGTTCACCGCGTTGACCACAGCTCCCGAAGAGATGGATGCTCCGGATACAGAGTCGATCTCATTGTCCTGTGTCGAACCGCCCGCCTTGTTCAGAACGAACTCTTCCACAGCCACGCCGGCGAACTGATCCTTGAATGCCGGCTCCGCGCAGCGCATGCCCATGCCGGCTGTCTCGTTCAGCTCCGTGAACTCGATCGCGGTGATCGAGCCGTCCGTCCCTACGCCCAGCGAGAGTGTGATGTCACCGTCAAATCCGTCGGAGCTCGTGACGCTGACCACATGGCCGATCACGTTTCCGTCGGCATCCTTTCCGGCAACCGCTTCCCGGATGCGGACCTTTCCGTAATCACTTCCGAAAACAGCCCCGCCCAGATTCTCGATCGCCGCATCCAGCTTCTCGTCCGCCTCGAGCACCTCCGCCTCGGGAAGCACTGCTTTGTAGGACATCAGCTTAGCCTGCCGCTTCTGCTCGTCGATGGTATCTTTTGTCATGTTGTAGACCACCGCCAGGCCAAGTCCGGCCACCAGCGTGATGATCGTCAGGTTGAGCGCCGGCCTGAACAGTCCGGGCGTGATGCGCGGAGCCCCGTCCTCACCCATCTGCGCTCCGGTACGGAAGCCGTAGGGTTTGGGCACGACATACTGGTCGATCAGCGGGGTCACCAGGTTCGCGATGATGATCGCGTAGCTGACGGAGTCCGCCGAGCTGCCGAACACACGGAAAATGCCGGCCAGCAGGCCGATCAGGGCGCCATAGATGATCTGCCCCTGCTTGGTGGCCGGACTCGTGACGGGATCCGTCGCCATGAAGAAGGCGCCCATCACGATACCGCCGCCGATCATATGGGCCAGCAGATACATCGGATCAAAGCCGTGCTTGTCGAAGATCGCGATGAACAGCACGAACACCGCCAGGGTAGCCGCCGGGATCTCCCACTGGATCGCTTCGATCACCAGCAGGTAGAGGGCCCCGATCAGCAGAGCCAGGATGGAGCAGCCGATAACGCCGCTCGTGCGGCCCAGGAACATGTCCGTCAGGTTGACGGTCCGGCCTGCCATCAGGTCTTCGAGCGGTGTCGCCGAGCTCACCGCGTCCACATGTTTATAGTTGGTCATGGCGCTGCCGAACGAGATCAGCAGGAAGCATCTGCCTGCCAGCGCCGGATTCATGAAGTTCTTTCCCAGTCCGCCGAAGAAGCATTTCACCACCAGGATGGCGAAGATGCTGCCCATGATGGGGATATACAGCGGCACGGTGGGCGAGAGCAGGAGGGCCAGCATCAGGCCGGTCACCACGGCGCTCCCGTCGCGGGTGGAATTGGGTCTCCTGGTCACCAGGCAGAAAATGTACTCGGTGAGCACCGCGGAGACGACCGCCGCCAGGATGATCCAGAACGCCCGGATGCCGAAGGTCCAGATGCCCACGATCGCGGCCGGTGTCATGGAGATGGCCACGTCGAGCATGATCCGGGATGTGTTTAAACGGCCTCTGGTATGCGGGCCGGAGGAGATATGATACAGTCCGTTCATTATTTCGCCTCCTTTGCCTGCTGCGCAGCCTGAGCCGCTCTCTTCGCCGCCATGATCTCCGCCTTGGCCACCTTGAATTCCTGGGTCAGGGGACGTCTTGCCGGGCAGATGAACGTGCACGAGCCGCAGCTGATGCATTCCAGTCCGTAAAGTTTTTTCTCGTAGCGCTCAAAGTCTCTCGCCTGGTAGGCCAGCGACATGAGCTGGGGGCTTAATCCCATCGGACAGACATGGCTGCAGCGCCCGCAGCGGATGCAGTTGGTCTGGATCTTCTGCGCTTCGGCGACCTCGTCGACACCGAGGAACGTCAGCGCATTGTTGTTTTTCTGGAGCGGCACGCTGAGGCTGTCGAAAGCGATGCCCATCATCGGTCCGCCGGCCAGCATCTTGGCTGGCAGGATGCCGCCTTTAAATCCGCCGGCGTACTCGAGGAGCTCGCCGCAGTCCGCCCCGATCCTCGTGATAAGGTTGCAGGGCCTGGTCACGGCATCGCCGGTGATCGTCACGCCGCGCTCCATCAGGGGCGTGGATTCGCAGACCGCCTTGTAGATGGCATAGATCGTGCCCACGTTGTCGACCACGCAGCCGACATCCGCCGGCAGCTGGCTGATCTTGTATTCGATGCCCGCCACCACGCTGATGCAGCTTCGCTCACCGCCCTGCGGGTACTTCACGGGACATACCTGTATGCGTATGCGCTCCCGGCCCTCGGCCGCCTTCGTCATGGCGGCGATCGCCAGCGGCTTGTTGTCCTCGATCACCACGACGCCCTTCGCATTCGGGAAGAGCCGGAGCAGCAGCTCGAGTCCGTCCATGATCTCGTCCGGCTTCTCCTGCATCAGCCTGTCGTCGCAGGTGATGTAGGGCTCGCACTCGGCGCCGTTGGCGATGACATATTTGATGTCATCCGGTTTCTTCGGTGCCAGCTTGACGTGCGTGGGAAAGCCCGCGCCGCCCATGCCGATGATGCCGGCCGCCTTGATCTTCTCAAGGATCTGTTCGTTGGTCAGCGTGGCAGGATCCACCTTCTCGCCGATCCCTTCCGCTGTCTCATACAGACCGTCATTTTCAATGATGACCGCGTCCACCGCGCTTCCGCCGATGGACCTGTATTTCTCGATACCCTTCACGGTGCCGGAGCAGGCACTGACGATGTTGGCCGAGACAAAAGCCGACGCTTCCGCGATCAGCTGGCCGGCCAGTACACGATCCCCTTTCTTGACGACCGGAGCAGCGGGACGCCCGATATGCTGGCCGAGCGGATAGGCCATCTGCTGCTTCGGCAAAAAGACCTCAAAGGGTGCATCTTTTGCCAGTTCCTTATGTCCGACGGGGTGGACGCCCCCCCGAAACGTTCTTCTCGCCATTTTTTCTTTTCATTCCCTTTCCTTGTTTCAATTCTGTCTCAAAACATAGTAATGTGAATTTATTATATATGATTTCCTCCTGCAAGACAAGACAAAGGGCGGGCCTGCCTCACCGCAGGTCCGCCCTCTTCAGCGTTTCATCCTCTTCTCAGACTTCATACAGATCATCGAAATCGCTCACCAGATGATCATACACTTTCTGGTAGATCTTGTGATACTTCCGGTAGATCATGGTCTCTTCTTCAACGGGGCTCACCCTCTTGTCCGTTCCGGTCAGTTTCTTGGCCGCCGTGCGCACATCGTCAAAGACGCCGGTGCCGACGCCGGCCAGGATGGCCTCGCCGTAGGCCGGTCCTTCTTCCTGGGTGAGCGTCACCACATCGCACTCGTACAGATCCGCCATGATCCGGCGCCATACGGGGTTGCGGCTCCCGCCGCCGCACACTCTCATTTCCTTTACAAAGGTCCCCATCCCTTTGAGGATATCGTTGCAGTCCGCGAGAGAGTACGTGATGCCCTCCATGATGGCGCGCAGCATATGCGCCTGGCCGTGGACCGTATTGAGGCCCACGAACGCCCCTCTGTATTTGGGATTCATATGAGGCGTGCGCTCTCCCATCAGGAACGGCAGATAGATCAGGCGGTCGCTTCCCGGCTGGATCTGGGCCGTCTTTTCGTTGATCAGCTCAAATACCGGTCTGCCGCTCTCCCGGGCTTCCTCCTCCAGCCCATGGCAGAACTTCTCGCGGAACCATTCCACCGAAAGGCCGGCCGCCTGCGGTCCTCCCATCGTGAAGTAGCCGCCGGGAACCGAGCTGCAGCAAAGATGCAGGCTGCCCCCGGGAACGCTCTTGTAATTGTCGAGCGCCGTGTAGACAATAGCGGAGGTCCCGATAGTCGTGAAGGCATCCCCGTCCAGCACGATCCCGCTTCCGATCGCCGCGCCGGCATTGTCGGCCGATCCACCCACCACCGCGCACTGTGTCGTCAGGCCGCACCTGCGGGCAGCTTCCTCGGTCAGGTATCCGGTCACCTCGGCCGACTCGTAGATCTTCGGAAGCAGCGCCTTGTCGATCCCAAGCGCATCCAGCACCTCGTCGGACCAGCAGCGGTTCTTTACATCCATCAGCTGCATGCCTGAGGCATCCGAGACATCCGTCGCGAAATCGCCGGTCAGCCCGAAACGGACATAATCCTTCGGCAGCAGGATGTGCCTGCACCTGGCCAGGTTCTCGCTCTCATGAGCCCTCACCCAGAGGATCTTCGCCGCCGTCCAGGCCGCGATGGGCGGGTTCGCCGTGATCTCCAGCCACTTCTCATACGGAAGCGCCGCCGTCATCTCCTCCAGCTGCTCATAGGAGCGCTGGTCGCACCAGATGATCGAGTCGCGGATGGGCCTGTCATTCTCATCGAGCATCACCAGGCCATGCATCTGGCCCGACAGGCCGATGCCCTTTACGTTTCCGGGATCCACCCCCGCATCCTCGACCACCGACCGGATCGTCTCAAACGAAGCCTCCAGCCAGTCATCCGGGCGCTGCTCCGCCCAGCCGTTGGCCGGCTGCATCATCGGATACGCACGTGACGCCTGCGAGAGGATCACCCCGTTCTCATCCATCAGGATCGTCTTCGTTGCACTGGTCCCGATATCCACACCAATCAAATACCGCATACTCATACTCCTTCCATGACAGGGGACGGTTCTGTGTCAGAATCCTATGACAGAGGGACAGTCCTGTGCCATTATTTTATCTTATTACAGTCGATCGCCACCTGACTCCTCTTCAGGGAAGCGGCAAAATCAAAATCCTTCTGGCTGATATACCCCAGATACAGGACATCGAGGATGAACTGGTCCGCCACTCGCCTGGTCACCTTGTCCCTTCCTACGGACAGGTCGCTGATGGCGATAAAAAGCGGAATGTCGGTATACTTCAGCAGGGGCGACTTGCTCATCTTCGTGATGCAGATCGTCGTCGCGCCCCTCTTCTTTGCGATCGACATCGCCTGGACCACGTTGCGGGAGCGGCCTTCATAGGAGACCGCCAGCGCCACATCCCCGGGGCCGAGATTATTGGCCCTCATCAGCTGCATCATATTGTCGCTCTCCGCCGAGGATTCCACTCCCAGGCGGCAGAACTTCATAAAGGCAAACTGGCAGGCGGCAAACGCATCGCCGACGCCGAAGAAATGGATCGACTTCGCACGGATGAGGGCATCCACCGCCTTCTGGTAATTATTGTCCGCCATCACCATGGTGCTTTGCAGTGTCTGGACATTGCTCTGGAAAACCTTCCGGATGATGTCATCCATGGTATCGGTCGACCGGACATTCTCATCATACTGCGCCCCGTTCTGCTCCATCTCCGCGGCATACGCAATACAGGCGTGCCTCAGCTCCGTATACCCGTGAAAATCCAGCCGCTTGCAGAAACGGACGATCGTCGTATCCGAACTGTTCGTCTCTCTTGCCGCCTCCGCCAGAGTCATACCGGCGATCGCCTCCGGATTTTCCACCAGCGCCTGGGCAAAAGCCTTCTCTGCGCGAGGCAGTCCGGGGATAAGAAAATTGATCTTCACCATCAGTTCATTCATGGCGATCCTCCATTTTTTAAAAATACAAATGAAGTTCCCCGATCATCCTTAATCATAATCCGGGGCTCCCCATGAAGTAAATATACACTAAAAAATCAGGGTATTTCAACAGTTTATGTGCGTACATAAACCAATATCCATACCCTGATTTTGTCTAAATTGAACAACCGCTTTCGCAGCATTACTTCATTCTGAAGCAGCCGCGTGGCGAAATCACTTCATCGGATGATCCCTGGGAACTCCCCGGCGTTCTTGTCGTTTCCGCCCGCATATGATACAGGCCTCAAAGAGCCCCTTTGGGGCAGTTCTTTACGCACTCCATGCAGAGGATACACTCCGTGCCGTTTCGGCGCTTTCTCGAATTGTCTGTGACATCCACATCCATCGGACATACCCGGCTGCACTTTCCACAGGATACACATTTTGATCTGTCACACTTTATCCTGACCACGGAGAAATAACTCATGGGCTTTAAAAACACCGTGACCGGGCAGATGTATTTGCAGAACGCGCGGTTGTCCTTAAAAGCAAAGGCGAGGGCGATCCCGACGGCATAATATAAAATGTTGCCTATAATAAAGGCCCAAAACATGATCCTCTCAATATTACCGACATGTGCCAGAAAAAGAGCGGCGACAAAAGCCAGCGACGCTGCAAAAGCTATGTAACGTATCCAGCCGATGCCCTTCCTTGGTTTCTGCGGCACCTTATACGGCAGAAAATCCAGCACCATCGCGGTCCAGCAGGCATACCCGCACCAGCCGCGCCCGAACAGGAGCGGCCCGAAAATCTTGGCCACCGCATAGTGGATCGTGGCCGCTTCAAAAACACCGGTGAAAAGATAATACCAGAAACCTTCGATCTGCATGTTTTCCCGGCAGATCAGCCCCAGATACACCAGCATGTAACACCCTACCAGCAGCTGGACGATGCGCCGGGCATACTTGTATTCCCTTATAAAAAGCGTCGTTCCCAACGCGATCGAACACCCGATATAGCTGAAGTTAAAAAGATAGAAGATATTGCCTTTCGTCAGCCACAGTGTAACCGCTATGATTTCGAAGACAGCGAGCATCATGACCGGCAGCATATATTTTTTCATTTTTCCCACCTTCCGAGGGATCAGTTCTCCCCGTTTCACAGTTCTCCCAGCACCTGTTCCCTGCTCCTGAACAGGATCGTATGGATCCCGTATCTTTCCGCGCCGAGAAGATTCTCCTTCGTATCATCCACAAAAACTGTTTCCTCCCCGATCAGTCCGTAGCGCATCAGCAGCTGTGCATAGATGGAAGGATACGGTTTGATCATATGATCATGGCTGGAAAGGATGCCTTCGCAGATCACGCCGGGCTCTCCCATCTTTCCGGTCCCTCCCAGGTTCTCTCCCAGGAAGTCCAGCGCCTCGGGGCAGTCGCGCAGCGCCGCCTGCGAAAAGTTGGACAGTACCAGGACCCTGTATCCTTTTTGCCTGATCGCCTCTATCCATCCCTTCGATTCTTTTCGATGTGAAACGATACCCCGCTGATCCTGCAGACATTTCCCGATATCCGAAGCCAGCGAAGGACAGCCTTCCTTCATCTTTCCTACGATCCAGTCATAGGGCATCAGGCCGATATCAAATTCTTTCCAGAAAGGGGAATCCATCGTGGCCGCCTTGAGCTTTTCAGCTTCCGAAACGGTATAACCCCTCGCCGTGTAGTAATCAAGCGTATTGTAATCTACAAGGACTCCCCCGATATCCAGCACTACATTTCTGATCATCCGCACGTTACTCCTTTCACACTTTGATGAGTCAGAAGATACGTCCCCCGACTCACCCTGACTCACCCTTGATACCGGACCAGAGCCTTTCCCGGCACCCGCCCGAGTATATAATCCCTGACATAATTCATGTCTTCTTCCGGAACATAGATCCGTGGATTTCTTGTGCCGGCCCGGAGTTCTATATATTTTCTGGTCACGATAACTTCCTCCGCGTCTTTGAAATCGAATCTGTAGCCGGCCTTCCAGCTTCCGGGTTTCACATACGTTTCGGTCAGTTCGTAGTTCTCGGTCAGCTCCCCGGGCAGCCGGTCAAGGAATGAGCACACCAGCCAGATCAGGGCCAGAAAACCCGCCACGCATCCGATGGTGATCCCCAGCGACTTCCAGTCCCGATTCTGCAGACTCAGCCAGCAGCCGAGGATAAGCATAACCAGCGCAAAGATCACGCCGGCCACCTTCGTGACCGTGTAGCTTTTGCGTTCATATTCTTTCGGCACCGCATGACGCCAGCCGTAAACGCCGGCGCGGATGAGTGTCACCCTCTCCGGGTACTGTGTATAAGTATCCATACTCAAATCACCTCTGCCGCAATAAATCAATTCCGGTTCCGCCGTATCTTCAGAGTCTTCAGATATACTTTTTGATCATCTGAGATTCTGTAGCTCTCCACGCTTTTCTGGATCGCTTTATTGTGTACCCAGTCAGACAGCCGTTTCTCCTCCAGATACGGCAGTACCTTTTCATACTGCTTCGCAAGCGCGGTGGCAAAGTACCATGCGATCATCATATTGACATAGTATTCCTCCGACCGGACCTGCGCGACCATATCCGCATACTTTATATCGAACCTGTCATTCAGAAAATGCTGCATCAGCATCCCGATCGCGAACCGGATCGTGTAGGTCTTATCCGACCTGATCCAGTCCTGAATAGAAGGAAGCAGCCTCTCCGGCTCCCTTTTAAAGGCCTTCGGTGAAAGCTGGTCACAGGTGGCCCAGTTATCGATAAACGGAAGAAATGCCTCAACCTGCGCCAGGCATTTATCAAAATCCTTCTCCAGCGAGATCACAAAGGCATGAAGCTGATCCTCATCGAAATACGGATGCGGCACGGAGGAAAGAAACTCATTTATGTCCGCTTCTTTGCTCAGCCTTTTAGCCATTTCTCGAAGTGCCGGTGTCCTGACTCCGATGATCCTGTCAGCAGGTACGGTGGGGATGATCTTTGCCTGCATACGGGCATAGCTTTTATCCTGCATCCGGAACAGTTCAGTTACGATCGCATCCTTGTTCATCAGAAGATCCCCGCCTTTCACTTATCTGGTCTTTATACCGAAAATATTATACCTTACAAATCATGCTTAATCCATAGCCGGGATCTGCCTTTGCGCAAAAAGAAAACCTGCCGCGGTCCGGATCACGGAGCACGGCAGGTTCCCGGCAAGTATTATTCTTTTTTGATCAGTCAAACACCAGCTTGCCTCCGCCGGTGCCTTTCCTCATCACCACATCCTGCTCGACAAGCAGCACATATCCCTCCTCCAGTGAGATCGTCTCGGAGGAGGCGTTTTTCTTTACCCTCACTTCACATTGTTTGTCATATCCCAGATGCCAGGACCCATCTTCGGCGAAAGTTTCCTCAGAATAGTAGATCTTCACCTCGCCGCCGGCCACAGTTGCGGGATATACCGTGAATGTTCCGGGCGGGATATCCTTGTCTTCTCCCACCATATAGGCTCCGGCTGAAACGTAAGTGCCCTCCGGCACTTCATAAGTATAGTAATCTGACAGCGAAAACTCAGCTGCACTAAACATCAGGGAGCCTTCCACGTACAGGTAGTTCCCCTCCTCCAGTGTCATGCTCTTCGGCTCTTCTCCCAGTGTAAAATAATCATCCGAAATATACTCGCCGTAATATCCCGCCGGCCGGGCGTCAAACTGCGCTTTGTCCACATACACATGCATGCGCACGCCGTAGCCGTCATCCTCCGGTGTGACCGATGCCACATAGTAGCGTCCCGGATTGATATCCTGGCCCACAGTGTAATATCCGGCTTTCAGTGTAAGCGGTTCCGCTTCCGGTCTCGAGTAATACTCCGCGTCCACACTCTGCTTCAGCTCCGACAGAGCCGTGAAATCCATGGCCGACAGGTCTGTCTGCTCCGCCGATACCGGGCTGCAGAGAGCAAAACATCCGGCTAATAACAACATCATCGTTTTTCTCATCTGAGTGATCTCCTTTCCTCATAATAGATCCATCGTACTATTCCCAGCGTGGTTTTCCCAGCAACCTACGGTTGCATTTTTGCTTCCCGCCCCTCTTCCAGTTCCCTGCGCTCATCTGCAAGGAGCCAGTCCAGGCTTCTCTCCAACAGGATCGAAAGCATCAGCAGCTTTTTGATCTTCGGATAAGCTATGCCCGTCTCCCATTTGGTGATGCTCTGGCGGCTGACCCCCAGATCCTCCGCCAGCCGTTCCTGCGAGAAGCCCTTCTCTGTTCGTGACATTCTCAGTCTGTCCGCGAAGCTCATGTCCATCTCCTCTCTGACATAGAAAAACCCGCCCCTGTAGAAGGGCGGGATCAATTCATTTCATATATAGGAGATGTAAATTTCGCGAGGCATGATATTTTCATGCGCCGAAGATCATTCCGTTGTCGGGTTCTCCTCCAGAATCCCCTTCAGATACTCATAATACTGTCTTTTCACATCCTCAGGCGCGGCGATCTTCAGGTCTTTTCCGATGGCTGTTATCCAGCCGAAAAACTGCTGGCTGACCGTCACTGTGACCGTCGCCGAAAAATGCTCCGGGTCCGCCGGAACCATCACGATATCGCTGCCAAAGCGATCCAGGATCACGCCGGCAAGCTCATTTTTACCATAGAGCCGCACCTGCACGTCCTCCCCGCTGAACATTCCGAAGGTCTTCTTGGAAAAAACCGCCGGATCGATGTGAACGGCGAGAGCCTCTTTGCTTCGCTCCTCTTTGAAAATGCTCATGGAGCGCATTTTATCGACACGGTAATGCTTCACGCTCTGTGACTTCTCATCATAAGCGATCAGGTAATAATTCTCATCATCCCAGATCAGGCGCAGCGGGCTGGCAACATAAAAAGCTCCGTCGTGCCGAAGCACCATCTCTTTTTTCACCGTCCAGTCCGCATACTGAAATGTGATCTGAAGGTTATGGTAGATCGCACTGTGAATCCTGTCCACGTTGTAATAGATCGTTTCATTAAGAGTTTTAGGCCGGTTATATACCACCACCTGGCTCGAAAGCTGCCGTGCCTCCTCCCGGCTGCACAAAGTCTCCAGCTTCCGGATCAGTTCCTGAGATTTTTTTCTGGTGATGAACCGGGAAGACTGGACAGCGTCCACCATGAGTTTCAGCTCCGGCAGCTCAAACCGGCGGGAGGCAACATAGTATCCGCCGAATTTCCCGTCCAGTTTCACAATGTCCAGATCAGACTCCTCCAGCTTGGCGATCTCACTGTAGATAGTCTGCCTGTTTGACGTGATCCCGTATTCATTCTTCAGGATATCCAGGATCTGCGAAGCGTTCAGCGCATGCTGTTCGTCCGTCCGCTGAAGAAGGATCTCCATGATATACAGCGTTTTAAGGCCCGGTCTGCCGATCGCCATTCCCATCTCGTTTACCCCGTCAGACTGAATGAATATGTGCCCATTTTTGGACAAATTGTGTTCAAAAACCTATATTTATCATATCATATTGCCGTAATTTTGCCACCAAAACAGCCGAAATACACAGCTTGGCAGCTTATATCGCACGCGATACAATATTCTCATCAAGTCGCACCTATACGATCACCGGAGCGGAGGTAAATGAAGGCAGAAGATTCCCCGCAAGCGCAGATGCGGCTGCCTTAAAAGCCTGGGCCGAAAATCTTTAACAGGACTTAGTCAATGAATCAGGTGAGTCAGGAGATACGTCCCCTGACCCACTTTTTCTTTCTGTCATTCACTGAAGTCTGCTTTAATTATGTATCCGTTCTCGTCAAATGTGATCTTCGGCCTGCTGCCGTCCGTATCCAGGGACCCGTCGGCCAGATCGTGCAGAAGCTCCGCCGCCGTCAGCTCTTCTCCGCCCGCATTCACATATACCAGTTCGGAGGCCAGATGCGACGGGAAGGAGAAGCTATCTGTCTTCAGCACGCCTTCTTCATTTTCCGCCGTATATACGCCGTCCTCCTGCGGGGTAAAAGTGACTGGGGTCAGCCACTCATCCTCCGGGGTCATGACCACCGACTCCCCTTCTTTTCGGACATCTGCCACTGTATAGAAATCATAGCCGATCGTCACCGTATCTCCCTTGGCGAGGCCCTCGATATCCTCAGCCGCAAAAGTCACCGGCTCCATGATGATGAATTCCAGGCTGAGCGAAGATACATCGTCCTCTTCTCCCCATCCGTATCCGTTTATCTTTGAATCGAAGGTCTTCCCGGAAACGAAAGCCGTCAGTGCCGGCGATGGCAGGGAGCGGACATCGTTCGTCTGTGCGGATACCGCACACGCGCCTCCCAAAACGGTGCATACCGTAAAGATCAATGCTGCTGTTCTTTTCATCATGCTGATCCTCCTTTTATCTCATTAAAACATCCTGTTTTATTCCATCAGTGAAGCAACGATATTCTCCACTTCTTCTTCGGTAAAACCGCCTGCGATAACGGCTTTTCCATCGGTGATCTCGCTGTGGATGACCGGCGCGCTGATCTCCTCCCCGTTGACCAGGATGGATAAGGTCTCGCCGATATGCTCACGGGTGAGATCGGCAAACGCCTGTTTTCCCTCTTCGTTAAACCCGACCTCAATACAGTATTCGTTCTCTCCGGCGGGATCGCTCTGCACCGCCGATTTCGCATAGGCAAGATCTTCCTCTGTCAGAACAGTCTGGGCGTCCTCCGTTCCATATCCCAGGACAAATTCAATGGAGACTGTCCCGCCTTTGGCCGCGGCCGATGTCTCTTCTTCAGGCACGGTTTCCTCAATACCGGTGGAATAAGTCACCTCCGGCAGGCCGCTGACGATCTTTTCTCCCAGCGACTGCAGCACCTCCAGGATATCCTCCGGCTCATAATCCGTCAGGTCAACCACTTCCCCGGCCGGTTTTTCCGCGGCGTGAGACGTATCCGCCGTCACAGAAAGGCCGATGCCCATGATATCCGCCGAAACCGATCTGAGCGGAAATTCTTCTGAAAAACCGTTTTCCGGATCCGTGACGAATGTCAGGATGAGAACCGGCACTTTATTGACTTTCACGGTCGCCATCATCGTCGTTGAAAATCCTTCCGAATCGAGCGCATCAAAAGTGAATGCAAGATCCTGGTCCTGTGTCTCCATAAAGGCGCCAAGCCCGGTCCCGTCCGGATCCAGTTCCAGACCGGCTTTAAAAACATCTCCCATCTCGGCCGATCCGGCCTGCAGCAGATACTTGCAGGGGGAATACTGCCCCTGTCCGATGATAAGCCGTACATAGGCGCCTCCCAGCCCCTGCTGCGAAACTTCCTGGGCAGCCTCCCTCAAAATCGACGGAAGCTCACTGTATCCAGCCTGCAGCTGCGAGGCGATCTCCTCAAGATCCATGTCAGCGCCGTAAGAAGCAGACGAGTTGAGAAGAACTCCGCCAAGCCCCTGGGGATTTATGACAGAAGCACAGACTTTATCAACAAGCGCTTTCAGCTGCTCATCGTTCTCGATCCTGTCGGCCAGCCCGTTAAAGATCGCGGCCAGTTCCCCGGCCCCCGGTTCGCAGGTCATGATCGTGCCGTCCGCCGTTTTTCCCAGCTGCTCCAATTCGATCACCCCGGTCTGCGTCGTCGTGGCGGACTGCAGTTCGCCCCCCAGATATTCAACATAGGGCCAGAGTGCCTGCGTCACCTCGTCCATGGTAATATCCGCTTCTATCCCTGACAAGGGCCCGGCAAGCTCTTCCGGCGTTCTGAACTGATACGAATCGTATGCCTGCATAAGAACCGGAAGCAGCTTCTGCAGGTCGTATTCATATCTGACATTCTCGATATCAGGAAGGGAAAACGCCAGTTTCTCCGGCGTGATCTCCAGCAGCGCGCGAAGCGCTTCCTGTCCGGAAATGGCTGCATCTAAATTAAGAAGGAATGAATCACCGGAGGCGTCCGTTCTGACCGAAAGATCCAGATCATTCACGATCCCGCTGATCAGATCCACATCCGTCCCGATATCCGCAGCGTCAGCATCGAGGGGCATCAGGCCCTGGCGATAATATTCCATATTCAGCATCGCGGCCAGTATACCGTTGCCCTGGTACAGATACCATTTTGTTCCGTACTGTATCGCATCCATCGCGATCAGATACGGCCTGTCATTACAGTAGAATCTGGCGGCGACGGAAGTTATCCCCTGGGCGTTTACCTGTTCAGCCTGCCTTCTCAGATTCGTCAGGTTATGACTGTTCATGTACATATCACTCAGGAGAGCCGGACTGAGAAATTCGTTTTCAAAGCGGATGCTTCCGGGAAGATCTGCATTTGACGGAATAAACAGCTCATCCACCAGGGCCTGCGCAGATTCATGCTCATCTGTCAGCGCGATGGACTGACCATAGCTTTCACTCTCTGATAAGGGCGATTCTGTCAGGATCAGGTAATGAGACCGGATGATATCCGTAATGCTTTTTCTTCGGTTTTCAATATTAATGCGCACACTGAGATCATTCGCATTCGGAACATATCCCATGACAGGCGTATAGGCCCTTACCCGGTCGATCATTTTCGCAATATCATAGTTGGCGGCAACACTCTCAACCGCGAAGGCGGAGATCATCTCATCGATATCGCCGTGCTGCATTCCGGCAATATACGCAGCCAGAGCTTCCCGGGGTGTGAGGAAACCCTCCCCTTCCATTTTGGCTCCTTCCTCTTCCGGCTGCGGCGCCGACGCTTCCGTCTGAGGGACAACCGCCTCTGTCTGGGGCACTGCCGCTTCTGTCTGAGGTACGACCGCCTCCGTCTGAGGGGCAGCCGCCTCCGTCTGGGGGACGGCGGCCTCTGTCTGGGCAGTGGCCGGCGTACTGCCCTTCGCCCGGGCTGCCAGGGCAGGTGACTGTGATGCCAGCAGCGTTGTCAGCATGATAACTGAGAGAAGTGTTCTGTTTCTTTTCATGGTAAACCTCCCTGCGCTCACTCTGTCACTGTGTATGCAACTACCTTGTTTTATAATACCAGATCCCGCTTTTATATTTGTTTTATCGTACCATTTGTCATGTGAAATGACAATGATTCAAGAATGCTTTGACTGAGTTGACAGGTTCTCCGGTATGCAATACAGTGTAGTATAAGGAGGTGAAAAACATGGTCTACTCAGACGGCGTCCCTTATGATAAAACCACCATGAAAGTTAAGAAGTGTCCCCGCTGCGGAAACGAAGAATTCAGCGATTCATCCGACTACTGCCGGATCTGCGGGACCAATCTGTTCAACCTTTGCGAAGGCGAGCCTTCTTACAACCAGAAAAACGGTGAGTACATCGGCCCCAGCAACCAGCACAAGAATCCCAGCAATGCCCGCTTCTGCGAAAAGTGCGGCAAGCCCACCGTATACTACAAAAACAAGATCCTGAAGGATTTTGTCACGGTGCTGAATCCTGATAAACCGACAGGAGAATCTCTCTTCTCCGGCTCTGACAGCTCCAAAAACAGACGCATTTAATGTTCTTCCAGATTGCATCTGCTTTTATACAGCGTTTTGAATGTCTCGTATAATGCAACCGTATGATTATATTTTTGATCCCCAAATCGCTGTATAGCATCATCAAACAGTGCGGCAGCTTTATCCTCAAGCCCGCCATTTCCGATAAAAGACATTGAGAGCCGGGATCTGCCTTCCCGGTTCTCATTCTCACAAACTGTTTTATATGTCCAGTATTTCTGCCGCTTCCCTCATCAGCTCCAGTTCCTCCTCGGTGGGCCGCACACCCAGTTCACGAAGTAAAGCAAAGTGAGTCAGGAGATACTGTCCCCTGACTCACCTTAATTCATTTTTATTCTGTGATCAGCGCTACCGCCACGTCATTGACATTGGTTCCGGTCGGTCCGGTCACCACCAGGCCGCCGCTTTTCTGCAGCGCGTGATAAGCGTCGTTGTCGGCAAGAACGTCGCTGATGCTGAGTCCTGCCTCAGAAAGCTCACGGGCGGTATCGCCGTCCGCATAGCCGCCGGCGGCGTCCGTGGGGCCGTCGGTCCCGTCACTGCCGACCGAGAATACAGCCGCGCCTTTAAGTCCGGCGATCTCCGCCGCGGCCGCGAGGGCCAGCTCCTGGTTGCGTCCGCCAAGGCCTTTGCCGGTCAGGTGGACCACAGTCTCGCCGCCGGCCAGGTAAGCGATCTTCTTTCCGCTGCCCGCATGGGTGCGCAGAATATTTCCGAGGAACCTGCCCGCTTCCCTGGCTTCGCAGGAGAGCATGTCCGTAAGCAGGACCGGCTCATAGCCCATCTTCTCGCACTGCGCGGCAGCCGCCTGGCACAGTTCCCGGACACTGCCGGTGATCTGCGTTGTCACGTTGTCGAGGCTCTTGGGAGTCTCCTCCCCGAGCAGGCGAAGCGCTTCATCCGTAAGCTTCAGCCTGTACTTTTTCACGATTGCAAGCGCATCCGCACAGGTCGAAGAGTCCGGATACGCCGGTCCGCTGGCGATCATATCCAGAGGATCGCCCAGGATGTCGCTCAGGACGATACTGAACACTTTTGCCGGAGCGCAGGCCTTGGCGAAGCGTCCGCCCTTCACAGCCGAAAGACGTTTGCGGATGGTGTTCATCTCGACGATATCCGCGCCGCAGGCGAGCAGCTGCCGTGTGATATCCTGCAGTTCCTCTCCCGGGATGAGCGGCTGTTCGAACAGCGCGCTCCCGCCGCCGGACAGAAGGAACAGCACCGTATCTTCCTCTTTCAGGTCCTTCACCAGCTCCAGCGCTTTTCCGGTCGCCGCAAAACTGTTTTCATCCGGGACCGGATGGCCTGCTTCACAGCACTCCACGCCGGCGATCGGGCCCATGACATGATCATATTTCGTTACGACGATTCCCTCGTCCACACTCCCAAGCTCATCGACAGCCGCCTTCGCCATCTGCCAGGCCGCCTTGCCAGCCGCCACAAGAACGGTTTTTCCGCCGTTGCCGTGAAAGTCCTTCAAAGCACGGGATACCGCACTGTCCGGAAGCACTGCCTGAATGCTGGCTTTGATGATCGCGTCCGCATCATTTCTCAACTGTCCGTTCATTTCGATAAAGCTCCTTTCTGTCAATTCCACAATGTCCTGCAAAATAACTCAGTAAAGAACTACATCAGAATTTCGTATGGGAGGTCGCCTGTCTGGTGGCTTCCATGGCCTCGTTGGACCGTTCATAGTCCCGGAACGCCGCCATGGCCGCGATCGTATCGAGGATCGCCAGCTGAGCGATCCTGGTGCTCACGCTCTCAGACTGGAAGATCATCTTCTCGGATGCGATATGCACGGTAAGGTCCGCGGCTTTCGAGATCGGGTTCTTTCCCAGCCCGGTCAGCGCAATGGTGTAGGCCCCGGCCGCCTTGGCGATCTCCAGGCACCGCAGGGTGCGCAGGTTACCGCCGGAATGAGAGATGATCAGTGCCACATCCTTTTCTCCCAGCAGAGAAGCCGCCATCAGCTGCAGATCGATATCTTCATAAACATAGGGCATCAGCCCGATCTTCATAAACTTGTGAAGCGCGTCCTTGGCCACGTTCAGGCTGCCGCCCGTGCCGAAGATCACGATCTTTTCAGCCGCGTACAGGTGGTCAACGATCTGCTCGAGCACGTTGATATCCGTTTCAAGAAGCGTCCGGCTCAGAACCGACAGCTCATTGTTGAAGATCTTGCTGCAGATCGAGGACGAATCGTCGTCCTTTCCAAGAGCGGGATTATACTGCCGCTCCTTCGGCAGCATATCCCTGGCCACGTGCATTTTGAAATCCTGATAGCCCTTATACCCGAGATGCTTGCAGAACCGGACCATTGTCGCGTCCGAAACGCCTGCCTTCTCGGAAAACTCAGTGATCGTATCGTTCAGGAGGGCATCTTCATTATCCTTCAGGAATTCAACGATCTTCTTTTCTCTTTGTGTCAGTTTAACCTGAGATGCCAACAATTCATAACTGCTATTTATACTCATGATAACTGCCTCGAACATCATAAAGAACGAATACGCCATTTACGGCGGATCCGGTTTTGAAGCATAAAACAGATGTGCTCACAAGGCAGAAATCACCAGTCAAGCACATCTCTAAATCCCGCAAATATACTACCTCAGCGATAATTAATGATAATTCAAAACAGGCATCTGAGTCAAGGCTTTATATGACCCGCCCCGTCGGAGCGGGCCTGTTTTTCAGCCATTCACAACATTGGCGGGAGTCCCCTTTGCAAAGGCTTCAATATTGTCAGCTGTGGTCTGCATGATCCTCTCTCTCGCTTCCTTGGTCGCCCAGGAGATATGCGGCGTGATGATGCAGTTTTTGGTGGTGAGGAGCACATTGTCTTCCTTGATGGGCTCGGTGGAGACCACATCGACCGCGGCGGCCGCCACTTTTCCGCTGTTGAGGGCATCCGCCAGATCCTGCTCCACGACCAGCGGGCCGCGGCTGTTGTTGATCAGGATGACGCCGTCCTTCATCTTCGCGATATTGTCCTTGTTGATGATCCCCTGCGTGGACGGGAACAGCGGGCAGTGCAGGAAGATGAAATCACTCTTCGAGAGGAGTTCATCCAGCTCCACGTACTCAGCGACCGCCTTGCCGGCCTCGCTCTGGAACGCATCATAGGCGATCACATTGACATTCATGGCGCGAAGGATCTTCGCGGTGTTGACGCCGATCCTTCCAAGGCCGATAATGCCGGCCGTCTTCCCGGAGACCTCGATCATGGGATAATGCCAGTAGCACCAGTCATCATTGGAGGCCCACTCACCGGCATGGACGCTGCGGCTGTGCTCACCGATATGCGAGCAGACTTCCAGAAGAAGGCTGACCGCGAACTGGCTGACATTGTCGGTGCCGTAAACGGGAACGTTCATGACCGGGATGCCTTTTCCCTTCGCATACTCATAGTCCACCACATTGTAGCCGGTCGCCAGCACGGCGATCGCTTTCAGGTTCGGGCATTTGTCCATGGTCGCGGCGCTGATGGGAGTCTTGTTGGTGACTGCCACCTCGGCGTCGCCGATCCTTTCCGCGATCAGATCCGATTCCACATAGGACGTACGGTCATAGACCGCCACCTCGCCAAGCTTCTCGAGCGGGCCCCAGGAAATATCGCCCGGATTCTCCGTGTAACCGTCAAGCACAACAATTTTCATACTTACTACCTCTCTGTATTCTTATAATAACAACATGGTTCAGGTGTTTTGCCGGGCAGGCTCAGAATTTGGCGTGAGCCGTAGCCTCCCTGGTGGATGTCATTGCCTCGTTCGACCGTTCGTAATCATCGAAGGCGACCATGGCCGCCAGCGTGTCGATCACCGCCAGCTGGGCGATCCTGGTGCTCACGCTCTCCGATTGATAGACCGTTTTCTCGGAAGCGATATGGACCGTGACATCCGCCGCTTTCGCGACGGGATTTTTCCCAAGTCCGGTCAGAGCAATGGCGAAGGCCCCTCCCTCCTTGGCAAGTTCAAGGCAGCGCAGCGTCCGAAGGTTCCCGCCGGAGTGGGAGATGGCCAGCGCCACATCCCCCTCCCGCATCAGGGAAGCCGCCATCAGCTGCAGGTCGATGTCCTCGTAGACATGGACCAGAAGACCGACCTTCATAAACTTGTGAAGCGCATCCTGGGCCACGTTCATGCTGCCGCCGGTGCCGAAGATCATGATCTTGTTCGCTTTCCTGAGGCGTTCCGCGATCTGCTCGAGCACCTTGATGTCTGTCTCCAGAAGCGTCCGGCTCAGGACAGACATCTCATTGTTGAAGATCTTGCTGCAGATCGAGGAGGAATCATCCTCCCGTCCCAGCACCGGATTATACTGGTTCTCCTTCGGAAGCATTTCCCTGGCTACATTCATCTTGAAATCCTGGTAGCCCCTGTAGCCGAGATGCTTGCAGAAACGGACCATCGTGGCATCGGAGACGCCCGCCTTTTCCGAGAACTCCGTGATCGTGTCATTCAGGAACGAATCGCCGTTTTCCTTCAGGAAGTCGACGATCTTTTTTTCTCTTTGTGTCAGCTTAACCTGAGATGCCTTAAAATCATAGGTGAAATTATTGTTCATGACTTATGGCTCTTCTTTCGTTTTGCAAGTTTTTCAACAATGATCGCCTGCAGCGTATCAAGATAAGTTGCAAGAATAATGATAAGGCCGATGGCGATGAACTGGTAGAACGTATCCAGCCGGATGACGATCAGGCCGATCTTCAGAGCGGAGATGGTGAACGCGCCGAGCACCGTGCCCAGGATCTTTCCTTTGCCGCCCGCAAGGCTGGTCCCGCCGATAGCGGCCGCAGCGATGGCCATTGTCTCAAAGCCTTCACCGGCAGTCGGCTCGCCGGTGCCGAGCCTGGCCAGTGTCACCATGCCGGCCATCGCGGCTCCGATGGAGCACATGATGTAAGCGATCATCTTGTAACGGTCAACATTGATACCGGACATCTTCGCCGCGCTCTCGTTGGCGCCGATCGCGTAGATGTAAACGCCCGCGCGTCTCTTAGAGAGGATCACCGCAAAAATGACGGCCAGGATCAGCAGATATACCATGTTAAAACGGACGCCGCGGACGATCTGTTCCTGGAAAGTCTTCCTGAACTGTCCCTGGATGTTCAGAACGGGCTCACCGTTACTGATAACATAGGCCAGGCCCCTGAAGATCTGGTTGGTGCCCAGAGTGGCGATAAAGGGCTGCAGCTTCATCTTGGTGATCAGGAAGCCGTTGATCAGGCCGATGGCCACGCCCATCAGCAGGCCGAGGACGACGACGATCACGACCGGGACCTGATGAGCCGAAAGCTCGGCGCAGCCGACGATGACGACCGCCATGGTCGATCCTACCGAGAGGTCAATGCCGCCGGTGATGATGGCCACGGTGATGCCGATCGCCAGAAAGCCGTTTACAACGCCCTGGTTGATGATGTCGATGAGGTTGTCATACTGGAAATAGCGCGGGCTCAGAAGAGAAAACACCAGTACAATGAGCAGGAGCGCGACTAGGGTCGTAAATGACCGGCTGTTCTTTTTGAAAAATCTGGAAACCATATTCAACTCTCCTTTTCTTCCATAGCATAGGACAATATATTCACTTCGGTGAAATCTTGTTTATTCTCGAGGACTCCGTTGATATGGCCTTCCCGCATGACGATCACGCGGTCGCTCATGCCGATCACCTCCGGCAGTTCTGATGAAACCATGATGATGGATTTGCCCTCGGCGACAAAGTCTTCCATAAGTTTATAGATCTCAGCCTTGGCGCCTACGTCGACGCCCTTGGTCGGTTCATCGAAGATCAGGATGTCCACCTTGGTGGAAAGCCATTTGGCCACGATGACCTTCTGCTGGTTGCCGCCGGAAAGATTCAGAGTGAAATACTCCGGATCGCGGATGTTCAGTTTGACCATCTCCGCGTGGTTATTGAAATTGTCGAGCATTTCCTTCTCATCCAGCAGGCCCAGCATGCCCTTCTTATATTTTCCCATGCCCGGAATATTCACGTTCCGGTTGTTGGACATGCTCGGGATAAATCCCTCCCGCTTGCGGTCTTCCGAGATCAGTCCGATCCCGTAGACCAGCGCTTTTTCGGTCGAGTCGATATCCACCTTGCTGCCATGCAGGTAAATCTCGCCGCTCTCGAGCGGATCCGCGCCGAAAATAGTACGCATCACCTCCGTGCGCCTCGCGCCGACCAGGCCCGAGAAGCCCAGGATCTCACCCCGGTAAAGCTTGAAGGAGATATCCTCGAAGGTCTTCCCGCAAAGGTTCTTCGTTTCCAATACGACCTCGGAATAATCCGCGCAGCTTGGCTGGAGCCTCACGGCGTAGCTGGAAACATCACGTCCGACCATCATGTGGATGAGGTCCTCGTTGGATGTCTCGGTCATCTCCTTGGTGGCGATGCACATGCCGTCGCGGAAGATCGTCACACGGTCGCAGATCGCGAACAGCTCATCGAGCTTGTGGCTGATGAATAAAATGGTGATTCCCTTTGCCTTCAGTCCGCGGATGATCTCAAACAGTTTCTCGATCTCCGGCGCGGAAAGCGCGGAGGTCGGCTCATCGAACGAAATGATGTTGGCGTTGAAATACAGTGACTTGGCGATGGCGATCATCTGCAGGTCGCCCACACCCAGGCCCGTGACGGGGTCCGCGCTTCGGAACGAGCATCCCAGCTCCTCCAGGATTCCGTCACACTTTGCGTAAACATCTTTGTAATCCAGGAAACCGCCCTTGACCATCTCAAAGCCCAGGGCAATATTCTGGCCGACTGTCAGATTTTCCACTACCTGTACTTCCTGGTGAACCTTGATCACGCCCTGCGTGATCGCGTCATATGTGGAAGAGAATCTGGTTTCCTTACCATCTATGTAAACATGTCCCGACGTCGCGTGGAATACACCGTGGAGAATATTGAGCAGGGTCGATTTTCCCGCTCCGTTCTCTCCAAGCAGGGCATGCACTTCTCCCTTTCGTACAGAAAAAGAAATATCGGACAGGGCCACAACACCCGGGAACTCTTTTCTCACATTTTCAAAACGAATGTATTCGTTGTCCACACTGTCTCCCTCCCGAAATCTGTTTCATTTAGCACAATCGGGCAGCCACATACCGGTAAGATATATGACTGCCCGACATTTTAGTCATTTACGCGTCCGCCAGAACAGCCGGTCCGCGCGGTGTTAATACATTATTCGAAAGTCGGATCCGCCCAGCTGATCAGCGTAGCATCATCGGTTTCGATGTTCTCAGCATCCACTGCCAGAGACGGGGTCCAGATGACCTTGGGCATTGTCTGTCCAAGCATGACACGTGTGGTCACTTCGCTGGCCATCATGCCCTCGTAGTACGGGAACATGGAGATAGTAGCGGAAAGCTCGTTGTTCTTGATGGACTCGTAAGCTTCGTCCGTGCCGTCAGCACCGATCACGTAGATATCCTCGTTCAGGGTAAGGCCGGCTTCCTTGATGGCTTCCACAGCGCCCAGCGCCATAACGTCGTTGTTGCAGAAGACGATCTTCAGATCATCATAGGTCTTCAGGAAGGTTGCGCAGACGTCTTTAGCTGTATCACGGTCCCAGTCGGCGTTCTGCTCGTCAACGACCTCGATCTCGCTGCCGGCATCCGTTAAGGCATCCTTGAAGCCGTTGGTACGGTTCTTAACAACGTCGGTGCCTGCAAGGCCCATGATGATGACTGCCTGGCCGGAGCCGATCTTTTCATTGGCCCAGTCGCCGGCCTGTCTTCCCTCTTCATAGGAGTTCGGGCCTACGAACATGTCAGCGCCGTTGAATTCGTTGTTGACAGCGATGGTGGGAATTCCGTCGTCATGAGCGATCTCGACGCCCTCGGTGCAGTTGGAGGTGGAGATCGGGGAGATCATAACGACATTGGCATTGTCGCGGAGCTGATCCTTCATGACAGCGAGCTGTCCTTCGGTATCGGCTTCGTTCAGTGCGGACTTGACATCGATCGTCACGCCCGTAAGGCCGTTCTCATTGAGGAAGGTGACCATATCCTTGTAACCGTCTCTCAGAGCTGTCCAGTATACATTATCCTCAGTACGGATGTTGCCGGCGATCGCGATGGCATCCTCGGAGACCGGGATGGCGCCGCACTGCTCACGCATCTCTTCAAAGGTGATGGCATCTTCAAATGTCAGGGGATCGAATGCTTCATAGGTGTCGCCCCAGCCGTCCGCGAACTGCGGGATATCGGCAAGTGCGGGAACACAAAGGGCTGCTGTCATCGCTGCTGCGATCACGATTGACATAACTTTACGCTTCATAGTACTTTTCCTCCGTCAGATACTTTAAAAGCAAAAACCAAAAGCTACTATTCATCCCACACACAGCGCCGCCGCCGGATTCTTCCGGGTGATCTTTTCGATCTCTTCCGCAGAAAAGCCGCACAGCCGCATCAGCGGGATAAAGTGTTCAAGTATGTAGTCGATGCCGACCTTTGACCCGTAAGCCTTCATACGGTCCGTCTCCGGATCCGTGGAAATGAGGATCTGGTCGAGATAACCTTTGTCTGCCATGTGCCGGAGCATCTTCAGCTCATCGGCATTGTTGTGGAACTGGAAGAGCGTGATGGTGTCATATTCCATGAAAACGCCCTGCGCAGCGATCTGTTCATGTCTTTCCAGATCTTCCACCTGGCGGTCCACATGGCATACCAGGATCTTTGACGGATCAAGTCCGATCTTTCCCGCCAGGAGATCGATCATTTTAAGCTCGTCCACTCCCTCGGTATGGACCATAATGGAAGCGCCGGTCTGCCTGGCCGCTTTTCCCGCGGCCGTCAGGCAGCGCACCGTGTGTGCGTTTTCCAGTCCCTCACTTGTGATCATCGCCTTGATCAGGCCCGCCTTCACATCCGTTCTCACCGTCGGCTTTACATAGAAGCCTTCCATGAACATCCCTTCGGTGATCTCCGAAGCGAACAGCTCAGTCAGCTCCTCTTCGGGGGTCGTCCAGATCCAGTGGTCCGCGCGGTAGAATTTCGGAATATGATAGCCGGTCGTGGCAATGATGTTGACGCCGCTCAGCCTGGAAATATCCTGCAGAGCCAGCGCGTCGCGTCCGGTCGCCAGGGGATTGGCATCCACCACCGTCCCTCCGCCTTTTTCGTGATAATAAGTCAGTTCCTTTGCTGAGAGCGGAAGATTGTTCATGCAGATCAGCGGGCAGATCTCCTGGTCCGTTGTCCCCACGATATAGATGTGCTCGTGGGGCTGGCAGTGCCCCAGCGAGCTTTCATCTATATTCCCCAATACGGTTTGAAAAACGCGTTCTTTCATGATCAGAGAACCTTGTAAGCCTCGTAATTCTTGTCGTTCTTAACGGTCTTGTAAAGCTCCATGCACTCCTTGGCGCTGATGCCTTTGTGGATCAGGCGGCGAAGAGCGATGACCAGAGCGGTCACATCGTCGTTGTCCCATACCCAGCGGCCCATGGTGACACCGCCGCAGCCGGCATCCAGAGCATCTCTGGTCATGTTCATGTAGTAGTCAAGAAGTGCATCGCCCTCAAGGCCCTTGGGTGTGTCACCGCCCTGGATAACAACGCGGAAGGAAGAGGGTACGCAGGCGATCGCTTTGGCCATGCTCTCGGGATCACCGGTGTAGGTGGTCTTGACAACGTCCATGCCCAGCTCGCAGGCGCTTCTTACGCAGTAAGCAATGTTCTCCCATGCAGTTCTCTTGTCAACGGGAACGCTCTCACCCTTCGGATATACATGGCCGATCAGCGGCATGCCGATCTTGTCGCAGTATTCACTCACTTCGCCGATGCGGGCAAACTGCTCGTTCTGGAAATCGCCCAGGGTCATGCAGCCCATGGAGACAGCGTCTGCGCCCATGCGGACAGCAGCGTCAACAGAACCGAACACCACGTCGTTCGTGGGAGAGGTCGGAGCATAGTTGGAGATCTTGTGAAGGACGGAGATGCCGGAACCAACATGAGGTCCCCAGCAGCGCTTCTGGATACCGCCGGTCATTGTCATGGCATCCGGAACCCCTGCCACGATCTTGTCGATCGCGCCCTGGATATCCTGAATACCGGTCATCGGAGCAATGCCGCGGGAGGTCGCATGATCGACCGTGATCGCCATCATCTTATTGCTCTCAGGATTTACCATTCTTGAAAGTCTGACTGCTTTTCCCATTGCGTACATCGGTTCTACCATAGTTCTTCTTCCTTTCTTATATATGAAATTTAATCGTGCCCTTTATGATTGTCCGGTTTCTCAGTCTTCAATAACGACCTTCAGAGCGGTTCCTGCCATATGAAGCTCCAGGGCCTCCCTGAAATCATCCAGTTTGAATTTAGCGGATACGATGGCGTCGAGGTCGATCTTTCCGTTGATGACCATATCGGCCGCCTGCAGGTAGTCGCTTCTCTTGTAAGCGGTGCTGCCGGTGATGTTCAGCTCGTTGTAGTGGATCACGCTCGGATCGATCTCGCTCATCTTTCCTTTCGGGAAGCCGGCGAACAGGCAGACCGTGCCGCCCTTCTTGGCCAGCTTGAAGGTGGAGTCGACCAGTGCCGGAACGCCGATCGCCATAACGATGCGGTCAACGCCTTCGCCGTTTGTCTCTTCCATCACGATCGCGTGAAGGTCTTCCTTGGAGGAGTCCACCACGCGGCATGCGCCAAGCTCTGCAGCGATCTTTCTCTTCTCGGGATCGAGTTCGCTGACGATGACCTTCTGTGCTCCCGCGATCAGGGACAGCTGCAGATGCATCAGGCCGATGGGGCCGGCGCCGATGATCAGAACTGTGTCATTGAATCCCGTTCCGGTGTTGTAAAGACCTCTGATGCAGCAGGCAAGCGGCTCGATCAGTGCGCCGGCTGCGTAGCTGACAGACTCGGGAAGCTTCACCACATTGCCGCTCTGGATGCAGATCTCGGGAACCAGCACATACTCTTCAAATCCGCCGTTGAACTCGTAGCCGATCGCCTTGCGGTTCAGGCAGGCATTCTCTCTGCCGGAAAGGCAGGCTGAGCAGTGTCCGCACGGGATAACGTTGGCGATCGCAACCTTTTCGCCTGCGCTGAAGCCTTCGACTTCCTCGCCGACCTGCTCGATCACGCCGCAGATCTCATGGCCGACCACCGAGTCGGGACGGACGCCTTTTGTCTTGCCGCCGGTAAAGATGCGTTTGTCGGTGCCGCAGAGGGCTGCCGCCTTCATTTTCAGAAGGATCTCTCTCTTGCCGCAGGACGGCTTTTCAATGTCCATAACTTCATAGTTATTGGGATAGTTTTCAGGACCGTGGAGAACAACTGCTTTCATAACGTGTAAGCTCCTTTCTGCATACCATGTATGATTCGTTTGTCTGACTAGAACATATCATTTATGAAAAAATATTTCAATATAAGATGACATTATATTTTCATTTTCGTGATTTATCCTAAATATCGACGGTCTTATTTGTAAAATTTTTTCATAATGACCCCTGAAACCAGCTTATCACCTGCTCAGCTGATAAAGTTCTTTCAGTCTCGGATACAGCTGGATATAAGTCTCATAGCGCTTTTTGTACACCGCGTCATTTACGCGGCTGCTGACCACGCGGCGGTAAAGCTTCTTTTCAATATGCGTGGAAGCTTCGACAGCATCCTTGAAGATCCCCGCTCCGACACCGGCAAGCAGGGCCGCTCCGACCGGCGCCATGTCATTCATGTCCAGGATATCCAGGTCTACGCCGATGACATCCGCCTTGATCTGTGACCACAGTTCGCTCTTGGCTCCGCCGCCCAGTGATGAGAACCGTTTCAGGGAAAGGCCCGTCAGGTCCTCCGCGATCTCTTTGAGCTGCCTGGTGCCGTAAGCCGCAGCCTCAAGGACCGCACGGATCATGTCGCTCCTGGTCGAGTTCAGTGACAGCCCGAAGAAAACACCTCTGGCGTCGCTGTCCCAGACAGGAGAGCGCTCTCCCATCATGTAGGGAAGGAATACCACTCCGTTCGCTCCGGCTGAGGTCTGACTGGCCGCCCTGGTCATCAGGTCGAACACATTCTCGCCGGTCCTGTTCGCCTCAGCGATCATATCCTGGCAGAAGGTATCCTTGAACCAGCGCAGCGATCCTCCCGCATGGGACATGGCTCCCTGGTAGATCCAGGTCCCCTTGACCACGTGGCAGCGGTTGATGTTGCTGGGGCTGAAGTTGGGCTGGTCCACGCAGATGGTCAGCACGTTGGTCGTTCCCACGGATTCGCACACGTCACCGTTCTTCACGATGCCGGCCGCCAGGGAAGCGCAGGCGGTATCACCGCCGCCGATCACGACCGGCGTTCCCGCCGGAATGCCCATCTCGATAAACTCCTGGTTGTCCAGGCCGCCCAGCACCTGGTCCGAATCCATCAGGGGCGGCAGCTTTTCAAAATCGATGCCGATCTTTTCCGCCAGCTCTCGGCTCCACTCCAGCTTCCCCCTGGTGTCGAACATGGAAGTATAGGAAGCGTTGGAACGGTCGATCGCAAATTTCCCGGTCAGCATGACGCCCAGCATGGTGTTGATATGGCCGAAATATCTTGTCTTTTCATAGATGTCCGGGCAGTGGTTCTTGATCCAGAGCATGCTGGTTCCGGACATGGCGCCGGACATGCAGCGGTTGGCCGTGATATAGAACAGATGGTCCATGCCGACCGCCTGCTTGATCATCTCCGCCTCCTCCACGCTCCTGCGGTCGGAGTAGATGATGGGATCCTGCAGAACCTCCCCGTTAGCGCCAAGGGCCACAAGGCCCGGACACAGACAGGAGATGCCGATACCCGCGATCAGGGACGGATCGATGTCGCCCTCTTTGATCATCGCCTTCAGGTTTCCCATGACAGCTTTCCAGATGCTCTCCGCGCTGATCTCCTGCCATCCCGGGAAAAGGGCCTTGGGCTCATATTCCATGGCGCTTTTCGCGACAAGGTTCCCGTCCTGGTCAATGATCGCGGTTTTCAGGCTGCTGGTGCCTACATCAAGTCCCAGTAAATATTTTTTCATACGATTTTCTGCCTCCTAACTGGTCTTTTTCCGGCGAAGCTGGTTGATCCTCTGACCGGTCTGCCTCGGATCAAGCGAACCGCTCTGCAGATCCGCCTGTGTCTGAAGGCTTTCAAAAAACGATGCTGCTGTGTAGGCGTACTCCGGCCTGGCGCCTGTCAGAGACGTATCCCTTCCGGTAAAGACCAGAGCCGTCTCATAGACGGTCCTTCCCATCCCCGCCGCTTTAAGGGCTTTCTCCGCCAGATCGTGCTGCACAGCGCGGCGTCCGCCAAGGTCGCCGATCGTTTCTGTCTCTGTCCCGGCTGTCTGTTTCCAGGCAGTCCCGTTTTTCGCGCACGTGATCTCTCCTTCTGAGGGAATGGCCATCACCCCGATCACCCTGGCATGAGTCACGATGATCATGGTCAGATCGGCTTCCTCCTCCCCGCAGCGAAGATTTCCCGGCACGATGGTAAAAAGCTTGTTCCTCCGTCCGAAATTGACCGCATCCGCGATAAAGCGCAGGTACTCACTCTGCACGCTGCCGGCGCTCCGGCTTTTTTCCGGAACGGCCGCGGCCGGCTGCTTTTTCTTCTTTTCAGCAAAGGCCCCGGCATCCTCCCCGGGAGGCGTCTTTCCGAACAGAGCAAAGCGTACTCTGTCCGCCGCTGACTGGATCCCGTCAATGATCACGGACAGGCGGACCCATTCGGTCACGGACTTGCCCGTATACCGCCGGATCAGATAGGGAAGCATCAGCAGAAGCAGCGCGATGACAGTCATTGCCGGAACGGACAGTCCCGAATCCTCGGAGACCGTCAGCAGCAGATTAGGCTCCATACTTCTCCTGCAGCTTTCTGAAAAATTCCATGGTTACTTCCGCATCATGATCGAACCCGTTCGGCGTGTAAGCCTCACAGCTGATGCGGGCGTCGTATTTTGCATCCTTAAGGGCCTCCATGAAGGGACCGTAATCGGCCTCATCCAGAGAGACGGGATAAACCCTTCCGTTCGGATTTGCGAAATGAACATGGCGAAGGAATTCCTCTCCGTCACGGGACAGGTTGGATACCGGCTCGTTTTCCACCGTCAGGTGATAGAAGTCCACCAGCACCTTTACGTTGTCCACCTTTGCCGTTTTGGCCATCTCCACACCTTCCGCGAAGGTGTTGATCAGATTGCACTCCGCCTTGCGCAGCGGCTCGAGCACGATGGTGATCCCGTACTCCGCAGCGATAGGCCCGATCTTTCTCAGGATCTCCGCCACCTGCATGAAGCCCCTCTCCATCGGGAAGCCTTCGGGCACATTTTTGGCCGGCCCGCTGCCGAAGACGCAGATCTTCACTCCGATCTCATGATCCCTGGCAAAAGCCCGGCGGGCATAGTCCGTGATCTTGTCCATATCGACGTCGGGACCCGTCAGACGCATATTGACCGGAAAAAGGTTATTGCTCGTTTCACAGGGGATCCCGGCTTTGAACAGCCTCTCCTTAAAAGCGGCAAAGGCTTCATCATCCAGTTCCATCATCTGGGCCGTCGGCAGTTCCACATAGTCATAACCCAGCTGTGCCAGCTTCTCGATATGCTCGATTCCCGTTCCGTCAGGACCGCCGGCCACCATATTCAGGCAACATCCAAATTTCATTGTTGTGTCCGTCCTCCGTTGTATTTTGGTTAATAGAAAGACCCTATATTAATGTGAACGGCTGATCTTTTTTCAAAACCGCCGTTCACGTGCAACACAATTTTCTTTTAAATCCCCGTTAAGCCGGGAAGATCATATTGATCGGCACCGTGATCAGCTGCGGGAACAGAATGAAGATCAGCAGGCCGATAAAAAGCAGGATCAGCCAGGGCACCAGGCCTTTGGTGATCTTCTCCATCGAAAGCCCGGAAACATTGCAGGCCGCATACAGGCACACGCCTACCGGCGGTGTGATCAGGCCGAACGCCAGCGCGATGACCATGAATACCACGAAGAACAGCGGGTCAACGCCCACGCTCGTCGCTGTCGGCAGCAGGATGGGCATGAAGATGTAGATGGCCGCCGTAGCGTCCATGAACATGCCGATGATGCAAAGCAGCAGGAAGATCAGCAGCATGACAAGGATCGGATTGGAGGAAATGCCGGTGATGGACTTCGCCACCTGCTCCGGGAAACCATCCAGGGTAAACAGCTGTCCGGCGGGTTTCGCCGTAATAGCGACAAACAGCACCGTACCGGTATTTTTTGCTACCTGCATGAAGACTTCGGGAAGCTCACGCACTTTCATTTTCCTGTAAATGAACATGGAAACGATGAGGGTGTAGAGCACGCAGATCGCAGCCGCCTCGGTGGAGGTGAAGTAACCGGTGTACATACCGCCCAGCAGGATGACCGGAACCAGCAGAGCCGGAAGAGAACTTAAGAAACTCTTTCCGAGCTTCTTTCCGTCAAACGGGATCACATGGCCGATCTTGTGGGATTTGCAGTAAATATAGTTGTAGACCATCATGATCAGGCCCAGGATAACGCCGGGAATGATGCCGGCGAACAGGGCTTTTCCCATGGAGACCTGTGCCACGGCTGCCGCCACGACCATCAGGATAGAAGGCGGAATGACCGTCGCAAGCATGGAGCTTGCCAGTGTGGTGCCCCAGGCGTAAGTGGCCGGATAACCGGAACGGATCATGGCGTTGGCGCACAGGGCACCGATGGAGGCCACGTCTGCGACGGAGGAGCCGCTCATGCCTGCGAACAGGATACTGGTCAGGATGTTCACGTGGCCGAGGCCGCCGGCGATCCATCCGACGATATCTTCGCAGAAATCAAAGATCTTCTGAGCCACGCCGCCCTTTTCCATCAGCACGCCCGCCAGGAAGAACAGCGGGACCGCTACCATGACGAAGCTGTTCATGGAGGAATACATCAGCTTGACCGCGGACGCGATCGTGGAAGTATCAAAAACAAGAATGGCGCCGATGCTGGCGATACCAAGCGCGACAGCTACCGGAATGCCCAGGAGCATCAGGACCATAAAGACAACAAGGATAAATATACTCATCTCTTCGTCCTCCCTTCTCCGGCTCTTTCAGCAGCCTCTTCCTCAGCGATCTGCTTCTTGGTCTGCTCTGCGATCTCTTCCATCTCAAGTTCTTCAGCCGTCGTTTTCAGTCTCCAGTTTTCAAACAGGAGCGTGTTGAGCGTTCCGATGAAACCGAAGATACCGCCGATCGGAACGGCGATGCCGACGAGCCACATGGGAATACGAAGGGCGGAACCCATCTCTCCCATCTTCGCCTGCTGCATGGCTGCACGGAAACCGAACCAGATAATGATTCCGAACAGAATAAAGCAGAATACATAATAAAGTACAAAACAGATCTTCTGTAAAAATTCCGGCAGTGATTTCACAAGTACCGTAACGCGGGATGACTCACTGTGGTTGAACCCGGCGCCGACGCCGATCCACATCATCCACAGGAAGAATACGCGCGTTGTCTCTTCATACCAGGCCGCGTTGATATTCAGCAGGCGGCTGACGATACCGATCAGGACGACTACGAACAGCGTGGCCAGGCAGAAGCCGCCGAGCGCGAGTTCGACTTTTTCGGCTGCACCGAAAAATTTCCTGAGCGGAGAATTGCTGTTATTCTTATCCATCTGGTTTCCACCCTCCTCCCCTCATTCCGGGGAACCGATTAAGAGAAACGGGGACGGCGCCTTTCCGGAGCCGCCCCCAGATCCTATGCTGGTTTCAATATGATGTCACAGATCAGTTAGCCTCTGCGAAAGCGATGGTAGCATCCCAAAGATCCTGGTTGTTGACGATCTCCTGGAATTTCGGATACAGAGATTTGGATACTTCCTGGAAAGCTGCGAAGCCTTCGTCGTCAAGCTCGTTGTACTCCATGCCTTTTTCGATCATGAAGTCGATGTCGGACTGATCGGTAGCCTCGTCATAGTCTTTCTTCCACTGCTGCATTTCCTGAGCGGTCTCAAGAACCAGAGTCTGCATCTCTTCGCTCAGAGAAGCGAATTTGTCGGGGTTCATGCCTACTACCCAAGCTTCACCGATGTGATTGGTAGCGGAGATGTACTTCTGAACTTCATAGAAGCTTGCAGAGAACGGAACGTCAGCCGGGTTCTCCTGGCCGTCGATGGTGTTGGTCTGAAGAGCGGTGTAAACCTCAGAGAAGCTCATCGGAGTTACGTTAGCGCCGCAGCCGTCGCCGAAGAATACCTGGTAGATCTGGTTGCCGGGTGTGCGAAGCTTGATGCCTTCGAAATCTTCCGGTTTGGTGATCGGGCGGATGTTGTTGGTGGTCATACGGAAGGAACGGGTCCATGCAGCAAGGAACTTAACGCCCATGCCTTCAACGGCATCCCACATCGGCTGGGAAGCTTCGTCATTCAGGTAAGCCTGCTCAGCATCAACGCTCTTGAACAGATACGGGATCTGGATTACGTTGAAGGAGCTGTCGAAAGAAGAATACCAGCTGGTTGCCAGGCAAAGCATGTCAAGGCCGCCGTCCTGCATCGTGGTAACAGCTGCGGTAGCGTCGCCGCCGTACAGAGAACCATCGAAGTAGACCTTTACTTCCAGTTCGCCTTCGGATTTCTCGTTCAGCTGATCAGCAAATTCCTGAGCGGCAACACCGATCGAGGAAGAAGCAGCATCCGGAACGGACAGGTTGAGTTTTGTCGCTGCGCTGGCGCTCATGCCAAAAGCAGTGATTGCACATACAGTCAGTGCCATAACGGTAAGTTTTTTCATTTTGCTACCCTCCAATTTAGAATGAAAATGAGTGTGTATCTACAGGCGGCGATTGTTGCTGCATTGATTGCCGCGCGTATTCAGGTTTGATGTGTTTTTCTCAGATCTCCCAGGGCTGTCCGCCGGCCAGGCATCCGCCGTCGACGATGCACAGCTGTCCGGACATGTAAGCGGATGCATCGGATGCGATCAGCACGGCCATGCCGAGCATGTCTTCCGGATAACCGGGACGGTTCATGGCGATACGGTCAAGCATGTATTTGCTGTAGTAGGGATCGTCCCACAGCTGGGCGGTCAGCTTGGTGCTGATGTGGCCCGGTGTAAGGGCGTTGGAGCGGAACCCGTATTTAGCCCACTCAATAGCCTGGCTCCTGGTCATGGCGGCTACGCCGCTCTTGCTCATGCCGTATACGGAATTTCCGCCGAGCATCATGACGGAATTGTAGGAAGCCACGTTCATGATGGAAAGGTGGACCTTCTCCTCTTCGGGAAGCGTCTCATTGAGCTTGATCATCTCCTTGGCCACCTTGATGGAGATCAGATAAGAGCCTTTCAGGTTGACGCCGATGATCCGGTCGAAGGTCTCCTCAGAGCCGTTGGTCATAAGGGTTCTCTTGTTGATGCCGGCGATGTTCGCCAGCACATCGATGCGCCCGTATTTCTCGATGGTTTTGTCAACGACCTCGTTGATGGACTCTTCTTTCGGAAGCTCCAGCTTCATGCAGGTGCACTCCCCGCCGTTTGCCTTGATCTCTTTTTCCACCTCAGCCATGGCCTCTTCGTTGTAGTCAGCCAGGACTACCTTGGCGCCGAGATCTGCGTAACATTTAACGATCGCGCTGCCGATCGCTCCGGCCGCACCCGTTGCAAGAATGACTTTGTTTTCAAGCGAAAATAACTTATACAGTGTATTGGTGATCACTTCTTTGCTCATGTCCGCATCTACCTTTCAAATTATGTTGTGCGTTCCCTTTACAGTTACGAGAATAGCATGTGTGAAATTATTTTTCAACAATTATGACTTCATATTTTCATTTTTGGAACATTACACAGTTTTACAGGTTCATTTTTGTAAATTATTTTCATAAAATAGGTCTGAATAAGGAGGAAGACGGAACTCCATCTTCCCCCGAAACCGTTTAATCTCAGCCTTTCAGCGCTCAGCTGAGTTTTCTCATCTCAACGCCGGAGATTCTTTCATAATATTTCAGGATCGCGCTGTGGTCGTCGCTGCCGCAGTCATTGTTGTGCAGCCACTGCATCATCTCCTGGACAGCGCTGGTCAGGATCATGGGTGTGCCGACGCCGTGACCGGTATCAAGCGCATTGTTCAGATCCTTGATGTGAAGATCGATCCTGAAGCCCGGCTTGAAGTTGCCGTCCAGCATCATCGGAACCTTGGCATCCATGACTGTGGAGCCGGCAAGGCCGCCGCGGATAGCTGCGAACACCTTCTCGGGATCAACGCCTGCCATGATCGCCAGCTCATAAGCCTCGGCGCAGGCAGCGATATTGACCGCCACGATCACCTGGTTAGCCAGCTTCGTGGTGTTTCCGGCACCGTTGACGTCGCCGCAGTGTACCACAGACGCGCCAAGAACGCCCAGAAGCTCTTTATATTTCTCAAACAGATCCTTCGGGCCGCCGCACATGATGGACAGCGTTCCGTCGATGGCCTTGGGCTCTCCGCCGGAGACCGGTGCATCCATCATATGGATACCTTTTTCCAGGCACTTCTCGGCGATATCCTTGGACTGCAGCGGAGCGATGGAGCTCATGTCGATGACATCCAGTCCTTCCTTTGCTCCCTCGGCAACACCCTTTGCGCCGAAGATCGCTTCTCTTACATGCGGTGAATTCGGGACCATGGTGATGACAACATCGCTCTTGGAAGCGACATCCGCGTTGCTCTCGCCTCTGGCGGCGCCGCAGGATACCACATCATCCAGGGCTTCCTTTGCGAACGGATCAAATGCGGTCACTTCGTAACCGGCCTTTAACAGATTCTTGCACATGGGGCGTCCCATGATTCCCAGTCCGATAAAACCTACTTTCATGACAGACAGTCTCCTTTCAGTATTATTATTATAATGAATAGATCTCTTCCACAGCCTTCACGATATGATCCGTGGTCAGGCCGAGATAGTTAAGGATATCATCGTAGCTGTGAGCGGAGGAACCGAACTGGTCCTCGACGCCGACGAACTCTACCGGAACCTTCTCCAGTCTGAGAGCTTCCGCGATGGCGCCGCCCAGGCCGCCGATCACGCTGTGCTCTTCCGCCGTCACAACACCCTTCACATCGCTTGCGAGCCTGATGACGCTCTCACGGTTAAGCGGCTTGATGGAGGGAACATTGACCACGCGCACGGAAATCTTTCCTTCAAGAGCCTTGGCAGCCTCAAGAGCCTTGGTAAGCATGATGCCGCAGGCAAATACGGTCACATCGGTTCCTTCTTTCATGACCACGGGCTCACCGGGAACAAACTCGGCGCCTTCCGGGATAACGTTGTCATACGCATTGCGGTTGAGGCGGATATACATCGGGCCGGGGTTGGCTGCCATGTACTTTACGACCGCCACTGCCTCGTTGGCATCGGCCGGAACGAACACGGACATGTTCGGGATGACGCGCATGTAAGCGATATCATCGATAGACTGATGTGTTGCGCCGTCACCGAAATCGGAGCATCCTGCGGAGGAACCGCAGATCTTGACATTCAGCTTGCCGATGGAGATCGACTGTCTGATCTGGTCATAAGCTCTTCCTGCGGAGAATACCGCGAAGGAGGAGGCAAAGGGGATCTTGCCGACTCTGGCCAGGCCGCCGGCGGTGGAAAGCATGTTCGCCTCGGCGATGCCCATCTCAATATGTCTGTCCTCAAGGCCGGGCTCGACTTCTACCAGTTTGCCCATGGTGGACGCGCACAGGTCCGCATCCAGGACCACGATATCCTTATTCTGATGGCAGAGCTCCACAAGAGTCTTGCCATATGCTGTTCTCTGATTTGTTTCAGCCATGATAATTTCCTCCTTTGGCTCTTCTTTATGCAAGCTCCTCAAGTGCCTTATCGTATTCTTCCTGGGTCAGGGCCCTGTTGTGGAAACCAACCTGGTTCTCGGCAAAGCTGATGCCCTTGCCCTTTACGGTATGAGCCACGATCGCGGTGGGTTTGCCCTTGAACTGCTCCGCCTCATCCAGTGCAGTGAGGATCTGTTCCATGTTGTGACCGTCGATCTCGATCACGTTCCAGCCGAAGGATCTCCACTTGTCAGCGATCGGTTCGCTCGGAAGTCTGTCGGCAATGCGGCCCATGGCCTGCAGTCCGTTGTTGTCGATGATGGCGCACAGGTTATCCAGCTTCTTGGCGCCGGAGGACATGGCTGCTTCCCAGATCTGTCCTTCGTCCATCTCGCCGTCGCCGACCAGCACATAGACCCTGTTGGGCTTGTTGTCCAGCTTCAGGCCGATAGCCATGCCTGCTCCGAGGGAAAGTCCCTGTCCCAGAGAACCGGTGCCGGCTTCGATACCGGGAGTTCCAAGATGCGGATGACCCTGCAGATAGAAACCGATCTCTTTGCAGCGCGGAAGATCTTCCACCGGGAAGTATCCTCTCTCAGCCAGCGCAGCGTACTGGAGGATCGCTACATGGCCCTTGGAAAGAAGGAAGTAGTCTCTCTCATCCCACTCGGGGTTCTTCGGATCGATCTTCATCTTATGAAAATACAGGGCTGCTACCAGATCCGCGCTCGAGCAGCTGCCGCCTACGTGGCCCGCTACGCCGACGCCGATGCATTTGATGCAGTCGCGTCTTAAAAGCTGGCCCTTTTCTTCCAGTGATTTGATCAGCTCTTCACTATATGCCATAATTTTTCCCTCCTGTGGCTCATGCTTTGAAGCTGTAAGCTGTTAGTTGTATTACAGGTTGACTTAAATATAAACGTCCCAAGCCCTTTATGTCAATCTGTAATAATTCATAAAAAAGCCATGTCAGAATCTTGCAAAATGCCTAATGCAAGGCTGTGTTGACACGGCTTTTCCCAAACTGTAAAATATAGTAATTCCATTGTGTTTGCGGAGGATTCCATGAAGATCAAACCTATTCAGAGAGTCAACGCCGTTGAACAGGTCTTCGAGCAGATGCGTTCTCTCCTGATCGACCAGACCTGGAGCGCGGGTGACAAGCTCCCCTCAGAAAATGAGCTGTCCGAGACCTTCGGCGTCAGCCGTATGACCATCCGGCAGGCCATGCAGAAGCTCAAGGCCCTGGGCCTGATCGAGACCCGCACCGGGTCCGGCTCCTATGTCCGCGAGGTCAGTCCGGAGGATGCCCTCCAGGACCTGATCCCGCTCATGTATATCGGCAGCCCCTCACAGAAGCATGTCTTCCAGTTCCGCGAGATGATCGACTCCGAGAGTGTGCGCATCGCGACGCCCCTCCTGGACAAGAAGGCCCTCGACCGGCTTGAGAAGATCCTGGAACAGATGAACAGGGCCGCCGCTTCCGACGATGCCCGGACCTTCTCCGATCTCGATCTTCAGTTTCACACGCGCATCGTGGAGCTGAGCGGCAATCCGCTGATGGTCAAGGCCTACGACATCCTGCTCCACATCCTCGAGGAATCCATGCATTCCGTCATCGATAAGATGAAATACGATCCGGCCCTGGATTTTCACCGGCGCATCCTCGACGCCATGCGCGCAAAAGACGCCGACCTGGCCGAGAGCCTGATGCGGGAGCACATCCGGAAAAACTACGACTACTTTTAATTTATGACAGGGGACAGTCCTTTGAAGTTTACGGTATGAATAAAATACAACACCCTGTTCCAAAGAGGACGTGGCCGCAGCGCCGGTACTTGGCGAGGGCAAAGCCCGAGCCTTATGTACCGCTGCGCGAGGCCAGAGCGAAAGCGATCCTCGTGGAACAGGGTGTTATGTTTTATTCTACTATCCTTGTAAGAACCGTCCTGTTTCAGACGCCGAGCAGATCCGCAAATCCTTTCAGCGCACCGTCCGTGTTATGGTCGAGCACACGGTTGGCCAGGACCTTGCCCAGCTGCACACCTTCCTGGTCGAAGCTGTTGACGTTCCACAGGAAGCCCTGGAACATGAATTTGTTCTCATAGTGGGAAAGCAGGGCGCCGCAGGATTCGGGCGTCAGCTGCTCGCCGATGATGATGCTGGAGGGAC
>DGTA01000122.1 GCA_002394165.1 Lachnospiraceae bacterium UBA4348 | reverse complement strand
AACCACGATCATTCCCGGTTCCTGACCAGGACCAACGGGATCGTGGGAAGAATGGATCATTTTGACTATGACGCCGCCAGTGAAGGCATCAAACCGGCCATCATGCGGGAAGCGGTGGTCATGCAGATGACCTGGCCGGGGGCTCCTACGGTATATTACGGGGATGAAGCCGGAGTGTGCGGCTTCACGGATCCCGACAACCGCAGACCCTATCCCTGGGGCCGGGAAGACCGGCAGATGCTCGATTTTCACCGGGCCGTGATCTCCATGCACAAGGAGTACGAGGCTCTGCGCAGCGGATCGCTCCTTTCCCTTCACGGATCGTACGGAGTACTGGCTCACGCCAGGTTCACGCCGGACCAGAAGATCATCGTCATATTCAATAACAATGATGAAGAGAAGGACCTCGCCATCAATGTCTGGCAGAGCGGCATCCGCAATGGACAGCAGCTGACGAGAGTCTTCCTGACGGATAAGGAAGGATACAGGATCGACAGGGAAACGATCACCGTCCAGTCCGGCATGATCTCTCTTAAGATGGGGCCGCTCTCTTCGGCAGTCTTTGTGGGATGAGAACGGAGACGGCAGTAAAAGGAGGAAACGTATGAATATCGTTGTACTGGCTGGCGGGACCAGCACGGAGAGAGAGATCTCTTTAGTCTCCGGAACACAGGTGACAAAAGCACTGCGGGAGAAGGGCCATCAGGCAAGGCTTCTCGATGTCTTTATCGGTGATGAGAATATAAATGAAAAGGATCTCCCGGCATGGTTTGAGGGCGGAGATGATCCCGAAAAGGAAGCGGATCATTACAGGACCTTCAGCCCGGATATCGAGAAGATCCGGCAGGAGAGGAAGGAGAAAAGGGAAGGGTTCTTCGGACCGGGCGTGATGAGCGTATGCCGGGCAGCCGATACGGTCTTTATGGCCCTTCACGGAGCCAACGGAGAGGACGGAAAGATCCAGGCCGCTTTTGAGCTGCTGGATGTTCCGTATACGGGATGCTCCCACCTTGGAAGTGCCCTGGCGATGGATAAGGAGCAGTCAAAGATCCTGTTCCGCTATCACAAGGTGCCTACGCCCCACGGGATCATTGTCCGGGCCGGGAAACCGGTCAAAAGTCCTTCGGAGAACGGCGTGGGACTGCCCTGCGTGGTCAAGCCCTGCTGCGGCGGATCGAGCGTAGGCGTGACGATCGCCCGCACAGAGGAAGAATATGATAAGGCTCTTGCCGAGGGCTTCCGGTATGAGAAGAACCTGGTGGTTGAACAGTTCGTCGAGGGCAGGGAGTTCTCAGTCGGTGTCGTGGACGGGGAAGCCTATCCGGTCATCGAGATCGCTCCGGTTCAGGGATTCTACGATTACCATAACAAATACAGTGCCGGGAGCACGGTGGAGACCTGTCCGGCAGACCTGCCCGATGAAGTGGCTGCGAGAATGCAGAAGATCGCGGTCCAGGCTTACCGTTCGCTCAGCCTCAACAGCTACGGGCGGATGGATATCATGATGGATAAAGACCTCAATATCTACTGCCTGGAGGCCAACACCCTTCCGGGAATGACCCCGACCTCCCTGCTTCCGCAGGAAGCAGCGGCGCTGGGGATGAGCTTTGCCGATCTTTGCGAGAGGCTGGTAGAAGTTTCTTTAAACAGACAATAACAGGAGAGAGCGATCATGCTTGGATTGACACCGAGAAGAATGGCGATGGAGTGCGGCGGAGTGCTGCATGTACCGGAAGGTTTTGAAGCACTGGCGGAGACGGAGGTCTCCATGATCACGACTGACAGCCGGAAAGCACGGGAAGGCTGCGCTTTTGCGGCGATCCCCGGCAGCAGGGTGGACGGCCATGATTTTATACCCGACGTCATCAGCAAGGGAGCCCTGTGTGTGATCGCCGAGAGAGAACCGGAGAATCCCGACGGCTTTATCTGGATCAAGGTTTATTCCACCGTGACAGCGCTCGGCTCCATCGCAAGGTTTTACCGCGAAAACCTGGGCATTCCCGTGGTCGGGATCACCGGGAGCGTGGGCAAGACCAGTACCAAGGAGATGGTGGCGGCTGTCCTGTCTGAGCGTTTCAGGACGCTGAAGACGCAGGGAAATTATAACAATGAGCTGGGGCTTCCGCTGACAGTCTTTGAATTGAATGAGGAGCACGAAGCGGCTGTCCTGGAGATGGGAATCAGTGATTTCGGGGAGATGCACCGCCTTGCGAGGATCGCCAGGCCGGATATCTGCATCATGACCAATATCGGCACCTGCCACCTGGAACAGCTTGGAGACCGGGACGGTGTCCTCCGCGCCAAGAGTGAGATCTTTGATTACCTCGAGGGCGACGGGAAGATCATCCTGAACGGGAATGATGACAAGCTTATCACCATAAAAGAAGTGAACGGCATCCGGCCTTATTACTACGGAATTCCGGATGAGGAGCACCCGGCGCAGGGAAATGAAAAGTGGCCGCGGCTGGATTTTTATGCAGACGGTATACGCCCGCTTGGACTTGAAGGGACGCAGTGTATCATCCACACGCCTGACGGTTCATTTGAAGTGAAAGTGCCGGTGCCCGGAAACCATATGGTCATGAATGCCCTGGCAGGAGCGGCGGCAGGCTTCGTGATGGGAATCCCGGATGACCTCATTTGCGAAGGGATCGGCAATATGGAACGCGTGAAGGGCCGTTTCAATATCATCCGGACAGAGAAGATGACGGTGGTGGATGACTGCTATAACGCGAACCCGATGTCTATGAAGGCTTCTCTGGACCAGCTTGTTTACGTGAACGGTCCGGCTGTGGCCGTGCTCGGTGATATGGGCGAGCTTGGGAGCAATGAGGCTGCCTTCCACGAAGAGGTAGGCGTCCATGCGGCGAAGAGCGCCATCCACAAGCTGTTCTGCATCGGCACTCTTAGCAGGCATATGGCTCAGGCAGCCGAAAACGCAAAGGGATCCGGCGTGGAAGTGAGTTGGTATCCCGATGTCGAATCGTTCCTGGAAAAAGGGGCTGCCCAGATCAGGCCGGGTGAGACCGTGCTGGTCAAGGCGTCACATTTCATGCATTTTGAACAGATCGTACAAGCACTGACGGAGATGTGAAAATGTTTATCATTGCGGGCCTGGGAAACCCCGGGAAGAAATATGCCGGGACCAGACACAACAGCGGCTTTATGGCGCTTGATACGCTGGCTGATCACTATAAGATCACGATCGGCACAAAGGGCTTCAACGGCCTTGCCGGGACCGGCTTTATCGAGGGGGAAAAAGTGCTCCTGATCAAGCCGCAGACGTTCATGAACCTGAGCGGTGACTGCATCGCGCCGGCCTGCTCTTATTACCGTGTGGACCCGGAGACAAACCTGATCGTGATCTATGACGATATCAGCCTGGATGCCGGACAGTTGCGCGTGCGCCTGAAAGGAAGTGCCGGAGGCCATAACGGGATCAGGTCGATCATCGACCGGCTCGGGACCCAGAATTTTATGCGGGTCAGGATAGGCGTCGGCCATGTGCCGGCCGGATACGACCAGGCGGACTGGGTGCTCGGCAAATTTCCGTCCGCACTGCAGACGGATATGATCGACGCCTTCGAACGTGCGGCCGGCGCGGCGGCGGCGCTGCTTCATGAACCGGCGGACCAGGTGATGAACCGGTTTAATACGAAGATCACGAAAGAAGAATGAGAAGGAGCTTTTCATGAAAGCATTTCGGTATCCCATGAAAGAGCTGGGAGGATTTGGCGACCTGCAAAGGGCTCTTTCCCGGAACAGGGGAATGATCCAGGTGAAGGGCTGCATCGATTCTCAGAAAGCCCAGTTTATCGACAGCCTTTCGCTCTCGTGTCCGATGCGCTGCATCGTAGCGGCAAATGAACTTCGCGCAAAAGAGATCTGTGAGAACTATAAACTCTTTGACCGGAACGTCATGCATTTTCCGGCCAAAGATTTTATTTTCTTTCAGGCAGATGTGCGGAGCGGCCACCTTGTCCGGGAACGCATCCGCGTGCTCAAGGCACTCGATGAAGGCAGTGTGACGACGCTCGTAACGACCGCGACGGCCTTCATGAACAGGATGATGCCCTTTGACCTCTGGAAAGAAGAGGTAAGAAAAGTCCGCGTGGGCGATGTGTTCGACCTGGATGAATGGAAGGAAAAACTGGTGCGGCTCGGCTATGAGCGGACGGCCCAGGTGGAAGCCTGCGGCCAGTTCGCAGTGCGCGGCGGGATCATCGATATCTTCCCCATGACGGAGGAGGTCCCCTTCAGGATCGAGCTGTGGGGAGATGAGGTGGATTCCATCCGCAGCGTGGATGCCGCCAGCCAGAGATCGATCGAGAACCTGGAGGAGGTGCTGATCTACCCGGCCTGTGAACTGATCCTGACAGATAAAAATGCCCGGTCGGGCCTTGATAAGCTGGAAAAAGAGGCGGTCAGGGCTGAAAAGCGCCTTCGCGGCATGAACCGCCATGAGGAAGCCTATCGGGTCAAATGTATACTCTCGGATGCGAAGGATGCGCTCGGGGATCTCGGCAGCATGTCCAGGCTGGAGAACCTGATCACTTACTTCTGCCCGGAGACGGTGAGCCTTCTGGATGTCCTTCCTGACGATGCCCTGATCGTGCTCGATGAACCCAACCGGATGGATCAGGCGGCAAAAGAAGCCCAGGAAGAGTTCAGGGAGAGCATGACTCATCGGCTGGAGAAGGGGTATGTGCTCCCCTCCCAGGCGGATCTGCTTTACTCCTGGAATGAAACGGCTGCGGCGTTTGCCGATTGGCGATGCGTGGGGCTTACCGCTCTGGAGAACATCCGGGGCAGCTGGGACATCACATATAAATACGATGTGGATGTGCGCGCGGTGAATTCCTACCGGGGCAGCTTTGAACAGCTGGTGACGGACCTGGAAAAGTGGAAAAAGGATCATTACCGTGTGATCCTCCTGGCCGCCTCTCACACCAGGGGGAACCGCCTGAGCGCGGATCTGAGTGAGCGGGGCCTCAATGCCTTTTTCTCGGAGGATGAGGAGATCGAGGTGAAGCCGGGCCAGATCCTGGTAACTTACGGAAATGCCCACCGGGGGTATGAATATCCGCTGATCAAGTTTGTCGTGATCTCGGAGAGTGATATCTTCGGGAAGGAAAAAGCAAAGAAAAAGAAACGCCGCCACGCCTATGAGGGGACCAGGATCCACAGCTACGCCGAACTTGATCCCGGCGATTACGTGGTGCATGAGAATCACGGACTGGGGATCTACCGCGGGATCGAGAAGATCGAGACAGACCATGTGATCAAGGATTACATGAAGATCGAGTACGCGGACGGCGGAACGCTGTATGTGCAGGCGACCGCGCTGGACATGATCGCCAAGTACGCGGACGCGGACAGCGGGAAGCATAAGCTCAGCCGCCTGGGCGGACGGGAATGGCAGCGGACAAAGACCAGGGTGCGCGGCGCCGTGAAGGATATCGCGGCCGAACTGGTCTCCCTGTATGCGGCCAGACAGGAGAAGAACGGGTTTGTCTACGGCCCGGACACCGTCTGGCAGAGCGAGTTTGAGGAGATGTTCCCCTTCGAGGAGACGGAGGATCAGCTTGCGGCTATCGAGGATACCAAAAAGGACATGATGAGCCCGAAGATCATGGACCGCCTCATCTGCGGGGATGTCGGCTACGGAAAGACCGAGGTCGCACTGCGCGCCGCCTTTAAAGCTGTCCAGGAAGGAAAGCAGGTAGCCTATCTCGTACCGACCACCATCCTGGCCCAGCAGCATTACAATACTTTCCAGCAGCGGATGAAGGACTTTCCTGTCCGGGTGGATCTTATGTGCCGGTTCAGGACCGCCTCGGAACAGAAGAAAACGATCGAGGACCTGAAAAAGGGACTCGTCGATGTGGTGATCGGCACGCACCGGCTCCTGTCCAAAGACGTCGCTTTCAAGGATCTGGGCCTTCTGATCGTTGACGAGGAGCAGCGGTTCGGGGTTACCCACAAAGAGAAGATCAAGCAGCTGAAAAAAGATGTGGATGTGCTCACGCTGACGGCGACGCCCATCCCGAGGACGCTGCACATGAGCCTGGTGGGGATCCGGGATATGAGCGTCCTGGAGGAAGCTCCCCAGGACAGGCTTCCCATACAGACCTTTGTCATGGAATACAATGAGGAGCTTGTCCGCGAAGCGATCAGCAGAGAGATCGCCAGGGGCGGGCAGGTCTACTATGTCTATAACCGTGTCGGTTCGATCGCGGATATGACGGCCAGGATCCAGGCGCTGGTCCCCCAGGCCCAGGTGGCTTTTGCCCACGGGCAGATGCACGAGCGGGAGCTGGAGGATATCATGGTGGATTTCATCAACGGCGATATCGATGTGCTGGTGACCACGACGATCATTGAGACCGGACTCGACATCCCCAATGCCAATACCATGATCATACACAGCGCGGAAACTATGGGCCTGTCCCAGCTCTATCAGCTCCGGGGACGGATCGGCCGCTCAAACCGCACCGCCTATGCCTTCCTGATGTACAAGCGCGATAAGATGCTGAGGGAGACGGCGGAGAAGAGACTGGCGGCGATACGTGAATTTACAGAGCTTGGCAGCGGCATCCGGATCGCCATGCGCGATCTTGAGATCCGCGGCGCCGGAAACCTGCTGGGCAGCGAACAGCACGGGCATATGGAAGCAGTAGGTTATGACCTGTACTGCAAGCTGCTCAATGAGGCGGTCCTGGAGGAGAAAGGCATCCGAAAGGCGGAGGATTCCTTCGAGACAGCGATGGATATGGACCTCGATGCCTACATACCGGTTTCCTATATCCGGAGTGAAGAACAGAAGCTTGATATCTACAAGCGGATCGCCCAGATCGGAAGCGAGGAGGAGATGGAGGATCTGGCCGATGAGCTGATGGACCGCTTCGGCGATCTGCCAAGACCGGTCCGGAACCTTCTTACGGTTGCCTTCCTGAAATCTCTTGCCCACAACGACCTGCTGACAAACGTGGTCCAGAAGGGGGATGAGATCCGCTTTATCTATTACGACCATGCCCGGATCGATATCGCTTCGATCAATGACTTCGCAAGACAGTACGGAGACAACATGGTCTTCCGGACAGGAAAGGAGACCGGCTTTTTCTATAAAAGGCCCATGCGTCCGGGAAAAGCTCCCTCTGGGGACGGGGATATCCTCCATGTGACCCGCTCCATCCTCGAAGACCTGGAAAGCCTGAAACTTCCCGCGGTCAATTAAAAAGAGGATTGTCACGGCAGGAAAAAAGGGATATAATGTTTTAGATTTTGAAAAAACGGAGGAATAAAGTCATGCACAACGGTTTGAAAAGGGGACTCGCGGCAGTGATCACAGCCTGCCTTGCACTGGGAGCCCTGACAGGCTGCACCAAGAAGGCTGAGGAAGAGACCGCTGCGGCTCAGCCGCTGGTCACGGTCGGTGACGAGAGTGTAAACACCGATGCTTTCAATTTCTATATGCGCTATCAGCAGACACCGGGTTCCGGAAATTATATCGCTCAGGAAGCATCCTGGTATAAGATGCTTTACAGCTATTACGGCATGGATATCGATCCCTGGAACACGGATCTGGAGGGAAGCGGACAGACTCTTGGCGACCAGCTGAAAGCCAACTGTGTGGAAGATGTCAAGAAGATGCTCCTGGCCAAGGCCCATATGGAAGAGCTCGGTGTCGAGTTCACTGATGCGGACAAGGAAGCTGCCGCAAAGGCTGCTGCCGATTTTGTTGCAGCCAACGGAGAGGATGCCCTTAAAGCCATGAACGCCACCCCCGAGACCATCGAACAGGTATTGACTCTGATGGCGATCAGGGAACGCGCGGAGGAGCCCATGGGAGCAGATGTGGATACCGAGGTGTCCGATGAGGAAGCTGCCCAGACAAGAGTCTCCTACGTTTATGTGACCCCGCAGACCGAGACTGAAGCAGAGACCGAGCTTCCGGAAGAAGGATCCGAGTCCGCGGTTGAGGAAGGCGCCTTCACGGAAGAGACTGAAGTGAAGACAAATTCTTCCGATGAGACTGAGGAAGGTGTGGAGGAGATCTCCACCGAGGCACAGACCGAGACGGAAGATCCTGCCCTTGCAGCCGCAAAGGAAGAGGCATATGCACTGGCTGTATCCTTCCTGACCCAGGCAAAGGAGAGCGGTGATTTTAAAGCCGCCGCGGCTTCGTTCACCGAAGAATATCCCAATGCTTTCCAGACAGATACCACGATCGGAGCTGACAGCGTCTATCCGAGCGAAGAGATCGTAAAGGCCTGCTTCGGACTTGAGGACGGCACGCTTGTTGACCAGGTCTTCGAGGCTAACGACAACTACTACATCTGTTATGTGGAAGACGGCTTCGATGAGGAAGCGACCGAGGATAAGAAGGTCCAGATCGTCGAGCAGCGCAGGACAGATCTTGTGAATTCGACCTATGAGGAGTGGGAGAAGGAACAGACCGTGACGGTCGATGAAACGCTTCTGGCCTCCATGCTCTTCAACTTTACGCTCAGCGAGCCGGTTCAGGCCCAGACGGAAGGCCTGGTTGAGGATCTGACCGAGCTGTCCACCGAGATCGCGACGGAGAGCGCTGCCGAGTGATAACAGCCCGGAGAGCGGCTTCGTTAATCAAAATGAATTGTACCAGGCGGCATGGTTTCGACCATGCCGTCTTTTTCAAAAGGGAAGTGTGTGAATGGAAAATCTTGAAAACAACGCAAATTATCAGGAACTTAAGGGCACGACGAAGTCCGTTCTGCAGGTCGTCACAAGCAACGACCTCTATTACGGGCTCTTTCTGCTGCTGATCCTGATCGTTCTCCTGAAGGCGCTGGATATCATCTTCAAGCCGCTTCTCAGGACCAGGTCCCTCCCGATGGCCTTCATGAAGGCCTGCCTGAAGATCCTGCTGATCGTTGTGATCGGGATGAAGATCATCAGCCTGATCCCGGGCCTGTCCGGCTTTGCCTCACAGATATTCATGTCATCCTCCCTGCTGGTCGTTGTCCTGGGCTTTATCTTCCAGGAGGGGCTTTCCAATATCGTCCACGGGTTTATCCTCTCGGCTTTCCAGCCTTTCACGATCGGGGACAGGATCAGCGTGCGGATCGACGGAGAGACCATCACCGGATATGTGGAGGAGATCACAGCCAGGCATACTGTCATCCGGAACGTGATCAATTCGGCTCATGTGATCGTACCAAATGCGATCCTTGACAAGAGCATGATCATGAACAACCGCCACAGCGGAACAAGGGACAGCAGTTCCTTTATTGATGTACCGGTCACCTACGATTCCGATATTGAACGGGCGATGCTGATCATCAGTCATGATATTGTGACGCATCCCTATGTCATAAAATACAGGGATGAGATGAATATGACGGATCCGGTCATCCCCATGGTCAGAGATATCTCGAACGGCGCGGTGGATCTGCGGGCCGTGGTCAATACGATGACAGTGGAGGAGAACTTTGCGGCCTGCGCGGATATCCGGAAAAAGATCCTGCTCGATTTCCAGAAGGAGAAGAATATCGAGGTGTCCACCACGCAGATCCGAGTACAGTATGACATGAAGAATGCGCCGGGAGGACAAGGCGCGTCAGGTTGACTTTTGCCTGACTAAGTAGTAAGATGCTTTTCGATTTTAAGATATACGGAGGTGTTGAGAATATGACGAAAATAGATATCATCTCAGGTTTCCTGGGAGCAGGCAAGACAACTCTGATAAAAAAGCTTATTGCGGAGGTTTTTGCAGGACAGCAGATCGTCCTGATCGAAAATGAATTCGGTGAGATCGGCATTGACGGCGGCTTTCTCCGGGATGCCGGCATCAATATTACAGAGATGAACTCGGGCTGCATCTGCTGCTCGCTGGTCGGTGATTTCGGCGATGCGCTCCACCAGGTGGTAGAGCAGTTCCATCCGGACAGGATCATCATCGAGCCCTCCGGTGTGGGCAAGCTCTCCGAGGTGCGCCAGGCCGTGGAAAATGTGGCAGAGGACTGCTCGCTGGAGGTCAATTCCCTGGTGACCGTTGCCGATGCCATGAAGATCGGCATGTACATGAAGAACTTCGGCGAGTTCTACAATAACCAGATCGAGAGTGCCGGGACGATCGTGCTCAGCCGCACACAGAAAGTCTCCCAGGATAAGCTGGATAAGGCCGTGGAGATGATCCGCTCGAAGAATGCAGATGCCACTGTGATCACGACGCCGTGGGATGACCTGACCGGAGCCCAGATCCTGAATGCGATGGAAAGCTCAGTTTCCCTGGCCGCACAGCTTCGTCATGAGGCCGAGGAAGAGCATGAGCACCATCATCATGACCATGAGCATGAACACGAGCATGAACATGAGCACGAACACGGAAATCATCACCATCATCACCACCATCATCACGGTCATGATGCCGATGAGATCTTTGTTTCGTGGGGAGCCGAGACGCCCAGGAAGTATACCGACGAGGAGATCGGCAGCATGCTGGATGCGCTCGCCGACGCGGAAAAATACGGCATCGTGCTCAGAGCCAAGGGAATGGTCCCGAGGGAAGATGGAAGCTGGATCCACTTTGACATGGTTCCGGAGGAGAAAGAGATCCGCAGCGGAAGCGCCGATGTTACCGGCAGGCTCTGTGTGATCGGATCGAAGCTGAAAGAGCATGAGCTGAATGAACTGTTCAAGGCAGAGGGCAAACTGTCGGAGGACGATGACTGAATACAGGAAAAACGGCTTTTGCCGTGACAGAATGGAGTACAGATCATGATGGAAATACCTGTCTATCTCATCACAGGATTTCTTGAGAGCGGGAAGACCGCTTTTCTGAAAGATGTTCTCGCATCACCGGATTTTGCGGACGGGACCAGGTCCCTTCTGATGGTGTGCGAACAGGGCGTTGAAGAATACGATGCCAATGAGCTCGCCCATGGAAACATCGATGTTGTCTATGTGGAGAACGAGGAAGACCTGACCAGGGAATACATGGAACAGCTGCAGAAGCGTTACCGTCCGCTCCGGGTATTTGTGGAGTACAATGGAATGTGGGATCCGGCGCATCTTATGGGAGAGAATCTGCCCAGGCGCTGGGAGGTGGTCCAGACCATCGCCCTCGTGGACGGATCCACCTTCGATATGTTCCTGACCAATATGCGAAGCATGCTCAGCAATATTTTCCTGAACGCTGAGCTGGTGATCTTTAACCGCTGCAGCCTTGACATGGATCTCCAGAAATACAGGAGAGCGATCAAGGCAGTCAACAACCAGGCGATGCTCTCCTTTGAGGATGAGGAAGGGAACCAGCTTGAGCTGGGGAAGGAACAGCCTCCCTATGACCTGAACGCGGAAACGATCAGGATCGAGGATGAGGATTACGGCCTGTGGTTCCTGGATGTGTCCGATTCACCTGAACGCTACAGGGACAAAAAGGTAAGCTTCCGGGCCAAGGTGATGATCCCGCCACGGTTTACGGCAGGCTGCTTTGTTCCGGGCAGGAACGCGATGACCTGCTGCGCCAATGATATCCGGTTTATCGGATATGTCTGCAAATACAAAGAGCTTTCCAGGCTTAAGAACAAGCAGTGGGTGAATGTGACGGCAAAGATCAGGTATGAGTATCATCCGGAGTACCGGGCGGAGGGACCTGTTCTTTATGCACAGGAGGTCGTGCCGACCGATCCGCCCTCAGACGATCTTGTCTATTTTAACTGATAACAGGGGACAGACCTTGAGTTTAGGCGCGGGGCTGTCCCCTGTCATCTTTTTCTTGTGCCTCTCATGGAATCAAGTTATAATTGTTTTAACTGAATTTTGTTGGAACCATGGGGCAGGACCTGGTGTTTTTCGGACATGAGGACCTGGTGCAGGCAGTTAAGGAAAGGGTGAGCGATATGAAAAGAGTTGGTTTACTGACGAGCGGCGGCGACTGTCAGGCTTTGAATGCCACGATGCGCGGTGTTGTCAAGGCACTTGGAAACAATATCGAAGAACTTGAAGTCTATGGTTTCATGAATGGCTACAAGGGCCTGATCTACGGCGATTACCGCCTGCTCACGCCGAAGGACTTCTCCGGAATCCTGACACAGGGCGGCACGATCATCGGTTCTTCGCGTCAGCCGTTCAAACTGATGAGGGTTCCCGATGAGAAGGGCCTTGATAAAGTCGAGGCGATGAAGCAGAATTATTATAAGCTGCGTCTTGACTGCCTGGTGATCCTGGGCGGCAACGGCACCCAGAAGACCGCGAACCTGCTGCGGGAGGAAGGCCTGAACATCATTCATCTTCCGAAGACGATCGACAATGATATCTACGGAACGGATATGACCTTCGGCTTCTACAGCGCGGTGAACATTGCGACGGATGCCATCGACTGCATCCATACGACCGCGGCTTCCCACAACCGTGTATTCATCGTGGAGATCATGGGCCACAAGGTCGGCTGGCTGACTCTTTATTCAGGAATTGCCGGCGGAGCGGACATCATCCTTATCCCGGAGATCCCCTATCATATCGACAAGGTCATCGAAGCGATCGACAAGAGGACGAAAGCCGGCAAAGGCTTTACCGTGATCGCGGTCGCCGAAGGCGCCATTTCGGCTCCCGACAGCAAGAAGAGCAAGAAAGAGCTGAAAAAGAAGATGGAAACGAAGAAATATCCGTCGGTAGCCTATGAGCTGGCGGAAGAGATCCTGGAGCGTTCGGGGACCGAGGTGAGGATCACCGTTCCCGGGCATACGCAGAGAGGCGGAAGCCCCTGCCCGTATGACCGCGCGCTTTCCACCAGGCTCGGCGCGGCAGCGGCCAAGCTGATCCTCGATGAGCAATACGGTTACATGGTAGGTATCGTAAACAATAAGACGCAGAAGGTTCCGCTTAAGGATGTCGCCGGCAAGCTGAAAACGGTTTCTCCCGACGATCAGTTCATTAAAGAAGCCAAGCTGCTCGGGATCAGTTTCGGCGACTGACGGTTGCCGATCCAAGTTAATCTGATCAGTGGGACAGAGAAATACCGCTTGCTTTTGCCAGAAACGGTTTTCTCTGTCCCCGTTGTTGTAGGAGCATGAAGAATGAGTTATCTGGCGCTGTACAGGAAATACCGGCCTGTCAGTTTTGAACAGGTCGTCGGGCAGCCGCATATCGTAACGACTCTGCTTAATCAGGTCAAAAGCGGGAGGATAGGCCATGCCTATCTGTTTTGCGGCACCCGCGGGACCGGAAAGACATCCGTCGCCAAGATCTTTGCCAGGGCAGTCAACTGTGAGCACGCCTCTGAAGGGGAACCGTGCAATGAGTGCAGGACCTGCCTCTCCTCCCTGGAGGGCAGGAACATGGACATCCTGGAGATGGATGCCGCGTCCAACAACGGGGTGGACAATATCAGGGCGATCAACGAAGAGGTCGCCTATTCTCCGTCAGAGGGCAGGTACAGAGTCTATATCATTGACGAGGCGCACATGCTTTCACCCGGGGCGTTCAATGCGCTCTTAAAAACACTCGAAGAGCCGCCGGCGCACGTGATCTTTATCCTGGCTACCACGGAGCCGAACAAGATCCCGGTGACGATCCAGTCCAGATGCCAGCGCTATGATTTCAGGAGGATCTCCTCGGAGGAGATCTTTGAGCGGCTCAGGGAGCTGCTTGAGAAGGAGCAGGTGGAAGCCGAAGATGAGGCGCTGCGTTTTATCGCGAGGAAGGCCCGGGGAGGAATGCGTGATGCCCTCAGCCTGACGGACCAGTGCATCTCTCTTTTTGCGGGGGAGAAGCTGACCTATGAGCGGGTGCTCTCGATGATCGGAGCGGTGGACACCGAGGTGCTCAGCTTAATGTACAGGCATATCGCCGGACAGGAAGTCGGGCCGGCTTTGAAGCTTTTCTCCGACCTGCTGGACAACGGAAGAGACTGCGCCGCGTTTGTGGGCGATCTGATCGGGTACCTTCGCTCGCTGCTCCTGACCCAGGCTTCTTTGGAGAGCGCCGATCTGCTGGAGATCTCCAGGGATGAACTGCCCAGGGTGGAGGAGGATGCCGGCATGGTCAGGGAGAGTGTCCTGATGCGGTATATCCGCATTCTCTCCGAGCTGGAGAGCCAGCTCAGGACAGCTTCGGCGAAGAGAACTCTCACCGAGGTGGCCCTGATCAGGCTCTGCCGGCCGCAGATGGAGAAAGACAGGACCTCCGTCCTCGAACGCATCCGGCTGATCGAGAAGCAGCTGGAGGAAGGCGTTACAGTGCCGGTCACGGCGCAGGCAGCACCCGCACCGCCTTCTGCGCGGGAGGGTGAACGTGCTCCGGCAAAGGCGGAGAAGGCGCCTGCGCCGAAAGCGGCGCCTTCCGATCTGGTTGAGATCAGGAGACAGTGGAAGAGCATTGTGAGCGGACTGAAGGACGCACGCGCAAGATCACAGTTTTCGCTCGTTGACCTGATGTTCGAGCCGGAGGGGGAGGAGAAGGCGCTGGTGATCGTGTTTCCTGATTTCATGGGGAACCGTTACCTGTCGGACGCGGAGACGATCGCACAGCTGAGAGCGCAGATCGAAGCGCGGACCGGAAAGAGCGTGGAACTGAAGTTTACGTTTAAAGAGGATATAGGTACCCTCAAAGAGAAAGTCAGTCCGATCATGGAGGTGGATGATATCCTCAGTGCCCTCCCGGGCATGGAACTGGTCGTGACGGACGAGGATGAAGATGAATAAAAGCCGTTGATCACAGGAGGAAATAAAATGGCAAAGAGAGGCGGATTTCCGGGCGGAATGCCCGGCAATATGAACAATCTGATGAAGCAGGCCCAGAAGATGCAGAGGCAGATGGAGGAAAACCAGAAAGCCTTCGAGGAGAAAACGTTCACGGCATCGGCGGGCGGCGGAGCGGTCGAGGTGACTGTGTCCGGCAAAAAGGAAGTCACGAAGGTCACGATCTCTCCGGACGCGGTGGATCCGGATGATGTGGAGATGCTTGAGGACCTGATCATGGCGGCTGTAAATGAGGCCTACCGCAAGATGGATGAGGAGGCTTCGTCCAACATGTCCAAACTGACGGGCGGCCTGGGCGGCTTTGGCGGTTTCGGTTTCTGACGCGCCCCGAGTTTAAGGAAGAATAAGAATGGATTATTATGGCAAGGAAATGAGCCGGCTGATCCAGCAGCTGTCTTCTCTGCCCGGGATCGGAGCCAAAAGTGCCCAGAGGCTGGCTTTCCATATTGTGAACATGCCTCTGGAGCAGGCGAAAACTTTATCGGAGACCATCCTTGACGCAAGGGAACACATTTGTTACTGTAAAGTCTGCTGCACGCTGACTGACCAGGAGATCTGCCCGATCTGTTCGGATCCGTCCAGAGATCCGGGAACGATCATGGTAGTCGAGAACACGAGGGATCTGGCAGCTTACGAAAAGACCGGGAAATTCAAGGGCCTTTACCATGTGCTGCAGGGAGCCATCTCCCCGATGCTGGGAATCGGACCGGCGGATATCCGCCTGAAGGAATTGATGATCAGGCTTAAGGGAGATGTGAAGGAAGTGATCATCGCAACGAACTCGTCCCTGGAGGGCGAGACGACTGCCATGTACATAAGCCGGCTGGTAAAGCCGACGGGTATAAAGGTCAGCCGGATCGCCAGCGGGGTGCCGGTGGGCGGTGACCTGGAGTATATTGATGAAGTGACGCTCCTTCGGGCGCTGGAAGGAAGAACGCAGCTGTAGCGGTTTTTAGCGGCTGAGAAAAAGTTTTGGGAGATGGACTATTGAGCGGTGAGGACAGGAACGGCCTGCATGTGGTCAATATCGGGACTGTGCATCAGGACGAAAACAAACAGAAAAAACGTTTCCCCTGGCCGGAGCCTGCGATCAGGCTTCCTGAGGATCCGCTGACAAAGGGCCTGATCGTAATGATCATCCTGGTCCTTGCTTTTGCGCTTATCGGCTACTGGAGCTATAACCGGATCCATCTTTTCGAAGGCTTTGATATCCGCCGGTCTGCCACCAGGCAGGACGCGGAAGGAACACAATGCGAAATGCTCGGGAAAACGCTGATCAAGTACAATCACGACGGCGTGTTCGCGTCCGGCCTGGACGGTCAGATAAAATGGAGCAGCGCTTACAGCATGCAGACGCCTCTGTCGGACATCTGCGGAGGGAAGATGATCATCTATGAGCAGCTGGGCACCCATGCCCTCATCGTCAGCGACGAAGGGACAGAAGGAATGTACCAGGTGCCGCATCCCATCCGGAAGGCGGTGGTGAGCCGGTCCGGCGTAGCCGCCATGATCCTCGACAACGATACGCAGACACTGATCGAAATGTACACGTCCAGCGGCAGCCAGATCGCGTCCATACGGACGACCCTTGCGGATACGGGGTATCCGCTGGATCTGGCCCTGGCACCGGGCGGGAAACGGCTCATGGTGTCCTATATGGCACTGGAGAACGGAAAGCTCTGCGGAAGGATCGTCATGTACGATTTTTCCGGATCGGGCGGAAACGATCAGGAGCATGTCACGGCATCCTTCAGTTATCCGGAGACGGTCTTCCCGGACGTATTCTTCACAGGCGAGAACCGGGCCGCAGCCATCGGGGACGACCGGTTCATCGTGTATACGGGTGTTTCAAAGCCGGCTGAGAGTGCCAGTGTCATGCTGGATAAGGAAGTGGTGAGCTGTTTTTATGACGAGAAAGCCATAGGCTTCATCTTCCGCAGCGAGGATACGGAAAACCGGTATGAGATCGATGCATACAGCTTCAGCGGAAGACACCTGATGAGCTCCGATTTCAATTTCGAGTATGACGACGTCCGGATGGAGTCGGGTGAGATACTGATGAATGACTCGGGAAACATCTATGTTTACCGGACTTCCGGAAAGCAAAAGCTTTCTGCCGGCTATGAAAAGGAAGTCGTTTATTTCAGACAGATCCCCGGCCTGCGGGATTATCTTGTGATCACGCCGGACAGCCTTGACCGGATCAGGATCGAGTAACAGGGAGATACTATGAACGTTTTGAACAATATCAATTTCATGCTGATCCTGGTAGTCATTATCCTTGTGATCGCCGGCCTCTTCGGTATGATACGCGGAATGGTCAACAGCCTTTCCGGGATCATCTCTTTAGTGCTGTCCATTATACTGGTGACATTGCTGATGCCGGTGGTCACATCCCTGGTAGGAAAAGGATCTTCGCTCTATTCGGCGATCGAACAGAGATGTGAGGAAGCACTGGATTCGGCGGCGGAGGATATCATAAAGGAAGGCGGCGGAAGCATAGGCGGAGCATTGGGCGCCGGAGCGGGCACTGACATTTCCTCCGAAATGACGGACATGATCCTCGAATCGCTGGGGAAGAATGACCAGACAAGACTGATCCAGAAGCTTCCCCTGCCGGATTTCGTGAGAGAGCAGATGATCACCTACAATAACAGCGAGGGCTACGGAAAGCTGAATGCCGCGTCATTCAAGGATTACATTGTCAGCTATATCGCCAGCCTGGCAGTGAACCTGCTGTCCTTCCTCATCACGCTCCTGATCGTATGGATGGTGATCTCAGTCATCCTGATGATGCTCAGGCTTTTCACCCGCCTTCCGATAATCGGCCCGATCAACCGGGCAGGCGGCTTGGTCATCGGCCTGTTAAAGGGCCTGGTCTTCATATGGGTGATCTTCCTGATCTTTACGCTGCTGCCTGGTCTTGATATCAGTGTCCGGGCTATGAACATGATAAGGGAGAACGAGTTCCTGACGCTCTTATATAACAGCAATATCTTCCTGAAACTGGTCATGAGGCATATTGCCGTAGTCGTATAAAAAAATTGTTTTTTACGGTTGACAAGCTTCAGGGTGCGTGATAATATATCCGAGTGAGTTGAAAAACAAGTGTTTTCAACGAGATGCGGAAGTGGCGGAATTGGCAGACGCGCAGGCTTCAGGTGCCTGTGGTCGTTAAGATCGTGTGGGTTCAAGTCCCATCTTCCGCATTAAAGATTTCTGAGCAATCAGAAATCTTTTTTTTTACAACTTCAGGCCGGTCAGGGAGGACGTGCTATGGCAAGAAGGTATGACAGAAATCCATTGTTTGATGATCAGGATAAAGGCGCCGGGACGCCGAGTATAAAGAAGGTTTTCGCGATCAGTCTGATCGTGGTCCTGGCAGTCGTCGGTGCAGGCGGCGGTTTGATCTATAATTACGGGCACAGCCTTTTCAACATGTCGAACTATGTTGCGGATGAGGATGTGCAGCGTGTCAGCGAACTCCCTGTTGAAGCTGTTGAGACCGTGAGTACGGAGGAACGTCAGGGTATCGTCCTTGATGAAGAGCAGCTCAAGTCCATCCACGACCAGATGAAGGGCGTGACGGTCCAGACCGTGTCTGATGAGCAGGTCTATAACCTTCTGCTTGTCGGCGTCGACCGCAGAGATAAGAGCTGGAACGGCAACTCGGACAGCATGATGCTTGTCTCCATCAATTTTGCCGACTCCCGTGTCAGCGTCGTTTCCCTGATGCGTGATACCTACGTGGATGTTCCCGGCTACGGCTACAATAAGCTGAATGCGGCTTACGCGCTGGGCGGCGGTCCGCTGCTGACCGAGACCATCACGCAGAACTACAAGGTCGATGTTTCCCGCTATGCGGCTGTCGACTTTGAGAACATGATCGACATCATCGATATCCTCGGCGGTGTGGATCTGGAAATGACCGATGCCGAGGTTGAGGTTGCCAACGGCTACATGCTGGATATGTGCAACACCCTGAACATCGACGCTTCCCAGTACATTCTGCCGGGCGGCGGCGTATGGCACTGCAGCGGCGTACAGGCTGTGGCTTACGCGAGAAACCGTTATGTCGGCAACTCCGACTACGCCAGAACCGAGCGTCAGCGCTACGTGATCTCCCAGATCATCGAAGAGATCAAGCGCATGGATGCGGCGCAGCTGGCCGACTTCGTGAAGAACGTTCTTCCGCTCGTCACCCACAACGTGGAGGAGACGGAGATCTGGGATATGGTCACCAGAGCGCCGGAGATCCTGGGTTACAAGTTCGTACAGGATCGTATCCCGTATGACGGACTCTATGAAGTCATCTATGTCAACAGCCAGGATATGCTGGTCCCGCAGTGGGCGACCACAGTCGAGAAGCTGCACAACACGATCTACGGTGACGGCTCCATCAGCGCGAACTACGATAATGAAGAGGGCGTGACTTCCAGCAACGAGTACACCTCTGACTATCCGGGACTGCAGAGCAACCAGGAGGATAAAGAGGACACGGCGAAGAGCGCCGGCTGATGAAATAAGATCTGATGACTGCGGCGGCGGAGATGATCCGTCCGCCGCAGTCTTTCTTTTTGTTCTTGACATTTCCCGCCCGCTCTGTAATGCTGATTAGTAGTCTTAGTGATTCAGGAGGAAGAGATATGATCTGTGTGCAGAACTTCACCAAGCGCTACGGCGACCGTGACGTGGTGAAGAACATCTCGTTTACGGTCAGGGACGGGGCGATCACCGGGTTTATCGGCCAGAACGGCGCAGGCAAATCCACGACGATCAAGGCCATCACCGGCGTGATCAGGCCGACCGCCGGCACGATCACGATCAACGGGATCGATGTGGGAAAAGAACCGCAGAAAGCGAAGGCGCAGTTCGGCTATGTGTCCGACAGTCCGGATCATTTCCTGCGGCTCACCGGCCTGGAATATCTGCATTTTATTGCGGATATCTACGATACGCCGGCAGAGGGCAGGGCAGGCTTTATTGAGGAGTACGGGAAACGGTTCGGCATCTTTGATTCGCTGAATAACCGGATCCTTTCCTATTCTCATGGCATGCGCCAGAAGATCATGATCATGGGCGCGCTGATCCATGACCCCTCGGTGTGGATCCTGGACGAGCCCATGACCGGACTTGATCCCCAGGCCGCGTTTGCGCTCAAACAGATGATGCGCGAACATGCGGATAAGGGCAGATCCGTCTTCTTCTCGACCCACGTGCTCGAGGTCGCGGAAAAGCTCTGCGACGAGATCTGCATCGTCAGGAGCGGGGAACTGCTGTACACGGGGACACTGGATAACCTGAAGGCGACGCATAAGGATTCCGCGTCGCTGGAAAACATCTTTCTTGATCTGACAGACAGGGAAGAACAAGGCACGGAGAAGTATTTAATATAAGAAGTGTTCAATCATGATGACAAAGACAGGAAGCTTTTCCAAAGTCAGAAAACTGATCCGGGTCCTGAAAAAATGCAGCGGCAAAGCGGTCGTCGGTGATGACGAGGCGCTGATATCGCCGGCCGCAGCGAAGATCCTGGCCTCCTGCATCCTGGCGGCGGTGTTCGCCGCGCTGGCTGTCGGGGCATGGTATATTCAGCCGTTCCTGGACTGGCTGATCGGGCTAAAGAGCCTTTCGCAGTCGCTGATGCTGTTGCTGCTCATTGTGAGCTTTGTGCTCTCGGTCAAGGATCTGGTGACGGTGCTGTACGCCGCTGACGACCTCGAGCAGCTTCTGCCCATGCCGTTTTCGGCGGGACAGATCGTCATGGCGAAGGTCGCCGCCGCAGCCTCGTTTCCGGTCATCCTTTCGCTGATCGTGCTGAACGGGGTCTGCCTGGGCTATGGCATCCGCGCGAAGGCCAGAGCGGCCTTTTTCATCGGGACCGTGCTTTCCAGCGTTCTCGTCCCGATTACCGGGATCTGTGCCGCGACGCTGCTGGTGGTCATCGTTTTCCGCGTGTTCGGCTTCATCCGCAACCGGGATATCACCGTGGCGCTGGGCGGCATCTTTTCCTTTTTGTTCATGTTCGGCTATATTCTCTTCAGCAACAGGCTGCACCAGGATGATTCGGAGAGGGCGGCGGCAGCTGCCCTGGGATTTCTCTCTGCTGTTTCCGCGGTATTCCCGAATATTTCCCTGATGAGCAGGTTTATGTTTGAGGGATCCATCCCCGGACTGCTCGGCGCGATTGCCATTCCGGCCCTGCTGTTTGTGCTTGCCCTGCTTGCGGTAAAAGCGTTCTACTTTGATACCGCGCTGGCGATGAGCAGTTCCGGCTCCGGAAACAGGGCTGTCACGCGGGAAGCGCTGGGCGGAAGGAAAAAGAGCAGCGCGGTGCGGGCGCTGACGGGGTATGAGGCGAAGAGCACCAGGAGAAATCCGGCCTACCTGATCTACGGATTTGCCATGAGCCTTCTGTGGCCTCTGCTGGTTATGGCGCCGCTTTTCCTGGGCGAGAACAATTTCTTCAGCGAGACGCCGCTTCCGATGGGGACTGTGCAGACCCTGTTCGGCGCGGTGACGCTGGCCCTGACGGCATCGTGCTTTGCCTGCGGGTTCAGCGTGCTGCCGGGAACCGTGTTTACCCGGGAGGGAGGCAGCTTTGCTGCCATCCGGGCCCTGCCGGTGGATCCGAAGGATTACTGCAGGAGCAAGCGCCGCTTTTCCCTGCTGGTCTGCTCCCTCGGCAGCACGCTCTACGTGCTCATTGCGGGCATTGCGGGCGCCGCGATCGGGGCGATCACCCTCCGGAATCTGTGGCTGGTTCCGGCAGGCGCAGCCGTAAGCTTCAGCCTCAATGTGATCCTGGTCGATCTCCTGATGCTGAAAGACTCCCGGAGGCCCAGGCTCACCTGGGACAGCGAAGCGGAGTTTGCCAGAAAGCTCAGCTGGGTCAATATCCTCGCGGTCGTGGCAGGCGTAATGGTGCTGGTGCTGTTTATGCTGACCGGTGCGCTTTCCCCGCTGTTTGCCGAAGCTGTCTTCGCCAGAATAGCCGCAATCGTCTGCGCAGTGGCCGGCGCAGCCGTCCTTGTGCTTGCGCCGGTGATCGATCATTTTGCGGTGGCCAAAGCCGCGAAGAACCTGATGAATGTGGAAGTTTA
>DGTA01000015.1 GCA_002394165.1 Lachnospiraceae bacterium UBA4348 | reverse complement strand
TCTTCTGCTCTTTCTCATTGTCAAGACCGTAAGCAAGCGCAGCCGCGGTCGGCTCGTTGATGATACGCTTAACGTCCAGGCCGGCGATACGTCCGGCATCCTTGGTAGCCTGGCGCTGAGCATCGTTGAAGTAAGCGGGAACAGTGATGACAGCTTCCGTCACCTTGTCGCCCAGATAGTTCTCGGCATCCGCCTTCATCTTCTGAAGGATCATTGCGGAGATCTCCTGCGGAGAATAATTCTTGCCGTCGATCTCTACTTTGTAATTGCTGCCCATTTCTCTCTTGATCGAGGAGATGGTCCTGTCGGCGTTGGTGACAGCCTGGCGTTTTGCCGGCTCGCCTACCAGTCTCTCGCCGTCTTTCTTGAACGCGACCACAGAAGGTGTTGTCCTGGCGCCTTCCATATTTGCGATCACGACGGGCTTTCCGCCCTCCATAACTGCTACGCAGCTGTTAGTTGTTCCAAGGTCGATACCTATGATTTTTCCCATTTTATTTCCTCCTGTTTTCTGATAATCGTTTTATTATGCCGTGCGGCCTGATCAGTTGGCCACTTTCACCATGCTGTGACGAACAACGCTTCCGCGGTACAGATACCCTTTCTGGAGTTCCTCCACCACGATATTGTCGCCCACCTGCTCATCTTCCACATGGAGAACGGCGTTATGGTAATCGGGATCAAACTCCTTGCCGACCGCCTCGATGGGAGTTACCTCCATCGCCTCGAGTGTCTGCATGAGCTGTTTGTAGATCTTGTGCATGCCGCTGATGAAACCGTCTTCACTGTTCTCATCACTTCCGGCCAGGCCGCGTTCAAAACTGTCCACGACCGGCAGGATCTTCTCGATCACGCTCTTGGCGCCGATCTCGAACATGGCATCCTTCTCTTTCTGCGTTCTTTTGCGGAAATTATCGAACTCTGCCATCTGGCGCTGCACACGGTCCTTCAGCTCGCTGATCTGCTGATCCCGCTTATCCGTTTTCTTTTTGAAAAATCCCTTCTTTTCGGGCTTGTCTTCCTTCCCGGATTTTTCATCCGCCTCAGGAACTTCTTCAGTCGCTTCGTCTTCCGTTGAAGCTTCTTCCGTTGAGGTCTCTTCCGAAGAGGTCTCTTCTGCAGAGGTTTCTTCACCAGCTTCCTGTGCCGGTTCCTCCGCTTTTTCTTCCGCAGCAGCTTCGCCGCACTCACAGCCGCCTTCCGGCGTCTTTTCTTCCTCTTCGTTCAGGATCTCTTTATCTTCAAACATTTCTGTCACTGTCCTCTACCTCTCGTTTTCTGATGTCGGCCTTCTGACATCTAATCGTCATTTTTATAGATCTCATCCAGCTGCCGACGCACTTTCTTAAGCGTGCTCACGACCTTGTCGTAGTCCATCCTCTTGGGGCCGACGATGCCGATCTTGCCGTACATGCCGTCGCCCATATCGTAGGATGCCGTGACCACCGCGCAGTCCTTCATCGTCTCAAGCGGTGCCTCCTGGCCGATATAGACCTTTATGCCGCCGTCGCCTTCTTCCGTTTCCGCGCTGTCCGGAAGCATCAGCTCTGCAAGCGGCTTCTTCTCTTCGAAGGTACTGATCAGTTCGCTCGCCTTTGCGGAATCGCTCAGCTCCGGATACCGGAAGAAGTTTGTCGCTCCGCTGGTGTAGATCTCCATCTCCTCCTCCTGGCTGACTGCCTGGGCGACCTCGTCCAGGACCCGGTTCACCAGGTCGGAGTAATTTCCGCCGGCTTCCAGCTTCAGCTTGGAGATAGTGGAGAGATTGATCTCCTCGAGCGTCAGACCGTTCAGGCTGGTGTTGAGCAGGATATTCATCTTGAGCACCGTCTCGGAGTCAAGCCCGTGCTCCATATTGATGATCCGGTTGCGCACCACATTGGTCTGCGTGACGATGACCGCCAGAAGCTGCTGGTCATCCACGATGGACAGCTGAATGAATTTCAGCTTGGCCCGGTGGTAACGGGGGCCGGTGATCATGGTGGCGTAATTAGTGTTCGCCGCCAGGAGCCTGACGATCTGCTTCATCATCAGTTCCATCTTATCCTGCCGCTGGATCATCATCTCCTTCATGTCGGTGACTTCCTGATCCTTCTCCTCCATCATCCGGTCCACGTAAAGCCTGTAACCGGCATCGGAGGGAATTCTTCCGGCCGATGTGTGCGGCTGGAGGATATATCCCATCTCCTCAAGATCCGACATCTCATTGCGGATCGTGGCGGAGCTCAGATTGAGATCCGGGAACTTGGAGATGGTCCTGGATCCTACCGGCTCACCGGTCTCAAGATATGTCTTGATGATTGCTTTGAGGATGGTCCATTTTCTCTCATCCATCTGTGCCTGCATCCTGCCGCCTCCTTTTCCTCTTTTTTCAGCCTGTTAGCACTCGAGTGGTTGGAGTGCTAACATCCATGGCCTTATATTATTCCCGCTTCCATTTTTTGTCAACCTGTTTTTTTACAAATTTTGACATTCTGCCGAAAGGTGATATGATGTCTCTGGAAACTGTAATTATAAAGGAAATGATTTATGAAAAAACTAGCCAAGATAATCGGTATCATTGCTCTGGTCGCCCTCAGCTCTGCTCTGCTGGCCGCCATGGGCGTCCTGATCGGATCGGGCGCAGCCTCGAAGCTGCTGCACATTCCCTCACTGGAAGCCACAACGGCAGATACGGCTTCTGATCAGGCAGAACAGGAGCTCGGTGAGCAGGAAGATCTGTCACGTGAAGCGCTCTTTTCCGAGACCGAATCGGAGGAAATGCCCGCAGCGGCAAACGATGCAGCCGCTTACGCGCCGGCGCAGGAACAGTCCCGGGCCGCGGACGGTTTCGGTGTGATCATGGTCGGCGACTCCCGCTCCGTCGGCATGCACGATGCCATGGTGGATTATGAGGATCCCTTCCTTTATATAGCGCAGAGCGGCGAGGGATACGATTGGTTCGTCGAAGAAGGCCTTCCCCAGATGGAAAAAGCCATCCGTGAACACCCGTCATGGCCGGTCGTCCTCAACCTCGGCGTCAACGACACCAGCGCCGTGATGAATTACATCACGCTGTACCAGAGCTTTGCCGGGCGCTATCCGAACACGGATTTCTATTTCCTGTCGGTCAATCCGCTCACCAAAGACAGCACCCTGGTCGTGGATGAACAGGTCGTCGTCTTCAACCAGTACCTGAAAATGGCGTTCCCGGCCACTTACCTTGACAGCTACAGCATGCTGAAAAAGGAAGGATTCGAAAGCGCCGACGGCGTTCACTACAGTGACGACACCTATCGGCGCATTCATCAGTTTATTCTCGATGAGCTTGAGAAATTCGGAGTCTCCGCCCCGTGATCTCACGGCAGAAATGATGCCATCACCAGGTTGGACAAGGCCCTGCCCTCCTGCGTAAGGCGGATCCTGCCGCCGCTGCAGTCGAGAAGTTCCTTATCTGAATAAGTCTTCAACGGACCCGGATAGATCTCTTCCGGGTCTTTTTTATATATTGAACAGAAGTATTCTCTGCTGACGCCTTCTTTCAGGCGAAGCCCCAGGAACATGGTCTCCGCCATCCGGTCCTCTTCACTAAGCACTTCCCGGCACGTCTCGTCTTCCCACTCTCCGGCAAGATAGCGTTCCATCCGGTCCGTATTCTTCATCCGCACGGTGCCCTCCGCAGCCAGTGAAGCAGCCCCGAGGCCGAAGCCCAGGTAATCCCTTCGAAGCCAGGTTCCGGTATTGTGCACGCTCTCTTTGCCGGGCTGCGAAAAGTTCGAGATCTCATAGCGGTTAAATCCGGCCGCGCCGAGGATCTCCAGCGCCTCCCGGTCCATCTGCCGCTCCGTCTCCTCATCAGGAAGGAAACGGCTTGCCCGCCCCTCGGCGCGGGCAAGGTCATCCTCATGATAGAGATCCCAGAAAGGCGTCCCTTCCTCAATAATAAGACTGTAGGCAGAGACATGCTCCATCCCGGTATCGATCACCTTATGAAGGGTATCCCGCCACGAGACGATGGTCTGACCGGGCAGCGAGTAGATCAGGTCTGTGTTGATGTTCTCAAACCCGGCCCGCCTGGCTTCATGCACACAGCGCAGATAATCATCCCAGGTGTGGATCCGGCCCAGCTTTTTGAGTTCTTCCTCGTTTGCCGACTGAAGCCCGATGCTCAGCCGGTTGAAGCCTGCGGCCCTTAGTTCAGAAAAGACAAGGCCGTCCGCCGTGCCCGGGTTGCACTCAAGAGTAATCTCCGCATCGGGGCAGACTTCTTCCCTTTTCATCACCGCTTCGAGGATCCTGATCAGCGGCTCCGCCCCGAGAACGGTCGGCGTTCCCCCGCCAAAAAAAATACTCGATACTTTCCCTTTTCTCCCGGGAAACTCCCTGGCCGCGATCTCCTTCAGCAATGCATCCACATACGAGCTCTTTGTCTCCTGCGAAGCCCCGAACGAAAGAAAATCACAGTACCGGCATTTGCGCACACAAAAGGGGATATGTATATATATCCCCTTTCCGTTGTTCTTCTCATAAGGCAGCAATGACACAGCCACACCTCATCTCAGTTTTCGTCAAGCTTGAGCACGCTCATGAAGGCTTTCTGCGGGATCTCCACATTGCCCACCTGGCGCATCCTCTTCTTGCCTTCCTTCTGTTTCTCCAGCAGCTTTTTCTTTCGGGTGATGTCGCCGCCGTAGCACTTGGCCAGTACGTCCTTGCGCAGGGCCTTGACCGTCTCTCTGGCGATGATCCGGCCGCCCACCGCCGCCTGGATGGGGATCTCGAACAGCTGCCTGGGGATCTCCTCCTTCAGCCGCTCACACATCCGCCTGCCGCGCTCGTAGGCACTGTCGGCGTGCACGATGAACGAGAGGGCGTCGACCTCCTCGCGGTTGACCAGGATATCCAGCTTGACCAGCTCGGAGCGCACATACTCCTTGAGCTCGTAATCGAAGGAAGCATAGCCTCTCGACCTGGATTTGAGCGCGTCGAAGAAATCGTAGATGATCTCGTTGAGCGGCAGCTCATAGCGCAGCAGCGCCCTGGTCTCCTCAATGTATTCCATGTCCACGTAAACGCCGCGCCTCTCCTGGCACAGCTCCATGATAGAGCCCACATACTGGGTCGTCACCATGATCTCCGCCGAGACGAAGGGCTCCTCCATATATTCGATCTCGGACGGATCGGGCAGGTTGGAGGGATTGGTCAGCTCGATCATCTCTCCGTTGGTCTTGTAGACCTTATAGATAACGCCGGGGGCTGTGGTCACCAGGTCAAGGTTGTACTCTCTCTCCAGCCTCTCCTGGATGATCTCCAGATGAAGCAGTCCCAGGAACCCGCATCGGAAACCGAAGCCCAGCGCGATGGATGTCTCCGGTTCGAAATGCAGGGAGGCATCATTAAGCTGCAGCTTCTCGAGCGCATCCCTCAGGTCCGGGTACTTGGCGCTGTCCGCCGGATACATGCCGCAGTAGACCATCGGATTGACTTTCTTGTATCCGGGAAGCGGCTCCGCGCACGGCCTGTCCGCATCGGTGACCGTATCACCCACGCGGGTGTCCTTTACGTTCTTCAGGCTGGCGGTCAGGTATCCCACCATTCCGGCTGCGAGCTCGTCGCAGGGAATGAACTGGCCGGCTCCGAAATAACCGACCTCCACCACCTCGGCCTCCGCGCCGGTGGCCATCATGCGGATCTTTGTCCCGCGGCGCACCCTGCCGTCCTTGATGCGGCAGAAGACGATCACGCCCTTGTAGGAATCGTACAGAGAGTCGAAGATCAGCGCCTTTAAGGGCGCCTTGGGATCTCCCTGCGGAGCCGGGATCTTTGCGACGATCTCCTCCAGCACAGCATCCACGTTCTGCCCTGTCTTGGCCGAGATCTGCGGGGCGTCCTGCGCTTCGATCCCGATGATATCCTCGATCTCGTTGATCACCCGCTGCGGCTCGGCGCTCGGAAGGTCGATCTTGTTGATCACCGGAAACACATCAAGGTCATGGTCCAGCGCCAGGTATACGTTAGCCAGCGTCTGGGCCTCGATTCCCTGGGCCGCGTCCACCACGAGGATGGCTCCGTCGCAGGCCGCGAGCGAACGGGAAACTTCATAATTAAAGTCCACATGTCCCGGGGTGTCGATCAGGTTGAAGATATACTCCTCCCCGTCCTTCGCCTTATACACCGTCCGCACAGTCTGCGCTTTGATCGTGATCCCTCTCTCGCGCTCGAGATCCATGTTGTCGAGCACCTGCGCCTGCATCTCGCGGCTTGTGAGCAGGCCGGTCTTCTCGATGATCCGGTCCGCAAGGGTGGATTTTCCGTGATCTATATGAGCGATGATGCAGAAATTTCGTATCCTGCTCTGTTCGATATCAGCCAAATCTTAACCTCCAAAACGGGCGGCCGGCGCCGCCTTTCCGATTTATTCTTGTCTTTTGGAATTATAAATGACTTGCGGCAATTACACAAGCAATCAGGCGGATTTTTTTATTGACACAGCCATTTTGTTAGGCTATTATACAAGAGTATGTTTACATTAAACGTCCGTGTCCGTATTTAATGGGAACAATATATCATCTAAATCTGACATGATTGGAGGTGTACGGGTTGGCCAACATTAAATCTGCTAAGAAGAGAGTCCTGGTTTCCAAGACCAGAAACGAGCGCAATAAATCCATCAAATCTGCCGTCAAGACAGCTATCAAGAAGGTTGAAGCTGCTGTAGAGGCAGGCGAGAAGGAAGCTGCTGCCGCTGCTCTGCTTGAAGCTACTTCTAAGATCGATAAAGCCGCCACTAAAGGCGTTTATCATAAGAATACCGCTTCCAGAAAAGTTGCCCGTCTGGCAAAAGCCGTCAACAGCATCGGCTGATCTTCGGATCGGTTCGGTCATAAATAGAAAAAACAAAGACGCCGGTACCGTCATGCCGGCGTCTTTTTTTGCAGTTGCAGCCTCCGGCCGCCTCCTGTCATTTTTCCCCTCGTTTTTCCTGCCTGAGAAGGATGCCGGACCATCCGAAGGTCTCTTTTCACGCGGTTTTCAGATGAAACGCGTTGCCAAATGCATTTGCGTCTGATAGTTTCCTCCCTGATTGAATGAATGAACAGGCTCCAAGGTCTTTTCTCCCATGCTTCGAAAAACAGTAGTCTGATATTTTGCGGAATTATACACATTCCTCGTTCAATTCCGCTCGTTTTCCTTTTCTCCTTCTGAGTCCTAAACTCGCTTTTCTCTAATCCGCCAGACAAATTTCCTGAAGAGGCATCTTTTCGTATGACCGACTATTCTTCATCAACCTATTTTCACTCTCATCCGGAAGATCCGTTCCTTTTCCTGTCAGACGAAACTCGTCAACTCATATTATCTGGGCTGACCACATCGCCATTAATCTGAAAAGGCCGGTCACGCCCATCCCGTCTTTCTGTATTCGTGTCAGCCTGATATGGCTGTTCACCTCTTTTTCGTCCGATTCTGGTTCCGTATTTCGAGAGAAAACACCTGAATTGTTTAATTTCCTTGTCCGGTATATCTTACCCGCGTCGGATATATTGGTACATCTGTCATACGAAACACTCGATCAAATCCCTTTTCGTATGATTTTCAGCATACTTCTCCGTAAAAGAAAAGGAGCGGTACTCTCCCGCTCCATCCCATCATTCTTCGTCAATCCAGTCACTCAGGTAATCATGAATATCGGCAAAATCCACTTCACACTCCCCGTTCCAGATACCGACCGGCACCTTCTGGTCAAATCCGTACAGGTACATGTTTTCATAATTCCTGTCGTTAAAGAGGTAGACCAGTACTTTTAGCCGCATCGGATCTACGATCCAGTATTCCCTGACGCCTGCGTTCATATACTTGGCTGTTTTGATCGTGATGTCCTTCTTCCGGGTTGACGGAGAAAGGATCTCAATGACAAGATCCGGTGCGCCGAAGACCCGGTTTCTTGGAATTTTCTCCCGGTTGCAGACCACAAAAACGTCTGGCTGGACGATCGTCTTATCATCACAATCCAGCTGTACATCAGCCGGAGCAATAAACGGCATGCATGGACCTTTCTTTTTTCTGAGGAAAGTAGCCAGTACGCGATGAATCTCTCCAGCGATAAACTGATGGACATTGACCGGAGAACTCATATCGTAGAAAACTCCGTCGATCAGTTCCACGCGGATATCATCGGGAAGGGCCAGATAGTCTTTCAGTGTGTAAGTTCCCTGGCGGCTCCAGATGCGTCCGTGATCCGTTTCTTCCATCAAGGAAAGATCTGAAGAAGAATGAGGATCTCTCAAAACAAGTGTTTCCGGTTCCGGACTGAGCGCTCTTTCGAGTGCCATCAGAGTGGTGTACCGTGGTGAGGTGGTGACCCCGCCAAAGATCTTGGCCACGGTGCTGAGCGGCACGCCGGAAAGCAGCGAGATGGCCTCGTTCGTATATTCCAGTTCGGCTTTTCTTTTTTTCATCTCTTCAATGGTCATGGACTGCTCCTTTCTGCATCCTGAAGGATGTGATTGAAGTGCTTAATGCAAGAATGCCGCCGGCGTTCTTTGCATAAGTATATGACCAAATTTGGAACGAATCAACCAATAATGGAATTTTCAGTTTCCGCTTGAGAGTATGATCAGCAGCTCCACTGCCAGCCGGGGTTTCATCATGCCTGTCTTGATATTCTCTTCTGTATCAGCGCACTGATTCAGGATGGCTTTAATCCCCTCGACTGTATAAGCCGATGAGTTCCCAAGATAATCTCTCATAAAGTAAGGGCGGATCTTCAGCTTCTGGGCGATCGCATCCCGGTCAAACCCCTGCTCTCTCATTTCCTTCACCTGCAGGAGCAGATTGTACTCTCTCGTGATCAGTGACAGGATCCTGACCGGCTCCGTATTCATCATCAGCAGCTGGGCATAGAGGTCCATCGCTCTTTTCCGGTCCTTAGCCGCAATGGCATTGATCATCCGGAAGATCTGGTCCTCCGGCCTGGCCGTGCAAAGCTCTTCCACATCTTCCTTCACGATGCCGTCACGCCCCTGCGTATAATCGACCAGCTTGTTCATCTCCATCGACAGCAGATACATGTCCGTGCCGGTCCGCCGGATCAGTTCATCCACCGCTGAGCCGGTGATCTTTCTTCCCCTTTTCCCGAGCCACCCGGCGATCCAGGCCGACAGGGTATCTGCCTTCAGGCTCTTATATTCGATGACAGTCCCGCTGCCCTGCACCGCTTTATACAGCTTCCCGCGCGCATCCGTCTGCTCCTCGCAGAAAACCAGAACGGTAGTCTCGGGCGGATTTTTAACAAACTCGATCAGAGCCTGCAGATCTTTCGATTCCTTAGCATTTTTAAACAGTCCGCTGTCGTGGATCTCCACCAGACGCCGCTCAGCAAAAAACGGCATCGTCTCCGCCTGGGCAAGTATCTCCTTCAAAGATACATCCTTACCCTCAAAGCGGGTACAGTTCATCGTATCCCCTTCATTCGTCAGCGCCCTGCGAAGCTTCAGGCAGTCATTGTCCTTCAGGTAGTTTTCCGTCCCGTACAGCAGATACGTATGGCTGAAGGTACCTTTTTTGATGTCATCATCGATCCGGCTCATAAAGCATCCTCTCCCAATCAATAAAAAAAGACTTCGCCGGCCGGAGCGTGTTCCACGGGATAAATAAGTGTGAGACCGGACACCTCCGATACAGGTTACCCCATACTCTTCCCAGAACCGGTGAAGTCTTTAATATTATATCAGTAAAGAATGATTCTGTACAGATTCATCAAATGGATTTTAGCTGTTACCAATCATAGCCGATCATTTTCATGGTATTTTTTCAAACTATATACTTCCTCAGATCCACGCCGTTTTTCTGAACCACTTCAACCAACTCCTGGTCTGACAAACGTTCAACTTTGGAAAGATCCATAACCGCCATTGGAAAGCCACTGAACATGGCCGTGCCGTAATAGTCCTTCATGTCTCTGCGCAAAGCGTCTATATCAATATCATATTCCATAAGATTTTCCTTATCTCAGTAATACTCGTCTGCATAAACACAATCTTCACCTCAGTGTGTGATCACCCAGTCAATATACTCAAATTCATCCATCCCTGGCGGCGGCTCGTCGTCAGAACCACTCCGTTCCTGCAGTTTTTGCCGCTCCTTGATAAACGTATCCAGGCATTTATCCGATCTTTCTTTCACATGCCGGGCAACTGCTTCCATCTCTTCCCTGGTCCCGGTTTCCGTCCCTTCGAGAGCAGAAATGAAAAACGAACAGAAATCCTCCGTATCCCCGATGCCCTCAGAGCAGCTTGCCAGATAACGGGCCAGGGCAAGGTTTTCTTCCTCGTTCCAGATCCCTGCGATGGCATCCTCCATCAGCTCACTGTACAGGCTGTCCCAGATCTCGTTTGCCTCCTTCATGCTGATGTTCTCCGCCTTGCGGATACACAGGCTCAACAGATCACAGGCATCACGCCTTAAAAGGATGCGCAGCCTTGCCCGCTGCAGCGGAGTAAGGCGCACGGTTTCCGGGATCTCCTTTTCGCCTGCATCAGACGCTTCACGTACCCCGCCAAACCAGATCCGTACCAGATTTTCCATATCCCTCACAGTTCCACCTCTTCCACCGGTCCGGTCAGATACTTTTTCCGCTCCGCGGCACGAACAAATCGAAGCATAGCCAGCAGTCCCTTTTCTGCGGTCTGCGCCTCAACCAGGATCCGAATCTGTGATCCTTCTCCCTGGCGAAGCATAAACCGGGCCCGGCGCCCAAGACCGCGTTCAATTTCCTTTGCGAGGCGAAACAACCCGGGATCATGCATCATCGCATCTGCGTCCCGCACTGTCACCTCCCAGCATCGCTGCACAGGGCCCTCCTGCAAAATTTCATGCCTGCGCAGTCTTTTATTGAATCTTAGCAAGAGCATCCACCTCTTTAATATAAGCCGGCATCACTACCGTTCTGGAATACCGTGAAGTCACAAAACTGTCCCCTGTCATAAATATTTTTTCACATACTGCCCGGTATATGACCCCGGGATCTTCGCGACTTCCTCCGGCGTCCCCTGTGCGATCACCCGGCCGCCGCCGTCGCCGCCCTCGGGGCCCATGTCGATGATATAATCAGCATTCTTGATCACATCCAGGTTGTGCTCGATGACGATCACTGTGTTGCCGCTGTCCGTGAGCCGCTGCAGGATGTCCACCAGCTTGTGGACGTCCGCGAAGTGCAGGCCCGTGGTCGGCTCATCGAGGATGTACACGGTCTTTCCGGTGCCGCGCCGGCTCAGCTCGGTTGCCAGCTTGATCCGCTGGGCCTCGCCGCCGGACAGCTGCGTGGAGGGCTGGCCGAGTTTGATGTAGGAAAGTCCCACATCGTACAGGGTCTGGATCTTGTTGCGGATGGAGGGTATCGCATCGAAGAAATGCAGCGCCTCCTCCACGGTCATATCCAGCACATCGTAGATATTCTTTCCTTTATAATAGACATCCAGCGTCTCGCGGTTGTAGCGCTTGCCGTGGCATACCTCGCAGGGCACATAGACATCGGGAAGAAAATGCATCTCGATCTTCAGGAT
>DGTA01000113.1 GCA_002394165.1 Lachnospiraceae bacterium UBA4348 | reverse complement strand
GATCGGATGTATTCTTTCCGGCTATCCGCCCAACATCCTCATCCTGATCTCATCAACGCTCTACGGAGTGCTGCCGGTATTGATCTTCAGAGCTCTTTCCCGGAGATCGGGCACCAGGGCCGTCTGGATCTGCATTTCCACAGCCCTGACCATGGCGGTGTGCTCCTTTGGCTTTACGATGCCGGGCCTGATCCTTTTCTACGGGTATCACCCGCTGGCGGTGCTGCAGATGAGGCTCGTCCAGTATGCGGTCATGATGCCGGTCTACTGCATTGTGATGTGCATGCTCTATATGGGACCGCTCACCAGGTTCATCCGAAATGAGACCTGTGGCGGATGAGTGCGCAAATCTTAACCGGAGGAACAGCTTGGATCGTTTGAAACCTTTGGAAAAACTGACAGAGATCGCTTCTCCCGGCAGCCGTCCGGGGCTGGAAGCGGTCGGCTCTCTGCTCTCGGTTCTGGGAGATCCCCAGGACTGTCTTAAGTTTGTTCACTGCGCCGGAACAAACGGGAAGGGATCCGTCATGGCCTTTCTCGAAGAGATCCTGGTGCAGGCGGGATACCACGTGGGAAGGTTTTTATCACCTTCCCTGTTTTGCTTTGAGGAAATGTTCCGCTTCGACAAGATAATGATCACGGAGGAGGAAGCGCGGGTGCTGATCAGGAAACTGGAAAAGGCCTGTGAGATCCTGGAAGAGGAAGGGAAAACGGTGCCGACTCTTTTCGAGCTGGAGTGCGCCATGGCCTTTTTGTGGTTCAGAAACAAGAAATGTGACCTGGTCCTTTTGGAGGCCGGCATGGGCGGAAAAGACGACGCGACCAATATCGTCTCCTCGGCCGTTCTCGCTGTCCTCACTTCCATCAGCGAGGATCACAAAGCCTGGCTTGGGGAGACGCCCGGGCAGATCGCCGCCGTGAAGGCCGGGATCATTAAGAGCGATATTCCCGTGGTCCTTGACGGGACTACGAAATACCGGGAGCAGGTCCTTGGGCCGGTAGAGGCGCAGTGCCGGAAATTCGGGGCCGTGCTGCATACTGTGGATCCGGACAGCATCCGCCTGGTCTCCCGGACGATTGCGGCCCAGTCATTTCTTTATAAGGGCAGGGGGCCTTTTACCATCCGCCTGGCCGGTCCGTTTCAGATAAAAAATGCGGCGGTGGCTCTGGAGGCGGTGGAAGCGCTTAGGAGCGCCGGATATATGATCAGCGGGGAGGCGGTGGACCGCGGCCTTGCAGATACCGTCTGGTCCGGCCGCTTTGAGAAGGTCCTGGAAAAACCGGCGGTCATGATCGACGGAGCCCATAATCCCGACGCGGCGGAGCAGCTGGCGGCTTCCGTCCGGGAATATTTTTCGGGAAGAGATATTTATCTGATCTTCGGCGTGTTTTCAGATAAAGAATATGATAAAATAATTAGGTTGACCGCTCCTTTGGCTGTCCGCGTCTATACGGTGGCGGCCAGGGACAACGAAAGGGCGCTGCCATCGGATAAAGCAGCGCAGGCAGTCTCAAAGGTCAACCCCAGTGTGACGGATGCCCGGACGGTTAAAAACGCCCTGGCGCTGGCCCTTGAGGCGGCGTCGGACGAGGATGTGATCCTGGTGTGCGGGTCTTTGTCATTTCTGTATGAGGTAAAAGAGTTTTTTAAAGAAAGAGAGAATCATGACAGATCAAAACCGTCTCCAGGCAATGGTGGAGGAGACAGATGAGAAAATCGCCGCGCTCCTGAAAGAAAGATTTTCCCTCCGGGAACAGATCATGAGGGAGAAGATGCTCCTGGGAGAGAGCTTCTATGAAGGAAACCGGGAGAAGAACCGGATCGAAAAGCTGACACAGGAGGAGAAGGATGACTTTTCCCGGCACGGGCTCGAGGAAATGTTCGCGCATCTGAGCGCGATCGACCGTAAACAGCGTTACCGCCTGCTCACACAGAGCGGATCTTCCGGAAAGCTGCCCTTTATCCAGGTGGATACTTTAATGGACAGCGAGAACATCCGGGTCGTTTATCAGGGTACGGAAGGGGCTTATTCCCATGCGGCCCTCTGGAAATATTTCGGCGAGGATGTGAACAGCTTTCACGTGCGGCGCTTCAGGGATGCTATGGAAGCAATCTCCGAGGGAGCGGCGGATTATGCCGTGCTTCCGATAGAGAATTCCACAGCCGGCATCGTGGGGGACAATTTTGACCTGCTGGTCGACTTTGAGAATTATATCGTCGGAGATGTAATGGTCCCGTGTGAGCATGTGCTCATGGGCCTGCCAGGCGCTTCGCTCGATCAGATCAGCGCCGTATACTCCCATCAGCAGGCGCTGCGCCAGTGCGAGGATTACCTGGAACAGCATCCGCAGTGGAACCTGGTTCCCTACGACAACACGGCCCTGGCCGCAAAGAAGGTCGCCGAGGACGGGGATATCACCCACGCCGCGATCGGCAGTGAGTTCGCAGCGGCCCGGTTTGGGCTGGAGGTGCTGGCAGATCATATTTATTCGGATGAGTCGAACGCGACGAGGTTTTTGATCGTCACGAATCAGAGGATCTTCCTGCCGGATGCCTCCCGGATCAGCATCTGCTTTGAACTTCCGCATTACAGCGGATCGCTGTACAGCATCCTGTCCCACATCATCTACAATGACCTGAACATGGTGAAGATCGAATCGAGACCGATCCAGGGAAAAAGCTGGGAATATCGGTTTTTCATAGATTTTGAAGGAAATCTCAATGAACCGAGTGTGAGAAATGCCCTCCGCGGCATCCGCACGGAGGCGATCAACATGAAAATACTCGGGAATTATTAAGCATCAAGAGGAAATACCATGATAAATTCAATCGATTCACTGATCCTGTACAGACCCGCTGAAGATGAACTGCTCGCCCGCCTGGCGCATACGGATGCCGGGGATGAGAGCAGCCTGTTCCGGTGCCTTGGCGAACTGACCTCCCTGTGTGAGGATCACGGGTTTTCAGGCAATCTCTGGCACTGCTACCTGACATGGTACCTGGTCTATCATGAAAATGTTTATTCCAGGGCCTGCGAGATAAGGGGAGCTGTGAGCGGAACGGTCAACAGCGCCGCTGTCCACGATTTTGATATATTCCGCGCTCTTTTTGCCCGGGACAGGGATCTTTTTTCCGGGACAGCCTGCGAAGAACTGTGGCTCTCCATCCTGGAGTACCGGAATGTGACGGTCCTTAAAAATACCTTCAACGGCCGGATCCGTGACCGGATCTGCGAGCTGGCAAAGACACTGGCTTCCTGTGAGGATACGGCTTCGTTCACGGATGCCGTCAATGAATTCTACCGGGATTTCGGCGTCGGAAAATTCGGGCTGCACAAGGCCTTCCGGCTCCGCAGTGAGAATGGGGAGGTGCTCATCGAGCCTATCACGAACATCGCCCATGTTTACCTGGAGGACCTGGTGGGATATGAGAGCGCCAAGAAAAAACTGATCGACAACACCGAGGCATTCCTGGATGGGCGAAGCGCCAACAACTGTCTGCTTTACGGCGATGCGGGCACGGGCAAGTCTTCGAGCATAAAGGGCATCCTTAACCGGTATTATGACAGGGGCCTGAGAGTGATCGAGGTGTACAAGCACCAGCTGCGGGACCTGAACGACGTGATCACCCAGATCAAGAGCCGGAACTACCGGTTCATTATCTATATGGATGACCTGTCCTTCGAGGAATTCGAGACTGATTACAAATACCTGAAGGCCCTGATCGAGGGCGGCCTCGAGAAGAAGCCGGGCAATGTCCTGATCTATGCCACCTCCAACAGGCGGCACCTGATCAGGGAAAACTACAGTGACAAGGAAGAGATCCGTGAGGATATGCATACTTCGGATACGGTCCAGGAAAAACTTTCCCTCGTGCACCGCTTCGGAGTGACGATCTACTTCGGGTCTCCGGATAAAAAAGAATTTGATCATATCGTGGAAGTGCTGGCACAGCGCTGCGGCGTGTCCATGGACAGGGAGGAACTGATCGCCCAGGCCAATAAATGGGAGCTGCAGCACGGCGGACTGTCTGGGAGAACGGCTCAGCAGTTCATTGACTATGTGACAGGAACACTGATGGCACCGCGCAGGGCGGAAGAGGAGTGAAATGGCTAAATATTTTGCGGCGATCGTGATCGGGTCATCCGAGACGGAGATGCGCATTTATGAGTTCAATTCAAAAAAAGAAATGAAGGAGATCGACTGTGTGACCACCAGGATCATGCTCGGCGTAGACGCATACAGTGACCACCGGCTTGATCAGGAATCCGTGAAGAGCCTGTGTGAGGTGCTCAGAAGCTTCAAACAGATCATGGAGGGCTACCAGGTCACGGACTATAAGGTGTGTGCAACCTCCGCCTTCCGTGAGATCGAATCCTCGTTGATCACCAGGGATTATATTGAAAAGCAGACCGGGATGAAGATCCAGATCATCTCAAACTCCGAGCAGCGCTTCCTGGATTATAAATCCATCGCCAGCGAGAGCGCTTCCTTCGAGGAGATCATCCGGAAAGGTACCGCCATTATCGATATGGGCGGCAGCAGCATGCAGATCTCGGTCTTTGACAATGACAAGCTCATCACGACTCAGAATATCCGTATGGGAAAGGTGACTTCCAGGGAGAAATATCTGGATGAGGCCCAGAACCCGGCTCACTATGAAAAGATCATCACAGAGCTGATGGAGCATGAGATGAACGGTTTTGCAAGGCTCTACCAGAAGGAACGCCAGATCATCAATATGATCGTGGCGGACCCGGATCTGCTCACCATGCTCAAGAAGCAGGGAGAGGAAACGGGCTCAGGCCAGCTGCAGGATGTGTTCATGATCTCCAGGAAGGAATTCATGGATTTTTACCAGGAATTTATCACGCTCTCCATGGCCGATATCGGCGAGCGGTTCTCCGTGACGACGGATGAAGCATCCCTGGTCATCCAGTCCATGATCTTCTGCAAATGTCTGCTCACCAATCTGGGAGCAGAAAACCTGTGGCTGATGGATGTGTCTATCTGTGACGGACTGGCCTATAATTACGGGATCAGCAACAAGCTGATCGTGGAGAAGCATCATTTCGAGGATGATATCCTGGCCGCTTCGAGAAGGATCGCCAAACGCTACAAGTCCAACGCGGCCCACATCCGAAATATGGAATATCTGTGCCTGGAGATCTTCGACCGCATGAAGAAGATCCACGGGATGAAAAAACGGGACCGCCTCCTGATGCAGATCGCCGCGATCCTGCACAACTGCGGAAAATACATCAGTCTGGTGAACGTTTCCGACTGTGCGTACAACATCATCATGGCGACCGAGATCATCGGCCTCTCCCACGAGGAGAGGAGGATCATCGCGAATGTCATCCGCTACAACACAGCTCCTTTTGAATATTATGAAGAGATGGCCTCCCGGGAACCGATCGGCAGGGAGGAATACCTGCTGATCGCGAAGATGACGGCGATCTTAAGGCTCGCCAATGCGCTTGACCGGAGCCATAAACAGAAATTCCGGTCCGCTCAGATCGCCGTGAAGGACGATAAGCTGGTGATCACTGTCACCAGCGGCGATGACCTGACGCTGGAGCGCCTCACGGTACAAGAGAGAGCTCCGTTCTTTGAAGAGGTGTTCAATATCAGTCCGCAGATCAGACAGAAGAAGAAGCTCGAAGGAGGGAAATAAGATGCAGCAGAATGATTTCCAGAAGAGTGAGTATTATACCAACAGGGAGCTGAGCTGGCTGGATTTCAACTTCAGGATCCTCGGGGAAGCCAGGGACAAGGATAATCCGCTGTTTGAAAGGATGAAGTTCCTGAGTATCACCGCATCCAACCTCGATGAGTTTTTCATGGTAAGGGTCGCCTCCCTGAAGGACCAGGTCCATGCTAAATACACGAAGCCTGATTTTTCCGGAATGACCAGTTCGCAGCAGCTTGCGGCGATCTCCAAGAAGGCGCATGAACTCGTGGCTCAGCAGTATTCGACCTACAATCGTTCCATATTGCCGGCGGTGCGCTCCCACGCGATGGAGCTGGTGACCTCCCACGAGGACCTGGATGAAAATCAGCGCGCTTTCGCGGACAAATATTTTGACGAGGAGATCTATCCGGTGCTGACGCCGATGGCGATGGATCCCTCCCGCCCGTTCCCGCTGATCCGCAATAAGACGCTCAATATCGGAGCCCTGATCTCCAAGAAGGGAGAGAAGGCCAAGGCACAGTTTGCCACCGTACAGGTGCCCTCCGTTCTCCCGAGGCTGATCGAGCTTCCCAGAAGTGAGGACGGGACGCGCAAGGGCATCCTGCTCGAGCAGCTGATCGAGCGAAATATCGAAAAGCTGTTCCTCAACTATGATGTTGTCTGCGCCTATCCCTACCGGATCATGCGCAACGCCGATCTCCCCATTGATGAGGATGAGGCGGATGATCTGCTCAAGGAGATCGAAAAACAGCTCAAGAAGAGGCAGTGGGGCGAAGTCATCCGCCTTGAGATCGAGGATGACATGAATGAGAAGCTCCTCAAGATCCTCCGGAAAGAGTTTAATGTAAAAGATGAAGATATATACCGGATCCCCGGTCCGCTAGACCTGACCTTCCTGTTCAGGCTCTACGGTATCGACGGATATGAAAGCATGAAGATGAAGCCGTGGACGCCGCAGCCCGTGCCTGCTCTCGTCGGCAAGGACGACCTGTTTGCCGCGATCCGCGAGAAGGATATCCTGCTTCATCATCCCTACATGACCTTCGATCCGGTGGTCCGCTTCGTAAGAAGCGCAGCCAGAGATCCCCAGGTGCTGGCCATCAAGCAGACGCTCTACCGCGTGAGCGGAAATTCGCCGATCGTGGCGGCGCTCGCCCAGGCGGCTGAGAACGGGAAACAGGTGACCGTGCTGGTGGAACTGAAGGCCCGCTTTGATGAGGAGAACAATATCATCT
>DGTA01000094.1 GCA_002394165.1 Lachnospiraceae bacterium UBA4348 | reverse complement strand
GGGATCCCGGTGATCATCATGGAGCCGCTGCGTGGCGGCAAGCTTGTAGACCTGCTCCCGGAGAGGGCCAAGGCCCTGATCGCGAAGTACGGGGAAGGAAAGAGCCCTGCCCGGCTGGCCTTTGAATGGCTTTGGGACCAGAGCGCCGTTACGGTCGTGCTCTCCGGCATGAACTCGATCGAAATGGTCGAGGAGAACTGCGAGGCGGCCTCGGAAGCGGAACCTGGCATGTGCACCGCGCGTGACCGGAAACTGGTCGAAAAGGTCAAGGAACTGTTCAGTGAGAAGCTTAAGGTGGGCTGCACGGGCTGCGGCTACTGCATGCCGTGCCCGCAGGGCGTGGACATCCCGACCACGTTCCGCTGCTACAATGAGATGCACGTGGAGAACAAAGGCACCGGCCGTCACGAGTATGCCCAGGTGGTCGGTCTGCGCCAGGATCCCGGCTTCCCGTCGAAATGCATCGGCTGCGGCCGCTGTGAAAAGCACTGTCCGCAGCATATACAGATCATCAGCGAGCTGAAGAACGCGCAGAAGGAACTGCTTCCCTGGTACTACAGGACCGGCCTGGCCGTGGCCAGAAAGTTCATGATGCGCGGCGCCGGGAAGAAAGCGTGAGACAGGCTCCGGCGTGTAACTGGCTTCAGAAAACATGAGAATACCCTTCCGGGCAGATGATTTCGCCTTTACACGGTGTTTGCGTCTGCCCGGAAGGGTATTTTTTCTTTTCTGAAACGGGCGCTTAGCATCGAAAAGCAGATACTTTTTTTGATGATGAAAAATGTGTCTGCCCGGAAAAGCACTTTTTCACTTCAAAACGGCTGATAACGAAGAAAAATAGCGGACACATTTTTCAGTAAAGGTAAATGCGTCTGCCCAGCAGGAAGATCTTTCCGGTATATACAATGATACAGGCCGGGTCAGGGCAGACGAGAACTAAGGAAAAGAAAAATGTGTCGGCTATATTGAAAATGAGACAGTACAGATACTGCATTTACGACATAAATACAAGTTGACATAACGACAGTACGGTGCTAATATATTTACGATTTAAAGCATTAACTCACTAAAGTGCGAAACAGTATGTCCCGGCAGAGTGATAGTGATACCGCTTTGCCGGGTTTTTTCTTTGACAGGAGGAAAAAAGATGGAGATCAGGCCGTCACTTGACCGGGTCCTCGAACTGGCTTCTCAGGGAAGATACGGGCGGATCCCGGTCAGCTGCGAGATCCTTTCGGATGTGCGCACGCCAATTGAGGTGCTGCGGATCCTGAAAGGGGTATCACGCCACTGTTATATGCTCGAATCGGCGTCGGAGCACCAGACCTGGGGACGATATTCTTTCCTCGGCTTTGATCCCGGGATGGAGATCACCTGCCGCGGCGGCGTTTTAAAGGCAGGACAGATGCAGGTGGAGACAGATGATCCCGGAGCTTATATCCGGCGGATCCTGAAGGAACATGCCAGTCCTTCCTTTGACTACCTCCCGCCCTTTACCGGAGGCCTGGTCGGTTACTTTTCCTATGATTACCTGAAATATGCCGAGCCGACGCTGCGACTTGACGCGCCGGATACGGAAGGTTTTAAAGACGTGGACCTGATGCTCTTCGACAAGGTGATCGCCTTTGACAATTACCGCCAGAAGATCATTCTGATCGTCAACATTGCGGCCGATGAGCCCCAAAAGGCATATGAGGAAGCCGGGAGAGAGCTGGGGAAGCTGCGGGACCTGATCGAGAACGGAACGCCGGTCCGCGACAGGCCGGGCCGGATAACGGGAGAGACGAGCGCGCTTTTCGGGGAGAAGGAATTCTGCGCGATGGTGGAGAAGGCCAAGCGCCATATCTATGAGGGCGATATCTTCCAGATTGTGCTCTCCAACCGCCTGGAAGCGCCCTTCGAGGGAAGCCTGCTGGGGACCTACCGGATCCTGCGCACCGTCAATCCCTCCCCCTATATGTTCTATTTTTCGAGCGATGACCTGGAGGTGGCCGGCGCGTCGCCGGAGACTTTGGTGAAGCTGGAGGACGGCGTGCTCCACACCTTCCCGCTGGCCGGCACAAGGCCGCGGGGAAAGACGGAGGCGGAGGACCTGGCGCTCGAGGAAGAACTGCTTGCCGATCCCAAGGAGCTGGCTGAGCACAGCATGCTGGTGGACCTGGGGAGGAATGACCTCGGAAGGATCAGCCGGTTCGGCAGCGTGGAGGTGGAGAAGTCCTTCCAGATACTGCGGTACTCGCATGTGATGCATATCGGTTCCACGGTGCGTTCCGTGATCCGCGAGGACAGGGATGCCCTCGATGCGGTCGCGGCCGTCCTGCCGGCGGGGACCCTCTCGGGAGCGCCCAAGATCATGGCCTGCCAGCTGATCAATGATCTGGAGCAGTGCGCCCGCGGGATCTACGGCGGTGCGCTGGGATATTTAAGCTTTACGGGAAATCTCGATCTTTGCATAGCGATCCGGCTCGCCTACCGGAAGAACGGGAAGGTATTCGTCCGCAGCGGGGCCGGCATCGTGGCCGATTCCGTGCCGGAGAAGGAGTACCGCGAGTGCATCAACAAGGCCGCGGCGGTCATCCGCTCCCTGGAGCTGGCAAAGGAGGTGGAATCATGATCCTGCTGATCGATAATTATGACAGCTTTTCCTACAATCTTTACCAGGTGCTCGGAGCCATGTACCCGGACATTAAAGTGATCCGCAATGATGAGATGACACCGGACCAGTGCCTGGCGCTGCAGCCGAAAGGGATATTGCTCTCGCCCGGACCGGGCAGGCCCGCCGATGCGGGGATCTGCATCGACATGGTAAAGGCCGCCGCCGGCAGGGTACCGGTCCTTGGCGTATGCCTGGGCCACCAGTCGATCTGCGAGGCGTTCGGCGCAGTGGTCTCCTACGCGAAGGAGCTGATGCACGGCAAACAGTCGGAGACAGAGCTGGATCTTACCTGTCCGCTGTTTGACGGATGCCCGGAAAAAACAAAGGTAGGCCGCTATCATTCCCTGGCAGCGGCCGAAGAGACGATGCCTGGCTCTCTTGTCGTGACGGCAAGGACCCGGGACGGCGAGATAATGGCCGTCAGGCATCGGGATCATGAGATCTACGGGGTGCAGTTTCATCCGGAGTCGATCCTGACGCCGGACGGCCCCAGGATGCTGCAAAACTGGCTGCGGCTTTGCGGATGCTTTCCTGAGGAGGAAGAAAAATGATCAAAGAAGCCATTGTCAAGATCGTGAACAAGGAAGACTTATCCTATGAGGAAGCGTACCAGGTCATGAATGAGATCATGAGCGGGGAGACGACCCAGACGCAGAACGCGGCTTTTCTGGCAGGCCTTTCCACGAAGAGCGCCAGGGCGGAGACGACCGATGAGATCTCGGGATGCGCGGCTGCCATGCGCGAACACGCCCTCCGGGTGGATCACGGCATGGAGGTGCTGGAGATCGTGGGGACCGGCGGCGACAGCGCCCACAGTTTCAATATTTCCACGACATCAGCCTTCGTGATCGCCGCCGCGGGGATCAAGGTGGCCAAGCACGGAAACCGGGCTGCTTC
>DGTA01000132.1 GCA_002394165.1 Lachnospiraceae bacterium UBA4348 | reverse complement strand
ATGAACGATACCGGTACCGTCGGTCATGGTGACATAGTCATCCACTTCCACGAAATAGGCCTTTTTATGCTGTTTTTCAACGATCGGAACAGAGGCCTCGTACAAAGGCTCATATTCACGGTATTCCAGCGCTTTGCCGGGCATGGTCTCCAGGATCTCGTAAGCGGGGATCCCTTTCTCCTCATCGCCGAGGCTTCCCAGCACACTGTCGAGCAGGGCCTTGGCCATATAATAGGTATAGCCGTCGGCCGCCTTCACCTTCGCATAGGTCTCGTCGGGGTTCACGCAAAGCGCCACGTTGGAGAGCAGCGTCCACGGAGTCGTGGTCCATGCCAGGAAATACGCGTCCTCGTCCTTGCATTTGAAGCGGACGATCGCAGAGCGCTCCTTCACGGTCTTGTAGCCCTGCGCCACCTCATGGGAGGACAGCGGCGTGCCGCAGCACGGGCAGTACGGAACGACCTTGAAGCCCTTATAGAGCAGGCCCTTGTCCCAGATCGTCTTCAGCGCCCACCACTCCGACTCGATATAATCGTCATAGTAAGTGACATAGGGGTCGTCCATATCGGCCCAGAAGCCCACGTTTCCGGAGAAATCCTCCCACATGGTCTTATACTTCCAGACACTCTCCTTGCACTTCCCGATAAACGGCTCAATGCCGTAAGCTTCGATCTCGTCTTTTCCTTCGATGCCGATCTCTTTCTCAACCTCAAGTTCAACCGGCAGTCCGTGGGTATCCCATCCGGCCTTGCGCGGGACCTTCTGTCCCTTCATCGCGTGGTACCTGGGAACCATATCCTTGATGACCCTGGTCAGCACATGGCCGATATGCGGTTTGCCGTTAGCAGTGGGCGGGCCATCGTAAAACATGTATGTCTCATCGTTTTCACGCTGCTGCACACTCTTTTCGAAGATCTTGTTCTCTTTCCAGAATTGAACCGTCTTCCTTTCCCGTTCGACGAAATTAAGATCCGTCGAAACCTTCTTGTAAAGCATCTGCTCTTCCTCCTTCAAAGAAGTCTCGGCCGCGTTTCTCGTCCGCAGGCCGGCGATACTGTTGTAAGAACCCGTTTTTATGGCAGGGCATAAAAACGTAAAGTAGATTATAATCAAAAGAAGGGGGTATGTCAATTCACGGCTTATCTGCCGGGGCCAGACCTGCCTTTTTCGCACGCAAAAGACCCCAGGGCGAGTTGGTACATTCGCCGCCGGGGCCTGACTTGCTTTATTCTTCCTCTGAAGCCTCTTCCGCTGCATCTGATGCAGGCGTCTCTCCAAACCCCGGCGTAATTCCCGGGATCGGCGTCACTTCCTGAGTGCGTGCCGCCGCCACATCCTTCGGAGGCTCGGGAGCTCTCCAGTCAAGGTCGGAGACCGTTTCTTCCTCCTCCTCCGGCATGAACCGGTGGATGATCTTCACCTGCAGCAGGCTGTTGATGTACGAGAGCAGGGCGAAGCCCAGCAGGAACCATACCAGGATGGACCAGGCGATGGTGTTGCCGTTCCAGAGGGAGACGACCACGGCCATGGCGATCACGGCCATCATCAGCAGGGTTTTGGGGGCGTTCGCCAGGCTGATCAGGATCGCGTTGCGAAGGGTCCCCATCACGGTATTCTCAAATCTTGCCAGGAGCGGGAACACATAAAGGAAGACCATGATCCAGACCGCAAAGCCGATGTAGAGCAGGACGCGCATGACGCTGGCAGATCCGCCGGGCATGACGCTGGAGGCCCCGCCGGTGATCATAAAGTCCATGATCAGGACAGCCAGGATGGCCAGCATGATCAGCCAGATGAGCGTGGCCTGCTTGAAATTCTGCTTGAATGCGTGGAAGTAGCCGCGGACGATGTAGCCGTCCACCTGCTCCGCCTGTTTGAGCGTCACATAGGAGAGGGCCGTGCAGGCTGCTCCGATGGTAAATATTGGAATGCAGCAGACGATGAACAGCAGGTTAAGGATCATCAGGTCAGCCACTCTGGTCAGAAACACAAAAAACGGGCTGTCCATATTGAAGAAACCTTTCATGCCAGTACTCTCTCCTTTCCGATATGGGCTTTCAGCCATTTCTCGATATCGTGGTACACATCTTCTTTATCCAGTTCATTGAGCACTTCATGCCTGTCGTTGGGATAGATGCGGCACTGCACATCCTTCATGCCCACGGAGGCAAACTCAGCCAGCACCTTCTTGACGCCGGCGCCGAAATTTCCGACCGGGTCGAGTTCCCCGGCGATGAACAGCACCGGGAGGGAGGTAGGCATCTTCTTCAGGTTCCCCATGTCCGCGATGAAGTGGAGCATGTGGAACATGCCGTAAAAGGCGTTGAGAGTGAAGACGAAGCGGGTCCTCGGGTCGGCGATGTAGGCGTCGACCACGGCCTGGTCGCGGGTGAGCCAGTCACTGGGAGTCCTGGCCGGCTCAAAACGCTTGTTCATGTTGCCCATGGCCAGCTTGTTCACAAAAGCGCTTCTGTAATGCCAGCCCTTGCGCCGGGCGATCTGCCTGCAAAGGAACATCCCGAAGGACGCCTCGTAGGAGGGATGGTGCCCGGTTCCGCTGATGATGGCGCCGTCCAGGTGTTTTCCGTGGACGCACAGGTAATTGCGGGCCAGGAAAGACCCCATGCTGTGGCCGAGCATGAAGTAGGGGATACCGGGGTATTCGTTTTCCGTCAGCCGCTGCAGCTCGCGCATATCCTGAAGTACGCACCGGTCAGGCGTTTTATCGGCGAAATAGCCTCTCGCCTCCTCGCAGGTGATCGAGTCGCCGTGTCCGAGGTGATCGTTCCCGACCACCAGAAATCCTCTGTCGGCAAGGTACGAAGCAAAATCTCCGTATCTCTCCACAAACTCCAGCATGCCGTGCACGATCTGCACGATGGCGGTAGGCGTCCCTTCGGGTCTCCACCTCATGGCGTGGATCTGTGTCTTCCCGTCCACGGAAGGATAGGTAAAGTGCTCTGCTGTTGCCATACTTCAGTTCCTCCTGTCCAGTTCCCGCGCGAGCGCCTCAAACTGCGCCAGCTCAAGGGCTTCTCCCCGCACGGTCGGCTTTAATCCGAGCCTTTCAAGCGCCGCGGCCACCGTCTCCCGGTCATAGGGGAGCGCGCCGCTTCCCGCGACCGCGTTCGGAAGAGTCTTCCGTCGCTGGCCGAAGGCCGCTTTGATCAGCGCGAACAGTCTCTTCTCCTCCTCCTCGGGGAGAAGCTCCATACCCTCGCAGTCCAGATGGATCACGGCGCTTCCCACTTTGGGACGCGGCATGAAGCAGTTCGGCGGTACATCGGCCACGATCTTTGCCCGGGAGTGGTATCTGACCGCCAGGGAAAGGGCGCCGTAGTCCTTGGTACCCGGCCCGGCCTGCATCCTGTCCGCCACCTCCTTCTGGACCATCACCGTGATCGAACGGATCGGTGCGCGGCTCTCTAAAAGCGCCATCACCACTGGCGTCGTGATGTAATACGGCAGGTTGGCGACCACCTTCATCGGCCGGCCGCCGTTATACTCATCACACAGCTTCTTCAGGCTGCATTTCATGATATCGTCGTTGATCACCGTCACGTTGGAGAAGCCCTCCAGCGTCTCCTCCAGGATGGGGATCAGCATCCGGTCGATCTCCACGGCCACCACCTGCCCCGCTTCCCGGGCCAGGTACTGGGTCAGCGTCCCGATCCCGGGGCCGATCTCCAGCACGGTGTCCTCTTTTCCGATCCCGGCCGCGGCCACGATCTTCTCCGGCACATGGCCGTCGATCAGGAAATTCTGCCCGAACCGTTTCTGGAAGGTGAACTCATATTTTTTGATGATCTCGATGGTATTTTTTGGATTTGCCAGGTTTTCTGTCATGCTCTGTTTCCTGAATTACTCCTTTAAACGGTAGACGCGCATCGCGTTCTCAAACAGGATCCTGGCTGTTTCATCGGGATCCGTCTCCCGGATGCGCGCGATCGCTTCAATGACATAGCTGATCTTGGACGAGTCGTTGCGTTTTCCGCGGAAGGGGACCGGCGCCAGATAGGGGCAGTCCGTTTCCGTCACGATCCGCTCGATGGGAATGGTCTTAATGACCTCCGGAAGGGCCTTCGCATTCTTGAAGGTAGCCACCCCGCCGACCCCGATATGATATCCGAGCTTCACATACTCTCTCGCCAGCTCGGCTGAGCCTGAAAAGCAGTGGATGATCCCGCCGGTGGTCCCGGCGTGATGGGCTTTGATGATGTCAAAGCAGTCCTGGTGGCTGTCCCTGGAGTGAACGTTGATCGGCTTGTCCAGTTCCTTTGAAAGTTCCAGGAAACGGATAAATCCGGCTTTCTGTTCCTCGCGGGGTCTTACCATCCAGTGGTAGTCGAGGCCGATCTCCCCGATGGCCACGCACTTTTTATCCCGGGCCATCGTCCGGATCTCCTCGAAACTCTCTTCCGTGAGCTGCCCGATGTCGTCGGGATGGAGTCCGGCAGCCGAATAGATATGGTCCCAGGAGGCGGCAAAAGCGGCGCTTTTTCTCGCGCCCTCCAGCGACGCCCCCACATTGACCGCAAAGCGCACGCCCTTTGAGGGAAGGCTTAAAAGAAGCTCTTCCCGGTCCTCGTCAAAGGCCTCATCATCGTAATGGGCATGCGTGTCAAAAATATCAAACATCAGCAGATCTCCGAGCCGGAGGGCATATCCTTCTCCGGCGTCATCAGCGCAAGGGTCCCGTCCGGGCCCTCGGCGCAGAGGATCATTCCCTCGGAGAGGATGCCGGCCAGCTTCGCGCTCTTTAAGTTGGTCACGACCATGACCTTCTTTCCGACCATCTCAGCGGCGGAGTAGCTTCCCTTGATGCCGGAGACGATCTGGCGCACCTGGTCGCCGATCTTCACCTTGGAGCAGAGCAGCTTGCGGGATTTCTTGACTTCCTCGCACTCGATGATCTCGCCTACCGCGAACTGCAGCTTCGCAAAGTCGTCGATGGTTACCTCTTCCTTCGCCTCCAGATGGATCTCCTCCTCCTTCGGCTCTTCCTGCGCTGCTGCCTCCTCCGGAACGCCGTACATCGCGTTCACCTTCTCCATGACCTCATTGATGTCCAGTCTGGCAAAGAGGATCTCACTCTTCTCGGTGACACGGTTTCCGTCCGGATACAGCCCGAAGGTATCCATCTTCTCAAGTCCTCTCGGGGAAGCGTTCAGCTGCGAGAAGATCCTCTGCGCGGTATCGGGCATGAAGGATTCCAGAAGCTCCGCGCCGATGCAGATGGATTCGGTCAGGTTGTAGAGCACCTGGGCGAGGCGGTCTTTTTTCGCCTCATCCTTGGCCAGCGCCCAGGGCATGGTCTCATCGATGTATTTATTGCAGCGCTTGAACAGCGTGAAGATCTCCGTGAGGGCATCCGCCACGCGCAGCTTCTCCATGGCGGCTCTCACCCTGACGGGAGTTTCGAGCACTACCTTTTTCAGGTCCTCGTCCACTTCTTCGCCCGCGCCGCTGTTTCTCACCACGCCGCCGAAATACTTGTTGGTCATCGAGATGGTGCGGTTCACCAGGTTGCCCAGCGTGTTGGCCAGGTCGGAGTTGAGTCTCTCCACCATCAGCTCCCAGGAGATCACACCGTCGTTCTCGAAGGGCATCTCATGGAGCACGAAGTAGCGCACCGCGTCCACGCCGAAGAAATCCACCAGGTCATCGGCGTAGAGCACGTTTCCTTTGGATTTGCTCATCTTGCCGTCGCCCTGCAGCAGCCACGGATGTCCGAA
>DGTA01000104.1 GCA_002394165.1 Lachnospiraceae bacterium UBA4348 | reverse complement strand
TCATTAAGACAGAAGCTTTATACTGCCGTTTTGGAAAGACAAAGGTCAAAGAAAAAAGAGTTCCCATTTATGAGATGATTGAAGCGGTAAAGAGCTTCATCAACTTTTATAACCATAAAAGGCCGAAAAAGTCCAACGGCTGGATGTCACCAGTACAGTTCCGGCTGCAGAACCCGAAAGGGACGTATTTAATGGTAACCAACTAAAAGAGTTTGACTGCCGCTTAGTGCAGATGAACAATATCAACAACAATGCAAGACGTGTTACCCCTTCCGGAGGGCAGTGCGAGCTTGTTACCCTACACGGTTTCAGTCACAAAAAAGTGTTACCCTAAATGGGCGCATACCACGCTTTGGGGTGAAGCGAGGCGTAGCGTGGTGGCTGGCCACCGGGAAAAGCAAGTTAAACCCCAGCGGTGGAAGAAGCCTTATTCTTGTCATGAAATGCCGGTTGTGATAACATATTTCATAACAGCAAGTCATATTTCATTTCATTGCAGCATCTGCTGTATCATGTGGAGTTCTCCACGGAAATTTCCTTGCTCGCATCTTAATAATGAGCAGGGAAAATGAAGTTTGTTCCTGCTCTGATCAGCTATGTTCAAAGGAGGAACGTGTATGGCAAAAAGTTATGAAGAACTGACGTTTACGGATGATTTCCTGTTCTGCAAGATCATGGAGAGCCGCCCTGATCTGTGTAAGGAGCTGCTGGAGCTGATCCTTGACAAAAAGCTTGGGAGGCTGGTGGAGGTAAACCGACAGAAACCGATCGAGATCACAGCGGATGGAAAAGGGGTTCGGTTCGACGTCTATGCCGAGGACGATGAAAATGTGATCTATGACGTGGAGATACAGAATGCGGTAAAAGACTCTCTGCCTAAACGGGTTCGATATTCCCAGGGGATGATCGATCTGAATCTGATAGAGCGGGGGAAACGTTACAGTGAGCTGAACAGATGTTATATCATATTCATATGCGGCTTCAATCTGTTCAGACATAACCGCAGGCATAAGTACACTTTTGCAAATCTCTGTCGGGAGGATCCGACGAGGGAACTGGGAGATGAGACAGAAAAAATCCTTCTTTGTGCGAAAGGCGAAACGGATGATGTTTCGGAAAATATGAAAGCCTTTCTGGACTATATTTCAAAAGGCGTGCCCGCCAATGCTTTCACGGATGTACTTGAGAATGAAGTTCGGAAAGCGAAGGTTCATAAACGATGGAGGAAAGAGTATATGACTTTGTTGGAACATTATGAACTCGAAAGAGAAGAAGGACGTATACTTGGTGCTGTCGAGACAATGGCTGAAGATGGCAGAACTGAACAGGAAATGACAGATCGACTTGTTAATGAATATAAGATCAACTTGGAAAATGCCATGGAATACATCACCGAGTGGAAAAAACAAAAAAGTTAAAACCGAGAACAAGTTTGCCCCTAAGGCAAACTATCACTCGAGTAACATCAAAATATATAAAGACGGAAGGTGCATGCTTCTTTTTCTTAAAGGAACAGAAGGAGTGTGCTCCTTTTTGTGGAGGCTTATTATATGAAACATTCAATAGGCGCTCAGCTGGCGGCAATCTTTACCGGCCTGATGGCGGTAGTCTTGGCGGCTAACCTGTTGGCGAACTATTTTTTCCTGGAAAGATATTATGTACATCGGCTGGAGCAGACTTTGACCAAGGCGTACCGGCTGGTGGATGAACATATGACGGAGGATGGACTGGATGCCGATTACTTTTCGGACCGCGGCTCGGAGATCAATCAGCTGTTCTTCTCTAATAATATGGATCTGGTGGTACTGGATGAGAGCTTTGATCGGATCCTGAGCACGCGAATGAATTCGGATGTTATGGCCGGCCGTCTTTACGGGTATGCGACAGGCCTTGAGCCGGAGGAGGATGCGGTCATTCTCAAGCAAAGCGAAAATTACAAGATCCAGCGGAAGAAGGATTCCATGATGAATCTGGATTACCTGGAGATGTGGGGTGTACTGTCCAAGAGCGGTTATTTTATGATCCGCATTCCGATGAGCAGTATTCACGAGAGTGTGGGAATCTCCGCCCGGTTTTCGCTGATCTTTTCGCTGGCTGCGCTGGTGATCTGCTTCGCACTGATCTGGTTTCTCTCGAACCGCTTTACCAGGCCGGTCAGGGAATTGACGGAGCTTTCAAAGCGTATGGCGGACCTGGACTTTAATGCCCGTTATACAAGCGGCGGCAGCAATGAGATCGGGCAGCTCGGGGATCATTTCAATAAGATGTCGGATACGCTGCAGGAGACGATTTCTCAGTTGAAGTCTGCTAATAATGAGTTACAGCGTGACATCGAGCGCAAAGAAAAACAGGAACAGATGCGCTCGGAATTCCTCTCAAATGTGTCTCATGAACTTAAAACGCCGCTGGCCCTGATCCGCGGGTATGCGGAGGGACTTCAGGAGTGCATCAACGACGATCAGGAGAGCCGTGAATTCTACTGTGATGTGATCATCGATGAGGCCGGCAAGATGAATGCCATGGTTCAGAAACTGCTCACATTAAACCAGCTGGAGTTTGGCAATGAACAGGTGGAGATGAGCCGGTTTGATATTGTTCCTCTTATCAAGGGTAAATTACAGTCACTGCAGATCCTCGCGCAGCAGAAAGAAGCGCAGATCACATATGAAGGGCCTGAAGAGCTATATGTCTGGGGCGATGAGTATATGGTGGAGGAAGTTCTCACTAATTACCTGAGTAATGCCTTAAACCATGTGGCTGGCGACAGGAACATATTCATAAGTGCGGGAGAAGCACCGGAGAGAGAAGGGGCTTCACGGATCGCCGTATTCAATAATGGTGAGCTGATCCCGGAGGAGGATCTTGGCAGGCTCTGGGACAAGTTTTATAAAGTGGATAAGGCCAGGACCCGGGAGTACGGGGGAAGCGGTGTGGGACTGTCCATCGTAAAGGCGATCATGGACTCTTTTCACCAGCCGTACGGAGTCTCCAATATTCCGGATAAGAATGGTGTTGAGTTCTGGTTTGAACTGGAGAATGCATAATGAAAACGGTTGTGGTGATCGGCGGCGGAGCCGCCGGAATGATGGCAGCGATCTTTGCTGCCCGGGAGGGCAGCAGGGTGATCCTGCTCGAAAAGAATGAGAAGCTGGGAAAAAAGATCTATATTACCGGTAAGGGTCGCTGCAATTTCACAAATGAATGTGAGCGTGACGTGCTCATGGACAGTATCATTCATGGCAGCCGCTTCCTGTATAGTGCATTCAGCGATTTTGCCCCCGCTGATGTAATTTCTTTTTTTGAGAGTCTTGGTTTAAAGTGTAAGACAGAACGCGGAGGCCGGGTATTCCCGGTCTCAGATCACGCCTCCGATGTGACGGCGGCGCTTTCCAGAGAGATGAAACGCCTGGGCGTGGAGGTGCGGCTGGAGACGGAAGTAAAGACGGTCGTTATGGAGGCGGAAACGGTCACTGAAGAAAAAAGTGATGCCTCAAATGCAGGAGTGTCAAACTCAGATGCAGGAGTATCCAGTGTCACCGGTGTTGTACTTTCTGACGGCTCCCGTGTTCACGCGGATGCTGTGATCATCGCCACCGGCGGGCTTTCTTACCCGTCCACCGGATCGACCGGAGACGGGCTTTGCTTTGCAAAAACACTGGGGATTTCAGTGACGGATCAGCGGCCTTCCCTCGTGCCGATGGAGACGCTTGAGGAAGATGCAGTCCGTATGCAGGGGCTTTCGCTTCGCAATGTCTCGGTTCAGATCCGGGATGGGAAAAAGGTGCTGTTCGAAGAGTTTGGCGAGATGATGTTTACTCATTTTGGGGTGACTGGTCCTCTTATCTTAAGTGCCAGTGCCCGGGTGGGTGATAAGCTTCTGAAGAAGCAGCTGAAGCTTCTGATCGACTTAAAGCCGGCTCTTGACGAGAAAAAGCTGGATGAGAGGATCGTTCGTGACTTTGCCGCGGCGAGCAATAAGCAGCTTAAGAATGTGCTGACCGGGCTTTATCCCTCATCCATGGTTCCGGTCATGCTGGAAAGGTGCGGTCTGGACGGGAATCTGCCGGCAAGAGAGGTTACTAAGGCAAAGAGACATGAACTCGTGACACTGACGAAGGCACTGCCTTTTACGCTTACGAGACTTCGCGGCTTTGGCGAGGCGATCATCACGGCAGGAGGCGTGAGTGTGCGGGAGATAAAGCCGGACACTATGGAAGCAAAAAAGGTGCACAGCCTTTATTTTGCCGGAGAGGTGCTCGATGTGGATGCGCTGACCGGCGGCTTTAATCTGCAGATCGCCTGGGCAACGGGCAGAGCTGCCGGAAGGGCTGCAGGAAGAGAATAAAAGCCGATCAGGTTGTTATTTTCTCATCTTCCCTTATAATAAGAGAAGTTATTGAAAACTTATGAAAAAGGAGTTTATCATGGCATTTAATATTGCAATCGACGGGCCTGCCGGAGCGGGCAAAAGCACTATCGCAAAGAAAGCAGCAGGGGAACTTGGCTTCATGTATGTGGATACTGGCGCCATGTACCGGACACTGGCACTGGGCCTGGTCGCAGCCGGGACGGATATTGAGGATGAGGCTGCGCTGCAGCGGGATCTGGATGCGATGAAGGTGGAAGCTGTCTATCAGGATGGCGTACAGCTTATGTACCTTGACGGAAAAGATGTGACCGGTCAGCTGCGCCGTGAAGAAGTGGGAAATATGGCGAGCCTGTCATCGGCAAAAAGTCCGGTTCGTGCCAAGCTGCTGTCTCTTCAGCGTGACGTGGCGGCAAAGTATGACCTCATCATGGACGGCCGGGACATCGGCACGATGATCCTGCCGGACGCGCCGCTGAAGATCTATCTCACGGCAAGCGTGGAGGTGCGTGCCAAAAGACGCTATGACGAGCTTTGCGCGAAAGGCGAGGAGTGTGATCTGGCAAAGATCGAAAAGGAGATCCGCGAGCGCGACTGGCGGGATATGAACCGCGATATTGCCCCGCTTAAGCAGGCTGAGGATGCCATCCTGGTGGACAGCTCTTATATGAGTATTGAAGAGGTGACGCAGAGGATCGTTTCACTGGCCAGAGAGCGGATGGAGTGATCACCTGTCCCGGAAAACGGCAATGCCTTTTTCCATTTCGGCCAGATCAATACGGCATTCTCCGTCCCAGACGAGTACAGGAACCGATGCGTTGAAATCATAGACGACAGGGGATGATCCGGCCCGGAAGTCGTACTGGGTGAGTGTCTTTTCTTCGGGATCGATCAGCCAGTATACCAGCACACCGGCAGCTTTATATTTTTTGAACTTGATCCCGAGGTCCTTTGTGCGCGTGGAGGGAGAGAGCACTTCCAGAATAAATTCCGGGGCGCCGAAGATACCTCTGCCGATGACCTTATTCATGTCGCAGATGATGATCACATCGGGCTGAACAACGGTCTTGTCATCCCGGTCGAGCTGAACATCCAAGGGTGAGATCATGGGGAAACAGGATCGGCCGCTTTGCATACGAAAGTTGAAAAGCTGATAATGGATATAACCGCAGATCGCCTGGTGCAGGACGGATGGGGCGGATATATCATAGAAAATGCCGTCGATGAGTTCAACGCGGATCTCTTCGGGGAGGGCATCATAGTCCCTGATCGTGTAAGGGCCTCCCAGCTGATTGAGCTTATAGCCGGGGCGAGGTTCGCCGACCAGGAAAGAGTAATCGAAGGAACTGTCCCCGGGAACAGGATTTTGCGGGTTCTTCATGGATTCAGGTCACTCCTTTCTTACATAAACGTTTTCATGTCTGCAGGTTGTGGAAGCCGCCAGGCAAGGACTTGATCATAATTGTAAGAGCGTGAATGAAAGGTGTCAAGCAAAAATATACCGTAAATATGCCGAAATAACGCCATTAACATATTGTAAGCAACATGTTGAATACCATAAATGATCCAAAATGGCAGAGGCTTGTTATCAAAAGGCATCATTTATGAGGATCATTCCTTATTTTATGCTGCATGGAGGTTATCAGATGCAGGTTGTCACAGCAAAAACAGCGGGTTTCTGCTTTGGGGTGCGCCGGGCAGTGGAGACATGCTATGATCAGTCTTCAAAGGCGCAGGGAAAGGTGTATACCTATGGGCCGATCATCCATAATGAGATGGTCGTCAGGGACCTGGAGGCGCGCGGGATCAGTGTGATCCGCTCGAAGCAGGAACTGGAGGAGCTGAAGGAAGGAACCGTGATCATCCGGTCTCACGGCGTGGAGAAGGAGATCTGCGACCTGATCGGGAAACAGGGCTTGAAGATGGTCGATGCGACCTGTCCTTTTGTAAAGAAAATTCACAAAATTGTCAGAGAGAAGAGTGAAGAGGGATTTCAGATCGTCGTGATCGGCAGCAGGGAGCATCCTGAGGTGGAAGGAATCTGCGGATGGTCGGTAACGCCTGTGACTGTGATCGAAAACGAACAGCAGGCATCTGCGTTCGTCCGGGAAAACGACAAGCCTTTATGCATTGTATCTCAAACGACATTTAATTCTAAGAAATTTGACAAATTAGTTGAAATTCTTCATTTGTTGCGATATGATAGAGACTGTATTCTGAATACCATATGTAACGCAACAGAAGAACGCCAGAAGGAAGCTGCTGAACTTGCCGGAAAGGCAGATGTAATGATTGTAATAGGTGGGAAAAACAGCTCCAACACGCAGAAATTATTTGAAATTTGCAAAGAGAAATGTAGTCAGACATACTACATACAGACATTAGCTGATCTTGACTTATCACTATTGCCATCCGTGGGTTACGTGGGTATTACAGCAGGGGCATCGACCCCCTATAATCTTATTGAGGAGGTTTCAAAACAATGCAGGAAATGAGTTTTGAACAAATGCTGGACGAGACATGTAAGACAGTTCGTAACGGGGACATAGTGGAAGGCACGGTCATTGATGTGAAAGAGGATGAGATCATCCTTAACATCGGCTGCAAAGCTGATGGTATCATCACAAAGAATGAGTACACCAATGATCCTAATGTCGACCTGCGTGAGCTGATTCATGTTGGGGACACGCTGGAAGCGAAGGTCGTTAAGGTTAACGACGGCGAAGGCCAGACCCTCCTTACCTACAAGCGGCTTGCCGCGGAGAAAGGCAATAAGCGTCTTGAGGAAGCTCTTGAGTCTCATGAGATCCTTACCGCACCGGTCGTTCAGGTGCTTAACGGCGGCCTGATCGCAGTTGTGGAAGAGTCCAGAGTCTTCATCCCCGCCAGTCTGGTTTCTGACTCCTACGAGAAGAATCTTGAGAAGTATGCCGGTCAGGAGATCGAATTCGTTATCACTGAGTTCAATCCCAGAAGAAGACGCATCATCGGCGACCGCAAGCAGATTCTTGTCGAGAGAAAGAAAAAACTCCAGGAAGAGCTGTTCGCCCGCATCGCAGTCGGCGATGTGCTTGAAGGTGTTGTCAAGAACGTTACCGATTTCGGCGCGTTCATCGACCTGGGCGGCGCAGACGGCCTGCTTCACATCTCTGAGATGAGCTGGGGTCATGTTGAGAATCCGAAGAAGGTCTTCAAAGTCGGAGAAAAGCTTACTGTTCTGATTAAAGACATCAACGGCGAGAAGATCGCTCTGAGCCTTAAGTTCCCGGAGAGCAATCCCTGGAACAATGCTGCTGAGAAGTTCGCGAAGGATACCATCATTACCGGCCGTGTTGCCCGTATGACTGATTTTGGTGCTTTCGTTGAGCTTGAGCCGGGCGTTGATGCTCTGCTTCATGTTTCTCAGATCTCCCACACCCGCGTGGAGAAACCCTCTGACGTTCTTAAGACAGGTCAGATCATCACTGCCAAGATCGTTGATTTCAACGAGGCTGACCGCAAGATCAACCTGAGCATGAAGGCTCTCGAGAACGCTGCTCCGAAGGCCGCTCCCGCTGAGGAAGAGGATGTTCCGGTTTACTCTGACGAAGCAAACGATGAGTTTGTTGAGCAGGGTGCTGCTGAGGCAGCTGAAGAGATCGCTGCTGAAGAGGTTGCTCAGGATGTAGCCGAGGCTGCTGAAGAAGCTCCGGTGGAAGAGTAATCCGTCAGAAAGCTGAATAACAGACATTAAAAAGAGCACTGCAGATGATGCAGTGCTTTTTTTATGAGTCAGGTGAGCCAGGGGACATATCTCCTGACTCACCTTTACGCACCCTGACGAATCAATGATCAGAACTCTTTCGGATAGTACCCGCTCTCCTGGTACTGGCGGATGTGATCCTCCACCATCTGACGGTCTTCGCGGTAGGTCATGCCGAACCAGCGGTCGGGTGTCTTCAGGACCTGCACTGTGGCCTTGTCAGACCGGAGCAGGCAGTCGACCACGTAGGGGAGATAGTACTCACATTTGAGAGGGTTCTGCGGCAGGTTTGCCTCCAGAAAGGCGGGGAACTCTTTTTCAAGTGCGCTCATATAGCTTTTCGTAAATCCCCAGAAGTTCATGGAGACGGTGCTGGCCGGATCGATGGGGATCCAGGTCTGTTCGTCGTCACCAAGATAAGCGGCTCCCTCGGGAGTTTTCATTATTTTTGTGCGTTCGGTTACTTTCCGGAGGTAACCATTCTCATCGACTTCACAGACGCCGCGGGCGACATGGCCGCTCTCTGTCAGTGTCATGCCCAGCTGATAGCCGACCATGGCGTAGCGGAATTTATCGTCATCGCGTGCGGAGGCGAGATACTCATAGATGATCTGGAAGGCCGCGCGTCCGTAATAGTCATCGGCATTGAGGACGGCGAACGGGCTGTCGATGATCTTTCTGGCGCTCAGCACCGCGTGCGCGGTTCCCCAGGGCTTTTCCCTGCCTTCGGGGACTGTATAGCCTTCGGGAAGATCGTTCAGATCCTGGAAGGCATAGGCTACTTCCATCTTTTCGGCGATACGGTCGCCGATGCTTTCCCTGAACACGGCTTCATGTTCTTTCCGGATGATAAAGACAACCTTCTCAAATCCGGCCAGTCTTGCATCATATAATGAGAAATCCATCAGGATATGACCGTGGTCATCCACCGGGGTGATCTGTTTCATTCCGCCAAACCGGCTTCCCATGCCGGCTGCCATGATTACGAGTACTGGTTTGTTCATACTGTCCTCCTGTACCGGGGATGTTTGTTATCTCCGGGAATCTGTGATAGAGTGGTTTCAGACTTAGAAAAGCTTCATAATATTGCAGAAAAGGGGTGATCTTTTTATGATCACATTACAAAAGAAAGCAGCTTATAATCCGGACCGTTTTCTCGTCAGCCGTGGGATCGACCCCGACAGAGCGGTCTTCTTTGATATAGAAACGACCGGCCTGAAGGCGGCGTATTCCCATCTTTACCTGATCGGGGCTGCCCATCGCCTCCGCGACGGCTCCTGGCAGATCACACAGTGGATGGCCGAGCGCCCTCAGGAAGAGGCGGCGCTGATCCGGACATTCGATGCTTATCTGAAACCATATACGTCTCTTATTCATTTTAACGGAAATCACTTCGATATTCCATACATTCTTGAAAAAGAAGAAAAATACGGCCTTGAGACGAAGATCCGCAGTATGGAGAGTGAGGACATATACCTGAACGTCCGGCCGCTCAGGAAGCTTCTGAAGATGCCTCATATGAACCAGAAATCACTCGAGCGGTTTATGGGAACGGACCGTGAAGATATTTTCGACGGCGGCCAGCTGATCAGCGTCTACCGGGACTGGGTGAAAGAGGGAGGAGATGAACGGCAGCAGGCGCTGCTTCTCCATAACGGCGAGGATGTGGACGGCATGCTGCTGGTGACAGGTCTTTACGCATATCTGCCGCTGGTGGAAAAGAGCGAGTGGGAGGGACATCTTAAGGATGACTCTTTTATAATGACACTGGATTTCCCCAATGAGCTTCCGCATCAGGTATTTTTGAGATGCGAAAAGACGGGCACCTGTTTAGATGCAGAAAAAGGACGCGCAGTCCTGACGATCCCGTTCCTTAATGAAGAACTGCGCTATTACTTCCCTGACTGGAAAAACTATTACTACCTGCCGGTCGAAGACATGGCGATCCATAAAAGCGTGGCAATGAGCGTGAATTCCCAATACCGGGAGAAAGCGAAAGCCTGGAACTGCTATGTAAGAAAACAGGGGGTCTTCCTTCCCCAGCCGGATAAAATATACCAGCCGGCATTCCGCAGGAAAGAGCATGACGGGCTTCACTATTTTGAAGTGCAGGAAGAAATGATCGATGATCCGGTGTTTGCATCGGACTATGCGGCGATGATGGTGGATTACCTTTCGCGAAGCTGATTCTGACAGGGGGACAGTCCTTGAAGAAGTATTATTAACAACAAAAGACAGATTCAAAGGATCTTCAGCCAGTTGCCGCTATTTGAAAGTGCTGCGCCGCTTATCAGACGCATTCTACGCAAACTCGCGTTCTTACGAACGCTCAGACAGTGCTCCGAATGCGTCCGCTATGCTCGCACTTTCTGCAGCGGCGGCCTAAGCTGAAGATCCTTAAGAATCTGTTCTTTGTTGTCAGCTATACCTCTTTGAAAGGACTGTCCTTCTGACAGCAGAACATTACACAGAACCGCTTTTATGCAAGCTAAGCTTGATAATATGAGAACAAGTTAAAAGGCGCTTCCTCTTTTAAAGCGGAATGAGCGTGTTTCTTACGCACGAGATGTGACACCGCGCACGGGAATGGACGGTTCTGTGTCAGAATACGCTGACAAGGGGACAGTCCTTGGCATATAGAGGTAGAAAATAAAACAGAACACCCTGTTCCAGAGGGGACCTTACCGCAGCGCCGGTACTTGGCGAGAGCGAAGCTCGAGCCTTATGTACCGCTGCGCGAGGTAGGAGCGCGAGCGCTCCCCGAGGAACAGGGTGTTCTGTTTTATTCTCTTGTACTTTGAAGGACTTTCCCTCTGGCAGCGTATTCTGACACAAGCGAGTCGCGCGCGCACCGCGTTCGCAAGCTCATCGCGCACCGCGCACGGAAAGGAACCGTCCCCTGTCAGATCAGCCCTGGCCGTTAGCGATGACCGGGGTGGGACGCCGCTGGTCGAAGACGCTGGCGGCATCGATCAGGTTGTCGAGAACGGTGGTCTCGCCCTGGGAGGCGCGGTAGAGCATGTAACCGTCCAGGTCGATGCGGCCCTGGCGGACGTAGTCGTTGCGGATCTGCACCCAGTAGGGAACGGAGCCGTCCACGTTGCAGTAGTAGTTGTAGCCGGCAGCCTTGAGGGCGTTGTATTTGTCGTTGTCGGCGGAATATTCCTGCCAGTCGCCGATGTCGTTGCCGTGGGCAAAGATGATGATGTCGGTCTCTCCGACGATGTTGCCGACGTTCTCGACCCAGCGCTGGTTGTCTTCGATCAGCTTGTCGGCGGAAACCTGGGTGACGCTTAAGTGACCCCAGGTGTGGCTGGCAAATTCCCATCCTTCGTTCTTGATGGCGTCGGCGATGACGGTCGCCTCCTCAATCTCGGTCTGACGGTTGAAATCGGGATGCTCCTCGAGCCACTGGGACTGGTCGGGAGTCAGGTGTTCGCGCTTTTCGTAGTCGATATCGGTGCGGTAGCCGAAGACGCCGTCGTAGCCGGTCATGGCGATCATGCCGCGGGCGCCGTGATAGGCTCCGTCCGGATGCTCGCGCAGGAAGGTGTTCAGGCGCGGTACAACGTCGTAGTCACCGATGGTGGTGTTGCCGTTGGCGTCGGTGTACTGGCACTTGACAAGACCTTCATCATCCAGGACAAGCTTCTCCGGGAAGCCGGCCGGCTTGTAGGAGTGATAGTAGGAAAGGTCGTCCACGGAGAGGACGATGGGCTTCTTGTCGGGCGGAAGCAGCAGGTTCGTGTTCGGCGTAAAGTGCTTCTTGCCGTCCTCGCCGACCGACTCGACCACCAGGTCGCGAAGGCGCACATATACGTAGCCTCTGTCGTAGAGCTGCTGGGTGATCTTGTCAAATTCTTCCACGGTGGTCATCCAGGCATTCATGCCGTCGGCGCCGCCCTGACCGAGGACAGCGGCGTTAAACGCTCTGTCCGGATCGTTCACCAGCGAGTGGTAGAAGATATGAGGCACGGAGTTAGGATCTATAGCAACGCAGGCTGACTTCGCGGTCTCATATTCGGTGATGGCCGAAGTGATGTCATCGTTCTGGTCGTAGTCCGGCACGGAGCGGAGAAGCTCCATGGCGCCGTCATAGTCATAGCCGGCAGCCAGAAGAGCGGCTTTCTGGAGGGCCTGGCTAGCATCACCCTCCACGGGAGCGGTGTCCTCGCCGGCATCTGCAGCATCATCGGCAGCAGCGTCTCCGGCAGCGTCGGCGGATGCGTCATCCGCGTTCTCATCGCCGGCGGCGGAGGCATCATCACCCTCCTGCGCGGCATCGGCCGAGGCGTCGCTGATCTGGATATCCTGGTTCTGGCCGGCCGATACATCCTGCGTATTGGCCTGGGCGGTCGTACCTGAAGCCGGTTTGGGGCTCTTTTTGCCTCCGCTGATGGTCGCACGGATCAGCACGACGGCCAGGGCAACGATCAGCACGGCGACGACGGCGATCACGGCCCGCATGATCGCGATCTCACGGCGGCGTTTTTTCAAACGCAGCGCGCGCCGTTCCTCCTTCGTCAAACGTCTCTCATCAATCTCTCTTCTTTCTCGACTCATGAAGCGCCTCCTGCAAAGTTTCTTAATAAATATAATATCATTCTGAAATACCCATCGCAACCGTAAATAAAAGGCTTTTTCAACCGCTGAGCGCATCGATGGCACCGGCCTTGGCATCCGCTGCGGGGATCCCTTCGATCACGACTTTGTTCGGCAGGCAGATGATCATGCCGCCGTTTTTGTCGATGGGATCAAATATTCTCATGCATAAGTGATCCGGGCATTCCGCATGGGACATGATGGCCTGCCCGCCCTGGATGCGGCAGATGTTGGTGGTGCCGATCCGGATGGTGCGGTCACGGTTTAACGGATATTCGCCCAGTACTTCGCCATCCACAGTGATGCGGATGGCGCCCATGTCTTTTTTATGTGACTGGTTTCTTATTATCAAAAGTGCCGCAGCGCAGAGGATCAGCACCGACATAAACAGGATGAATTCTTTTCTGGTAATCTTAGTAATCATATAAAGATTATAAATCAAGGGGGCGGGGCACACAAGATGCAGCGCCCTTTTCGGATGGAAAACAAAGAGGCCTTTTTCTTAAAAGAATATGAATAAGCCGCAGATTCGTTGACCTTGAATCGGGGGTTTGTTATGATGATTTCAGAACACGATGATCACAGCGAAGGGAGGCATTTCGATGAACATTCTGTTTTATCTGGTCCCCAAGAACGATGTTGTTTTTCTATATGATGACTATACGGTAGAGCAGGCGATGAACGTCATGGAGAAATACCGTTTCACCTCCGTGCCGGTTCTCAACAGGCAGGGAGCTTACCTTGGAAGCCTTCGTGAGGGCGATATCCTCTGGGGATTAAAGAGCAGGCCGTCCGGCTTCAACGCTGCGGTGCAGCTGCAGGTAAAGCAATTAAAGAGACAGCAGGACAACCAGCCGGTCAATATCAACTGCCGGATGGAGCAGCTTCTGCAGACCGCCATCAACCAGAATTACATCCCCGTGGTCGACGATGCGGGCATCTTTATCGGCATCGTGACACGCAAGAGCATCCTCACATATTTTACGGACAAAGCAGGGAAGGAAGAGAAAGCGGAAATGGCAGAATCCAAAGTGAAATAAATATGAAAAGGATGTTGCATTTTCGTTAAATATATAATATAATCAGTAGCGTAAAGGCGGTTTGGCCGTTTTTACTAACCCCTTATTAATTATTTATACTCCCCTCGAAAGACCGTCAGCTCCCCTGGCGGTCTTTCACTTTACAGAAAGGGATATCTATGGAATATCTGGAACTGATCGCTCCCTGCCATTTCGGCCTGGAGTCGGTCATGAAAAAAGAGATCACCGACCTGGGCTATGAGATCGCATCCGTCGAGGACGGGAAGGTGACATTCCTGGGGGACTGGGAAGCCGTGTGTTACGCGAACATCTTTCTGCGTACGACGGAGAGGATCCTGCTGAAGGTAGGCTCTTTCAGGGCCACGACCTTCGATGAGCTCTTCGAGGGAACGAAGGCACTTGAATGGGAACGGTTCATCCCGGCGGACGGGAAATTCTGGGTGGCGAAGGCGACCTCCATCCGCAGCGCGCTGTTCAGTCCCTCCGACATCCAGTCGATCATGAAGAAAGCCATGGTGGAGCGGCTGAAGGGGAAATATCATGTCCAGTGGTTTGCGGAGAGCGGGGCTTCGTTTCCCCTGCGGGTCTCCATCCTGAAGGATATGGTGACGGTGGGCCTCGATACCTCGGGCGTCTCGCTTCACAAGCGCGGTTACCGGAAGGTGACGGCAAAGGCCCCCATTACCGAGACGCTCGCGGCGGCGCTTCTGATGCTCACTCCGTGGAGGAGCGGACGGATCCTGGTCGATCCCTTCTGCGGCAGCGGCACGTTTCCTATTGAAGCGGCCATGATGGCGGCCGACATCGCGCCCGGCATGAACCGGACGTTCCTTTCCCAGGACTGGACTCATCTGATGAGTGAAAAAATGTGGGAGGATGTCTTTGAGGATGCGAGGGAGCGGGCGGACTGGTCTGTCCGGACCGACATACAGGGATACGATATTGACGATGCCATGGTCAAGGCGTCGAGGGAGAACGCCCGCCTGGCCGGTGTGGATGATATGATCCATTTCCAGCGCCGGGAGGTAAAAGATTTAAGCCACCCGAAAAAGTACGGATTTATCGTTACCAATCCGCCCTACGGCGAGCGGCTTGAGGATAAGGCTGCCATGCCGGAGCTCTACCGCCAGATCGGCGAGGCGTTTGGGCGGCTGGATACCTGGTCCAAGTACGTGATCACCTCCTATGAGCAGGCGCCCAAACAGATGGGGATGACGCCGGCCAGGAACCGGAAGATCTACAACGGCATGATGAAGACTTATTTTTATCAGTTCCCGGGGCCAAAGCCACCGGCGCCGAAGCGGGAAGCGGAATCGTAAGATGAATGTGAAGCTTGTTTTTTGCAGGGCAGTCTGCGTGCTGATGGTCGCGGCAGCGTTTGTGCCTGCCTTTAAAGGAACCATCGTCCGGGCGGGAGAGCTTCCCCTGCCCGCCTTTTTTGACGCGCGGCAGACGGGAAAGATCCCGGAGGTGAAGAGCCAGGGAAAAAACGGGACCTGCTGGGCGATCAGCGCCTCCTCCGGTGTGGAGGCGGCCCTGATGCCGGAGAAACAGATGGTTTTTTCGGCCGATCATATTGCGCTCAACAACGGCTTTACCGGCGGGCCCGACGACGGCGGTGACTACCGCATGATCATGGCCTATCTGGCCAGCCGGCGCGGTCCGGTTATGGATAGTGAGGATCCTTACGGGGACGGTGAAAGTCCCGACGGCCTGGAGGCTGCCGCCTGGGTGAAGGAGATGCGCCTTTTCGAGGATACCGATCCGGAGACCATCAAAAAGGCTCTGCTCAGGTGGGGCCCGGTCCAGACATCGCTGTGCATGGACCGCCGGATGACGGCTGTCTCACGCAGTTATTATAATGAAGAGACCTTTGCTTTTTATTGTCCGGAAAAGCGCAAGGTGACGCACGATATCCTGATCCTTGGCTGGGACGATGAATTCCCGGCCGGTAATTTCAAAACACAGCCATCCTCGGACGGTGCCTGGATCTGCCAGAACACCTGGGGAGAAAAATTCGGAGACGAAGGGATCTTTTACGTATCCTACGAGGACCGGAACATGGCGCAGGATATCCTGGCCTACACCCGCATTGAGATGCCGGATAAAGAGATCCTCTGCCAGAACGATCCGTGCGGATGGATCGGCCGGATCGGCTACGAGGATGAGACCTGCTGGTTTGCCAACGTCTTTACCGCGCCGGAGGCCGGAACCCTCTCGAGCTTCGGATTTTATGCCGTCGGGCCGGATACGTCCTACGAACTGTTTGCCGGACCCGCCTCCGGCGGGGAATTTGATCCTGACCTGCTGACCGCCTGCGGCAGCGGGCATCTAGACGACGCGGGTTATTATACCGTTGAGCCTTCGGAGAGCGTTTATCTGGAAAAGAGTCAGGAGTTTGCCGTGGCGGTGAAGATCACCACGAAGGACGCCAAAAAGCCGGCAGCGGTGGAACTTAAAAAAGATGAGTATACCGCGGATGTGACGCTTGCCGGGAAATGCGGGTACCTCAGCCATGACGGAAAGCAGTGGCAGCAGACACAGAAAGAGTTCGGTACGAACATCTGCCTGAAGGCCGGGATCACACCGGGTGAGGGACAGACGGAAAGGTGAATCCATATATGAAAGAACAGATCATTTTTGCAACGGGCAACCAGAACAAATTAAAGGAGATACGCATGATCCTCGGCGACAGGTGCGAGGTCCTGTCCATGAAGGAGGCGGGCATCGATACGGAGATTGTTGAGAACGGCACCACCTTCGAGGACAATGCCATCATCAAGGCGCAGACAATTGCCAGGCTCTCGGGTAAGATGGCTCTGGCGGATGACTCGGGGCTGGTGGTGGATGCGATGGACGGAATGCCCGGCATCTACTCTTCGCGCTTTATGGGAGAGGATACCTCCTACGAGATCAAGAACGCGGCCATTATCGAGAAGCTGGAAGGCCTGACCGGAGACGAGCGCAGCGCGCGCTTTGTATGTGCCATCGCGGCGGCTTGGCCGGACGGAACGCTGATCACCTGCCGGGGCATTATGGAAGGGCAGATCGCCTTTAAGAGCGCCGGCTCGAACGGCTTCGGGTACGATCCCATCTTTTATCTTCCCGAGTTCGGATGCACGAGCGCCGAAATCTCCCCGGAGGAGAAGAACCGGATCAGCCACCGCGGCAAGGCGATGCGGCTGATGGGAAAGCTGCTTGAGGCGGCGGGGAAGAGCGTATGAAGGTACTGATCATCAGCGATTCGCATGGACACAATGACCGGGTGAGGGCAGTGATCAAAAAGGAAGAGCCCTTTGACCTTCTCGTCCATCTTGGCGATGCCCTGGGCCTGGAGGAGCTCCTTCCGGATATGGTCAGCGCTCCGGTGGTCATCGTCGCCGGCAACTGTGATTTTTTCAGTGCCCTGCCTTTTGAAATGACTTTTTCCCTCGGGCCTCACCGGGCGCTGGCGGTGCACGGCCATATGGAATTTGTCTCCTGCGGCTTGGACATGCTCCGGGAGAAGGCTGTCAAAAACGGGTGTGACATCGTCATGTTCGGTCATACTCACCAGCCGCTGATCGACTGGTCGCAGCCGGGCATGCTGATCCTGAACCCGGGCAGCATCACTTATCCGAGGCAGGACGGACGGGAGCATTCCTATATGATCCTGACGGTGGAAGAAGACGGGAAACTCGATGCCGAGGTGCGGTATTTGAAAAGCTGAAATTTTGTGATTGACAATTCCCTTATGTTCCGTTATAATCGGTTTTGCGCTTGAGAAAGGCGGAATTCTAAACCGGGGTGTGGCTCAGTTTGGCTAG
>DGTA01000051.1 GCA_002394165.1 Lachnospiraceae bacterium UBA4348 | reverse complement strand
TACCCGCGGCATCATCGACGCCATCTTAAACGGCGATGTGCTCAAGGCTCCCACCAAGAAGATCCCGATCTTCGATTTCGAGGTTCCGACCGAGCTTCCGGGCGTTGACACCGGCATCCTTGATCCGCGCGATACCTATGCTGATGCTTCCGAATGGGATGAGAAGGCAAAGGATCTGGCAGGCCGCTTCATCAAGAACTTCAAGAAATATGAAGGAAATGAAGCCGGCAAGGCTCTCGTGGCAGCAGGCCCGAAGCTTTGATCTGACTGCGAAAACAATGTACTGACTGCTTCCGGATAGTTTTCCGGCGGCTGATTCGGCCGGACGCTTCCAGCGCCCGGCCGTTTTTTAAAACGAAAGGACCGCTTAGGATGAAGATCTTGTTCGTAAACGCCTGTGTGAGGGAGGAATCGAGAACGCTCAGACTGGCCAGGCACCTTCTCGAAAAGCTGGACGGCCAGGTGGAGGAAGTCGATCTAAATGAAGAGAAGCTTTGTGCGCTGGATGGGCAGCGGCTTGAAAAGCGGATGGCACTGCAGGGCGCGGGAGATTACAGCGACGCGATCTTTGACAAGGCCAGGCAGTTTGCCCGGGCAGATACCGTCGTGATCGCGGCTCCCTACTGGGACCTGTCTTTTCCGGCGATCCTCAAGACATACTTCGAACTGATCTGCGCCATCGGGATCACGTTTGACTACAATGAGAAGGAGATGCCTTACCCGCTGTGCCGGTGCAGCCGGCTGGTCTATGTGACGACGGCCGGAGGAAAGATCGTCAGCGACGAGTTCGGGTTCGGCTATGTGTCCTGCCTGATGCGAACCTTTTTCGGTGTCCGGCGTGCGGACCTGATCAAGGCCGAGGGGCTGGATCTGGCGGGTGCGGATCCGGACCGGATCATGCGCGAGGCTTATGACGAAATCGATTCATATATTTCCCGGGAGTGGTAGGCATGATGCCGGGATTGTGTTATGATAAGTAAATAACAGGAATATTTTAAGAAGGGAGGGGAATCGGATTGAGCAGGTTGTCGATATTTTTTCGTGGTCTGATCAGCAGCTTCAGACTTCCTTCTTTTACTTTTATTGACCTTCTTGAGATCCTGATCCTGGCCTGGCTCGTCTACCGGCTGCTGGTCTGGATCAAGACCACCAGAGCGTGGACGCTCCTCAAGGGACTGATCACGATCGGCTTCTGCGTCATGATCGTGTACGTCCTTCAAATGGACACCCTGATCTATCTGGTCAACCGGGGGATCAGTATCGCGATCATCACCATGGTCGTCGTCTTCCAGCCGGAGCTGAGGCGCTTTTTGGAGACGCTCGGCGAGCGTGAGCTGATCTCAAGTCTGCTGCCGCTCGAGACGGTGGGAGCTATGGGAGAGCGTTTCAGCGACAGAACGCTCAGCGAGCTGGTGAAGGGCTCGATCGAGATGGCCAAGGCCAAGACCGGCGCCCTGATCGTGATCATGCAGAATGAATCGCTCGATGAGTACGAGCGCACCGGCATCGGGGTCGACGCCGTGGTATCGAGTCAGCTGCTGGTCAATATCTTTGAACATAATACGCCGCTGCACGACGGCGCTGTCATCATACACGGGGACCGGATCATGGCGGCTACCTGCTACCTGCCCCTGTCCGACAACATGTCCCTGAGCAAGGAACTGGGAACCAGGCACCGCGCCGGTGTCGGGATCAGTGAGGTCACCGATTCGTTCACGATCATCGTGTCGGAGGAGACGGGAAGTATCTCGGTGGCCAGCCACGGAGAACTGGAAAGAGGCGTCAGCCCCGAACGTCTGAGGGAGCGCCTGGAGGAAGCCCAGGGCAAGACCGCTCCGGTCAGGAAGTTTAAGCTTTGGAAGGGAAAAACAAAGAATGAATGAGAATAAGGAAAAAAACCGGCTCACCGGGAATCTGGTCCTGAAGCTCATCGCTCTTGTGATGGGTTTCCTGATCTGGCTGATGGTCACCAACAGCGATGATCCGACCCGTTCCCTGATCCTTTCCAATGTGCCGATCACGATCGTCAATGAGGACAGCATCGCGGATATCGGAAAGGTGGTCGAGCCGGAGGGAAGCTCCACCGTGACGCTGAAGGTCACGGAGCGGCGGTCTGTGCTCAACCGTCTGGCGAGAAACGGTTCGGATTTCTATGTGGAAGCCGACCTGGAGAACATCAATGAGATGAATACGGTGCCGCTGACGGTGAACTGTTCCAATCCGAATGTGACCTGGGATGAGATCAGCATCAACCCTTCGGCCCTGAAGGTAAAGCTTGAGGATAAGATGGAGCAGGCATTCGTGGCGGCGGTCACGACCACCGGCACTCCGGCCCAGGGACATGCGGTGGGATCCACCGAGATCCTCGACGGAAAGACCATCCTGATCGCCGGTCCCGAGTCGCTTATCACGATCATCAACCAGGTGAGTGCCCCGATCGATGTGAGCGGGATGAGCAAGGACGGAACGCTGGCCTCCACGCTGCGTGTGAGCGACCGAAACGGCAACGATCTGACGGATGCCCAGCTGAGCCTTCTCGAATTCAAGGACAGCAATGGCAATGTGCTCTCTGAGCGCCGCGTCTCCGTGCTGGCAAGGCTTTGGGACCTGAAACCGGATATCCGGCTGCAGGTGCTCACGGAAGGCAAGGTGGCGGAAGGGTACAGGGTCGGTGCAGTCACGACGGTGCCGCAGACGATCTCCCTGGTAGGGGAGGCGGACGCCCTCGAAGCCCTCGGCGACAAGCTGGAAGTGGTGGACAAAGTGAATGTGGATGGGGCTTCGGAGACGGTCACGCAGGAGATCGACCTTACCAACACGCTGGCGGCTTATGAAAATGTTCGCCTGCCGGTGGATACCGATCCGATCATCACTGCCCAGGTGGATGTCAAGATGCGCGGGTCGCTGTCGATGACTTATCCGTTAAGCTCGATCAAAATCGTGAATAAACCGGACAATATGAAGCTGGTCTTCACACCGGCTGACGAGATCTCGTTTACGGTGTATTCCTCCGGGGAGGAGACGGGGACCCTGTCCAGGGATGATATCAGTGCAAGCATAGACCTTTCAGCCTGCTCCGAGGAAGGCAATTATGAGATCCCTGTGGATATCGTGCTTCCGGAGGAGTTCGAACTGAGCGACGAAGTGAAGGTGACGGTCAGCGCTGTCCCGGCTGGCGATCAGGAAGCGGGAAGCCGCAGCGAGGTTTCGCGGGAGACAGAGACGGAGACGGAGACGGAGACAGAGACGCAGGCCCAGACCGAGGTGAAGGAAGAAACCAAGGGAGGGGACCTGTTCTCGGACGTACTGGGACTTGGAACGCAGGACGAAGGCGATGAGATAACCAAGAAATGATAAGATGAGTAATGTTGATTCAAAAAGGGCTGCCAATTACGGCAGCCCTTTTTTGATGAGTCAGGAGATACGTCCCCTA
>DGTA01000154.1 GCA_002394165.1 Lachnospiraceae bacterium UBA4348 | reverse complement strand
CATGCCCATGTGGATCAATTTCTCCTTAAGGATCACGGCGCTCAAGGAGATCCTGACCATGATCGAGGGGAATCTGGCCTATCATCCGTTCCTGAATGCGGTGCTGGGTATGACCTATGATTTTCTTCCGTTTATGATCCTGCCGATCTACAATACGCTTTCCCGGCTTGATATGTCACTGGTAGAGGCGGCCAAGGATCTGGGTGCAAACGAGATGAACGCCTTTTTAAAGGTGACCCTGCCGCTGTCTGTGCCGGGGATCGTCTCCGGAGTCTCCATGGTATTCCTGCCCGCCATGACGAACTATGTGGTGCTGGATATGCTCTACAACAGCACTTATATCATGGGAAGCCTGATCGGAAGCTATTTCTCCGCCTATAACTGGCACGGAGGCTCCATGATCGCACTGATCCTGCTGGCGATCATTATTCTGTTCACAGTCCTGACAGGCGCTGCCGCCAATGAGGATGAAGCCCGCGTGGGAGGTGCCATGTTATGAGAAAATACGGAAAAGGCATTTTTATTATTCTGATGCTCATATTCATGTATGCACCGATCCTGATCCTGGTGTTTTACAGCTTCACCAGCGCGACGACGATCGGGGCGGTGCGCGGGTTCTCCCTGCACAACTATGTGACGCTTTTTACAACGCCTGAGCTCCGGGACATGATCATCGGAACGATCGTACTGGCGGTCGGGTCTGCCGCGCTGGCAACCGTGCTTGGCACACTCGGCGCGATCGGGGCGTTCTATTCCTCAAAGCGCACCGGCACTTTTATGAGTTCCTTAAACCAGGTGCCGGTCATCAATGCGGATGTGGTCACAGGTTTTTCGATCTGCATCCTGATGGTGGTAGTGCTGGGAATCGCCAAGAATTCTTTTGTGCCGCTGGTAGCCGGCCATGTGGTCCTTTGTGCGCCTTTCGTTTTCCTGTCGGTCACGCCGAAGCTTAAGCAGATGGATCCGAGTATCTACGAAGCGGCGCTGGATCTGGGCGCTTCGCCCGCGCGGGCCCTGAGGTATATTGTGCTTCCCCAGATCTTTTCCGGCATCGTCTCCGGCTTTGCTCTGGCGATCACACTTTCACTGGATGATTATTTCATCACTACGTATACGAAACCGGCGACCTTTGATACGATCAGCACTTATGTGGTCAACGCCACCAAGGGGGCGCAGACGCAGATCAAAACAGCTCTGTGGGCGCTCTCTACCGTGATCTTTGTGGTGGTGGCGCTGATCGTGGCAGCCTCCAATCTCAGGTCCGATGAGTTAAAGCGGGGGAGGGAGGATTTATGAAAAAGCATTGGATATCCTGTCTCCTGACGGCAGCGGCGGTCACCGCCTTTTTTCTTGCGGGAGGCGCAGGCGCGGCCGAACCGGGCGGAAAGATCACCCTGCGAATCTGCAACTGGGAAGAGTACATCGACCTGGGTGAGTGGGAAGAGGATGAGACGATCGATCTGGAAAGCGGGGACATTATCGGCGTCCGGCCGCTGATCAAAGATTTTGAGGACTGGTACGAGCAGACTTACGGGCGGGAAGTGGAGGTAGAGTACTCTACTTTCGGAACGAATGAGGATCTGTACAACATGCTGACGCTGGGGGATGTCTATGACCTGGTCTGCCCATCAGAATACATGTTTATGAAGCTGATGGATGAGGACAGGCTGGTGCCGCTCTCGGACACTTTTTTTGACCCGGAAGATGAGTATCACTACTATGCTAAGGGAGTATCCCCTTATATCCAGAGCATATTTGAGAATCACGAGATCGGGGGAGAAGCCTGGAGCAAGTATGCAGCCGGCTATATGTGGGGTGTCACCGGTATCGTATATAATCCGGAGGAGATCACCAGACAGGAGGCATCTACCTGGAAGATACTGGCTGATCCGGACTACAAAAGACAGGTGACCATAAAGGATAATGTGCGTGATTCCTATTTTGCGGCGGTCGGTGCCATTAAATCAGATCTTCTCACCAGTGAGGCATTCCTTCAGGACCCGGATTATTCCCAAAAGCTTGAAGAAGAAATGAACGATGTCTCACCCGGGACGATTTTGGAGGTCCAGGAGTTTCTGAGGGAGGTAAAGGACAACGCTTACTCCTTCGAGACCGATTCCGGGAAGTCGGACATGATCACCGGGAAGGTGCTGGCTAATTACCAGTGGTCCGGAGATGCGGTCTTCACCATGGACCAGGCAGCGGAGGATGATTATGACCTGTGTTTTGCAGTGCCGGAAGAATCCACCAACATCTACTTTGACGCCTGGGTCATGCTTAAGAGCGGGATCGGTGAAGACAAGGACAAGCAGCATGCCGCGGAGGCCTTTATCAATTTCTGCTCCCGCCCGGACAATGTCATCCGCAACATGTATTATATCGGCTACACTTCCGTGATCGCCGGCGGTGAGGATGAACGGATCTTTGAGTACGTCGACTGGAATTTCGGGGCTGAGGAAGAGGAGGAGGACCTGGTCAGCTATGACCTGGATTACTTCTTCGGAGGCAGCGGCCATGTGATCGAAGCCGAGGCGGGACTGATCGACCGGCAGCTGGGAGCCCAGTATCCATCTCAGGAACAGATAGCCCGATCCTCCATCATGGTCTTCTTCGATAACGAAAAGAATGAAGCGATCAACCGGATGTGGATCAACGTGCGGTGCTTCAGTATCAAGGATGTACCGGTGTGGGTCTGGATACTGTGCCTTGCCGCGGCCGCAGCGCTGACCGCAGTGAGAATAAAAAAGATAAGATAACGTGACAGACGTGACAGGGGCGGTTCCCGCAAGAACCGCCCCTGTCATGCTTTGCGTTATTCTATATCATTGAGGGCAGCAAGGTCTTCCTCGCCTGTGCGGACCTTGATCACGCGGTCCACTTCATAGACAAAGATCTTTCCGTCACCGATATGCCCTGTATAGAGAGCTTTCTTGGCGGTTTCGATCACATCGTCCACGGGGATGTTCCCCACGATCACTTCTACCTTCATTTTCGGAAGAACGTTTACATCCAGTTCAACACCGCGGTACCGTTCGCCGGCGCCTTTCTGGATGCCGCATCCCATCACCTGCGTCACCGTCATTCCCGTTACACCCAGGTCATTGAGGGCTGTCTTGAGTTTTTCATACCGGGCATGCTTGGCAATGATCGATACTTTATACATGCCGCTCGTATGCCGCACTGTTCCGGCCTGCTCGGTCCGGACGACCGGAACGGCGGCGTTTTTCTGCAGTCCGCTGGCCATGCCGTAATCATCCTCACCCAGGTCTGTGTTTTCGTTGACCTGCATGCCGGTGGACATATCCGCGATACTGAATCCTGCGTAAGCGGAAGGAAGGCCGTGTTCGGTCCTGTCAAGTCCGAGAATTTCTTCTTCCTCAGTCACACGAAGCCCGAAGATCGCACGGATAACCAGGAAAGTCACCGTGATCGAGACGACTGTCCAGGCAGCGGTTGCTCCAAGCCCGAGCAGCTGCAGTCCCAGCTGCTTGAATCCGCCTCCATAGAAAAGGCCGGCGCCGGCGATCTGGTTCGCACCGAAGGATGATCCGTCCCCGTAGCCTCTCGCAAAGGCCGGCGCGGTTTGGGTGGCGAAGAGTCCGACACTGATGGTTCCCCAGATACCGTTCATGCAGTGGACGGCTACCGCTCCGACCGGATCGTCCACATGAAGCTTGTTGTCTAGAAGCCAGACTCCGAAGATCACCAGAAGGCCGGACACGGCACCGATCACGATGGCACCGAAGGCATCGCAGACATCACACGGAGCGGTGATGGCCACCAGGCCGGCCAGAGAAGCATTCAGGCACATGGAGACATCGGGTTTTCCGTAAAGGATCCAGGTGATGATCATGCACACAACGGTTGCCACGGAAGGCGCGATAGTCGTGGTCACGAAGATCGATCCCATTTCCGGGACGGATACAGCAGCGGCTCCGTTGAAACCGTACCAGCCCAGCCAGAGGATGAAGACGCCCAGGCATCCGAGCGGGAGGTTGTGGCCCGGAAAAGCATGGATTTTCGTTATCTTTCCTGCCTTGTTCTTTGTGAATTTGCCGATGCGCGGCCCGACGAGCGCCGCACCGATCAAGGCGCAGATGCCGCCTACCATATGAATGCAGTTGGATCCGGCAAAATCATGGAACCCCAGCCGGGCCAGCCAGCCGCCGCCCCAGGTCCAATGCGCTTCCACCGGATAGATCACGGCGGAGATCACTGCAGAGTAAACGCAGTAGGAGAGGAAGCGGGTGCGCTCTGCCATCGCCCCGGAGACGATCGTGGCCGTAGTCGCACAGAAAACCAGGTTGAACACGAAATTAGACCAGTCAAAATCCGCATAGGAAGTAAAGATATCAAATCCGGGCTTTCCTATAAATCCGAACAGGTCTTCGCCCAGAAACAGGCCGAAGCCGACCAGGATGAACATGACCGTTCCGATACAAAAGTCCATCAGGTTCTTCATCAGGATATTCCCGGTATTCTTGGCCCTGGTGAAACCTGCTTCCACCATTGCAAATCCGGCCTGCATCCAGAAGACCAGCGCAGCGCCGATCAGGAACCATACTCCATAGACCTCCGAACTGATCGCACTTAAGATTTCCTGTGTCATAACAATATTCCTCCTTTGTAAAACATCAAAGATATCAAGGCTGCCTTTGACGTTCCGAATAGTAACACATTGAATAAAAATGAGTCAATAATGTTGGAATACTGATTTTGTATGATAAATTATAGGTTTTTCGTATAAAGCATTCATGTTTCCCCTGACATTCGTAAGGAGGGGCCTGACCCCGTTTCAC
>DGTA01000155.1 GCA_002394165.1 Lachnospiraceae bacterium UBA4348 | reverse complement strand
GGAGAAATTGATCCACATGGGCATGATAAATAAAAGCAGCAGCACATGTTTGCTCCGAAGACGGCTCATCGCAAGAATGTACGCTGTCGGGTAAGCCAGCAGCAGGCACAGCAGCGTCGTGACAGACGCGATAAGCAGACTGTAGCAAAGCGTGCCCATCGTATGCGGGTCCGAAAAGAACCCTGTCAGATTGTGCAGCGTAAACTGGCCCTGGCCGTTGGTGAAGGCATAGTACACCACGACCAGCAGCGGCAGCGCTACAAAAAACAGCAGAAACACCGCATAGGGAATGCCCAGGCTCTTCCTGGAGATCTTCAGTGCATGCATGATCAAAAATCCTTCCGGTCTGTTTATTTCTTCAGTGTGAACGTCATCTTTTCCACCGGCATTATCAGGCCCACGTGGTCATCCATATTCCAAAGGTATTCGTCGTCCACGATAAAATCCTGTTCCAGCTCTGTCCGGATCACATAACTGTAATGATCGCCCTTGTAGATCAGGTTGCTGATGTAGCCGTCCACCAACCCGTCCTCCACATGGTCGGTCATCGTGATTTCCTGCGGCCGGATGGCGACCATGATCCTGGTCCTGGCCGGATCGATCACATCGCCCGAGGCATCGAGCAGGGTACCGTCCGGCTGACGGCTGCTTCCCCGGATGATCTTCGTCACACTGGTATCGAGCAGCTTTCCGTTAAATTCCAGCCTGAAATCACTGTTGATATCCGCCAGGAAATAGTTGGTGTTATCCTCCGCGATCATAATGTGGATGTTGTCGGGATCCACCCGCATGCCCACATAATCTCCTACCGCGGCGGTATTGACGGACTGGATGACCATTTCGTTCTTTCCCGTCTGGACGGTGATCTCGTAGTGAATGCCCTTGAAGATCACAGAGATGACCCGGCCGCGGATGATCCCCTCCTCCGGCGGCGTCAGGATCACGTCCTCCGGCCTGATCACAGCGGTGATATGGGTTCCCTTCTCCACATCGTCCACGCACTCGAATTCTCCGCCGCAGAAGCGGGCCCGCAGCGGCCCGGTCATGATGCCGTTGAAAAGGTTGCTCTCCCCGATAAAGTCGGCGACGAAAGCATTTTTCGGCTCATTGTAGATATCCTCGGGAGTTCCGATCTGCTGGATGCGTCCCTCCGCCATGACCACGATCGTGTCGGACATCGTCAGTGCCTCTTCCTGGTCATGGGTCACATAGATGAAGGTGATCCCAAGGTCATCGTGCATCTGTTTCAGTTCCAGCTGCATTTCCTTGCGCATTTTAAGGTCCAGCGCTCCCAGCGGTTCATCGAGCAGAAGGATCTCAGGCTCGTTCACCAGCGCCCTGGCGATCGCGACCCTCTGCTGCTGTCCGCCGGAAAGTGTGGGGATGCGGCGTTTTTCGAACCCCTCCAGGTCCACCAGGTCCAGCACCTTCTTGACCTTTTTTTCGATGATGTCCTCAGAAAGCTTTTTCTGCCTGAGCCCGAAGGCGATGTTCTCGTAGACATTCATGTGCGGGAACAGTGCATACCGCTGGAATACCGTGTTGATCGGCCTCTCATAGGGCGGGAGGGCGGCGATGTTCTTCCCGTTCAGGAGGATCTCACCCGTGGTAGGGGTCTCAAAGCCGGCGATCATCCTCAGCGTCGTGGTCTTTCCGCAGCCTGACGGCCCCAGGAAAGTGATAAACTCGCCCTTTCTGACATAAAGGTTGAAATCCGAGACCGCATTGAAGCCATCCTCAAAGGTCTTGGTGATGTTCTTAAGTTCGATGATGTGTTCTTTTGAAATACTCATACAGAAGCCTCCTTAAAACGACGGCGGCGTGCTCACCCAGATAAACCGTGCACTGCGGGCATAGGGGTTTTCAATATAATGTGTCTTGTCCGAAGCGAAGTAAAAGCTTTCTCCGGCTTTGGCGATATAAACGTTTTCTCCCAGATGGATGCGGATCCGTCCCGATATCACATATCCGAACTCCTCCCCTTCGTGAGGATCATCGACGGACAGGCTCCGGTATGGTTTCAGGTCGACCAGCAGCGGCTCCATCAGGTTTTTCTGGGCGGTAGGCACGATCCACTGGATGCTGCTGCCTCCCTCATCGATCTTTTCAAAAAAGCCTTTTTCGTCAAAGACCACCTGCTCCGTCTGGGACTCTTTGAAAAAGTCCGCCGGGTTGCTTCCGAGGCACTCGATCAGATCCAGAAGGGTGATCACCGACGGGGCCACAGACCCGTGTTCGAGCTGGGAAATGTAGCCCTTCGTCAGCTCTGTCCTGTCTGCCAGTTCCTGCTGAGTCAGCCCCTTCTGGAGCCGAAGATCCTTGATTTTATTGCCTATTTGTCTGTTGATAAGCTCAGTATCCATGTCTTCCTCAAACTAAACAAAAAATCAGAAATTGCTATACTCACCGAGTTCGATTATAGACTTTTTATCAAAGATGTCAACAAAAAAAGCAGAGGATATTTCACCTCTGCCATCTGTTTCCGGAACCCGGACAGTTTTATTTTTTATATGCTCAGATCCCATTTATTCAGGTCGACCCGGCAGCTGCCGTCGCAGCGCAGGCAGATCCCGTCCGCTTCAAGCGGAGTATAGAGTGAGGCGCTCATCACCTGCTCACCGCCGTTGATGAAGATCTCCACACTGAAGCGGTCGAGGATGATCCTGAGGTTCAGCTCCCCGTTCTTTTCTTCTACAAGGGCCCTCCGCTGATGAATGATCGCTCTCCTGGACCCGCTGAATTTCCGGTCGATCTTGAGCGTATGTTCGCGGGGCCGGTAACTGATCGAGGTATGGAATGTGTCGTTCATCGCGAACCAGAGCGAGAACCGATCAAACGGCTCCGCATCCTCATCCCTGCGGATCGTCAGCTCCATGTCCAGCACTCTGCCGCGCAGGCCTTCCGGCTGCACCTTGCCGCTTACCGGGATATTCTTCAGGCTCACGGGAGATGTCCGGTACGCTTCCAGCTCGCGGATGGGGACCTGCCACAGGCGGCCCTCACGGATGGACAGTTCCCGGGGCACACTCATCTGGCCGGCCCATTTCTCATGGGGCTCACGGATGGGCAGCGCATCCCAGTTCTGCATCCAGCCGATCATGACTCTTCTTCCGTCGGGCGTAAGCACTGTCTGCGGTGCATAAAAATCGATCCCGTAGTCGATGGCCTGGTCATGTTCTTCGATCAGAGACTTCGTCTTCTCATCCAGCGTCCCGATCAGACACAGCGTTCCGTTGCCGTTATGATACTCAAATCCCTCCGGAAGCATATCCTGCGGGCTGGTCAGAAGGACATCCTTTCCGTCCAGCTTAAAGAAATCCGGGCATTCCCACATCTTTCCGAAGCGGTTATGGTTTTCCGCCAGCTTGCCCTCATACGTCCAATGAAGGCAGTCCGTGCTTGTATAGACAAGAATCTGCCCGCTTCCGTCCGCCGGACGGCTTCCCATAAGAGCCGCCCAGGTACCGTCTTCGCGGCGGATGATCTTCGGATCACGGAAATCATTGCGGCTGGCCCCCTCAGGCAGATCTTTTTCATCAAGCACAGGATTGTTCTCATACTTTTCGAAATCCACCCCGTCACCGACAGCGATATTCTGAGTCTGGACTTCCACCGTCCAGCCATCCTTGCCCCGCTCATTCAGGACGCCGGTATACATCAGCAGCATCCGTCCGTCGTCGAGTGTCACGGCGCTGCCTGAGAAGCATCCGTTGGAATCATAGATCTCATCCGGCGCCAGCGCGGCCGGAAGATACTCCCAGTGAATAAGGTCACTGCTGACGGCATGTCCCCAGTGCATGCTGTCCCAGTGGGACGAATAGGGATTGTACTGGTAGAACATATGGTACTGTCCCCCGTGATAGCAGAAGCCGTTCGGATCATTCATCCATCCCGCTCTCGGGGTCAGGTGAAACAGGGGCCTCTCCTCATCACGGATCTGCTTACCCATGATCTCTTCCATCTTCCTGGCTTCTCTCAAAGTCTGGCTGCTCATGCATCTCCTCCTGAAATCAGGTCATACGACCATCGAATTTTTACACTCTCCCCATTATACATAAAGGCCGGAAAGAAAAAAAGAGGGGTCTGACCCTTTTCGCACGTTGAAGTGCGAAAAGGGTCAGACCCCTCTTTAGAAATCCTTATTCTATCGCAATGTATTTCTTTTCTTCGACTTCCGGCTTTGCCTCTTTCTTCGGGATGGAGACCTTCAGGATGCCATCCTCGAACTTCGCCTTGATATCTTCCTCGGTGATCTGCTCGCCCACATAGAAGCTTCTGCTGCAGGAACCGACATAGCGCTCTCTGCGGATGTACCTGCCCCTCTCATCCTTCTCATCGTCAGATTTCCTGGCGGAAGCAGTGATGGTCATGTAACCGTCCTTCAGCTGTGCCTGGACATCTTCTTTCTTGTATCCCGGAAGATCAATGTCAAGTTCAAATCCGTTCTCCGTTTCACGGATATCGGTCTTCATAACGGCGTTCGTCGGAAGTGCGGCTCTGTTGGCCGGTTTTCTTGCAGGTCTGTAAAAATCATCAAAGAAATCATCAAACAGGTTCTCACCGAAAATACTGGGCATCAACATAATTCATTCCTCCTTTTATAAGACAGCTCCCTTTATTGAGGAGCTTTGTTTTCTTTGGATGATTATGTTATACCACCGATGTTAGCACTCGTCAAGAGCGAGTGCTAACATTTTTTGTTTTTTTTCTGACAGGGGACGGTTCTGTGTCAGCGACTGATGACACAGGGACAGTCCTTACAAGTACAGAAGAATAAAACACGACACCCTGTTCCCACGGGGAACGCTCCCGCTCTGGCCTCGCGCAGCGGTACA
>DGTA01000091.1 GCA_002394165.1 Lachnospiraceae bacterium UBA4348 | reverse complement strand
GTTTCTCGGTCGGCTTTTCAGTCACTTTCTCCGTCTGGACCTCAGCCGGCTTTTCTGCCGCCGCTTCCGTCTGCTTTTCTGCGACAGCCTCCGATGCCTCCTGCGCAAAGAAAACCGCCGGCGTAGATGTAAAGACCATCCCTGCCGCCAGAATCAAAGCCGCTGCCCTCTGTTTGAGTTTTCTCATGAAGAATGCTCCCCCTCTATATAATACTTCCCCATATTTGGTTTTTAGGCTCCGTCTGTAATTAGACCCACTGCGCCTTATAAACTAAATTAGAGTATAGCACACTTTTTTGCAAATATAACTTATATTTCATCTTTTTGTCGAGAATTCCACAAAATCAGACGCATCTGCCTCATAATCTGTCTGCCTTCTTCTTGACAAGCCATTCCTCCCGCTGTTAAATGGTCACAGTTTACACCAGCATTTACCAGATGTCTCAACTCATCATCACAGGACTAATAAAATGGAAAAACCCAACCCATTCCCGCTTCGCCCCCATCACGGGCTTTGCCTTTCTTTCTATCAGGGAAAAGGCTACAGCGAAGCTTTTACAGATAACATGACCCGAATGCAGAAACAGCTGCTCCTGGATCCGCCCGTCGAACTGCGAGTCGAACCGGACTGCATCTGCCATGCCTGTCCCAACAATCAGGGCGGAGCCTGTACCTCCTTAACCGGTCCGGAGGGCATGGAAAAAGCCCGGCGCTACGACCGGGCTGTTTTAAAGCTTTGTGATCTGAAGGAGGGTGATGTCCTCTCCTTCCTGGAATTTGACAAGATCGTGAAAAACCGCATCCTGGACAGGAATCTTCGGGAAGAGGTCTGCGGCGACTGCCAGTGGACAGCGCTGTGCCGGTAAGGATCTTCCCGCCGGCTTAAGCGTCCAATATCACCGATGCGCGCTCGTCCTTTCCGTTCAGTTCAAATTCGACCGCCGCGCGAATCTGTGCTTTTCGATGAGTATAGTCAGCCATCTGCAACCTCCTTTTTTCTGACAGGGGACAGTCCTCTCCCATTAAGCTCTTTTTAGTTTCTCTGCTCTTTTTGGTGTACAGCTCCCGAATACGAATAGCAAAACAGCCGGTATTCACATTCCGTATTTCGAAATGAATACCGGCCGACAACATTAATTAACACGAGCGTTTTGAGCAAGTCCCTGCATGATCACAGCAGCTGCACATACCGCCCTTTTTCCTGGCTTTCCGGATTTTAAGAACGGCTCCGGCAACAGCCAGCACCAGCAGGACGATCAAAGCAATGTCCAACGCATTCATATTATATACCTCCTACCGCAGAAGAACTGGCTTCTGTCAGATTGTCAGAAAAACGGCATAAATGCCAGACGGACCAGCAGCGCCGCCACCCAGGCGACCGCGCACTGCCAGATGACTACGATCAGGCCCCACTTTCCGCCAAGCTCGCGGCGGATCGCCGCCACGGCGGCCACGCAGGGTGTGTAGAGCAGGCAGAAGACCAGCATGGTGATCGAGGACAGGGTGGAAAGAGAGCCGGCAACGTTTGTCCCGAACAGAACCTCCATCACGCCGACCACGCTCTCTTTGGCCATGAAGCCGCTCACGAGCGAGGTGACGATCCGCCAGTCTCCGAGCCCGAGCGGGATAAAGAGCGGTGCGAACACGCCCGATACCATCGCCAGAATGCTCTTTGAAGATTCCGTCACCATGTTGAGGCGGATGTCAAAGCTCTGCAGGAACCAGACGACGATCGTGGCGATCAGGATCACGGAGAAAGCCCTCTGCAGGAAGTCCTTCGCCTTCTCCCACAGAAGAAGCAGCACGCTCCTCGGGCTGGGGAGACGATAGTTCGGAAGCTCCATCACGAAAGGAACCGCCTCGCCTTTAAACAGCGTGTTCTTGAAGATCAGCGCCATGAGGATGGCGATCACGATGCCCAGGCAGTACAGTCCGATATACACCAGCGCCTTGTACTTCGGGAAAAAGGCGTTTACAAAGAACGCGTAGATCGGCATCTTGGCACTGCAGCTCATAAAGGGCGTGAGCAGGATGGTGATCTTTCGGTCGCGCTCACTGGGCAGCGTCCTGGTGGCCATCACGGCCGGCACGGTGCAGCCGAAGCCGAGCAGCATCGGTACGATGCTCCTGCCCGAGAGGCCGATCCGCCGAAGCAGCTTATCCATGAAAAACGCCACTCTGGCGATATAGCCGCTGTCCTCCATCATCGAGAGGAAGAAGAACAGCGTCACGATGATGGGCAGGAAGCTCAGCACGCTTCCCACGCCGGCGAAAATACCGTCGATGATCACGCCGTGGATGACCGGGTTGACATGGCCGGCCGTCAGCAGGGCATCGACCCTTTCCGACAGCGCCACGACGCCGGTCTCGATCAGGCCCTGCAGCCAGGCGCCGATCACGTTAAAGGAAAGATGCGCCACCAGCAGCATGATGGCGACGAAGATCGGGATGGCCGTCCACTTGCCGATCAGTATCCTGTCGATCCTCTGGCTTCGCTCGCGTTCCTTGCTGACGTGCGCTTTCTGCACGCAGCCGCGGCAGACTTTATTGATATACTCAAAACGCATATCCGCGATCGCGGCGCTGCGGTCAAGCCCTCTTTCCTTCTCCATCTGGAGTACGATGTGCTCCAGCGTTTCCTTCTCATTCTGGTCCAGATCCAGCTGCTCCAAGAGGATCGGGTCGCCCTCGATCAGCTTGCTCGCGGCAAACCGAACCGGCAGGCCGGCGCTGCGGGCATGATCCTCGATCAGGTGCGCCGCCGCATGCAGGCAGCGGTGCACGGCGCCGCCATGATCCTCATCGCCGCAGAAATCCTGTCTGGCCGGCTTTTCCTGATAGCGGGCGATGTGGATGGCATGGTTCACCAGCTCCTCCACGCCCTGGTTTTTGGCCGCCGAGATGAGGACCACCGGGACGCCGAGCATCTCCTCCATGGCGTTGACATCGACCCAGCCGCCGTTGCCGGTCAGCTCATCCATCATATTCAGAGCCACCACCATGGGCACGCCCAGCTCGAGCAGCTGCATGGTCAGGTAGAGATTACGCTCGATGTTTGTGACATCTACGATATTGATGACCGCCTTCGGCTTTTCCCTGATGACAAAATCCCTGGAGACGATCTCCTCGCTGGAATAGGGCGACATGGAATAGATGCCCGGCAGGTCTGTGATCAGCGTCTCCGGATGTCCCTTGATCACGCCGTCCTTGCGGTCCACCGTGACGCCGGG
>DGTA01000014.1 GCA_002394165.1 Lachnospiraceae bacterium UBA4348 | reverse complement strand
TGCCTTACCGTTTGGCGATAGCCCTGTATCTGACGACAAAAGTCATTATAACTGATGCCGTCGTGGATTGCAAGAAAAAATTTTAAAAGTGATGCGAAAGTCTTATTCTCCTTCGATCTCCCCGTATACCTGGCCATTGTCGAATACGATATGGTCCCCGTAGATCTGGGTCGGATCCATGTAAAAGCTCACCGTCCTGGCCAGCACATTGGTGATCTTTGCCAGCGCTTCCGGATCCGGATCGCCAAAGAGTGTGTGCGTTCCTTCCGCTTCAGCCCCCTCCTGCTCCGGCTGCCCGGCGTAGCCGGTCTGGCCGGTGTAGAAATCGTTCACATCCTGGAACAGGTCCACGGCCGGCATGTTGTCGCTCGCAAAGAAGACCCTGGCCGTTTCCTTATCCTCGAGGGCGATGTTGTAAAGATCCATATCCGCCTCGAGCACGGCCGCCGCCATAAGATTTTCCCCGACCGCACCGGGCTGTGCGTCGTATGTTCCCAGTATGTAGGGCTGGTCAGCCGTATATCCCAGTTCGCCCAGGCAGATAACGCCGTCCACCTTGGCCTTGATCTCGTCCGGAAGATATTCCACAAAGCTCTGCGAGCCGAAATGGCCGTCCTCCTCGCCCGAGAGGAACAGGAAGCACAGGTTGTCCGCTGTCGGGATATTGGCGAGCAGCCTGGCGGTCTCCATCAGCACCGCCGCTCCGGTCTTGTCATTCGCCAGCGGGTCTTCCGGATCGGGATCCGTCTTGGAGTCATAGTGGGCGCATACCAGCAGATAGTGCCCGTCGGCCAGCTCGCTGTCCCCGACGCGCTCCACAATGACATTCATCCCCGGAATGTCGATCATTTCTTCATTCATGAAGCCTTCATGAAATTCCTGGGTGCTCACCTGGTAGCCGTAGGCGCCCAGCGTCTGCATGATATAATCCGCCAGGATGAGTTCCCCGTCCGATCCGGTCGGGTTGTCCACGCTCCGGAGCTCTTCCATATATGTATTGATATATTCCGTATCCGCCTGGGGAAGGTCAATGATATCCGTGCTCAGCAGCTGCGCCTTCTCCCTGGCCTGTTCCATGGCAAGGGTCCTTGCCACTTCACCTGCCGTCAGGCCTTCGCTGCTGCCGCCCTCTTCCCCGGTAAAGTCGAGCAGTTCATCGCCCACTTCCTCCCAGGTCCAGTCTTCCACGGCGGCATCGTCCGGCGTCTCGGCCGCTGCCGGGGCAGCCGCCTCATTTCCTTCCAGCTGCGCCTCCTCCGGCGCCGCCTCAGCGTCCTCTGCCCAGTCTCCTCCGGAGAAGCCCTCCGGATCGACGGTCTCCTCCCAGTCGGGGTCGTATAATTCGTCGTCCCCCTCCTCCGCTGCCGCGCTCATCCCCAGACACGCGAGCGCACCGGCCAGCGTCAGTGCGAAGGCCGCTGCCGTTCTCCTGATCTTTCCCTGTTTCCGGTTCTTTTTATTTCTCATCTCATTTTCTCCTGTATATCCCGAATATGCTTTTTACCGGTCCTGCCGGCTGTTTAGACTTTACCACACAATCCGGACTGTCTCAAGAGGATCCTTTCCCCCTTCTTGACGCATGCTCAGACATGGTGATAAACTTTATTCCGGTATGTTTTGACGTCTTTGTGAGGTGAAAGAAATGGAAAAGAAAAACATCGACTGGTCATCACTTGATTTCGGTTACATGAAAACGGACAAACGCTTTGTGTCCAATTACAAGAACGGTGCCTGGGATGAGGGCGTCCTGACGGAAGACGATCAGGTCGTCATCACGGAATGTGCCGGCGTGCTGCAGTACTCACAGTCCTGCTTCGAGGGACTGAAGGCCTACACGACGCAGGACGGCCGGACCGTATGCTTCCGCCCCGACCTGAACGCAGCCCGCATGAAGGACAGCTGCGAGCGCCTGGAGATGCCTGTGTTCCCGGAAGACCGCTGGGTACAGGCCGTTGTGGACCTGGTCAAGGCCAATGAGGCCTGGGTTCCGCCCTACGGTTCCGGCGCCACCTTATACATCCGCCCGTATATGTTCGGAAGCAGCGCCGTGATCGGCGTCAAGCCCGCGGAGGAGTATCAGTTTCGTATGTTCTGCACACCGGTCGGCCCCTACTTCAAGGGCGGCGCAAAGCCGATCACCATCCGCGTGTCCGACGTTGACAGGGCAGCGCCCCGCGGGACCGGCCACATCAAAGCCGGCCTGAACTACGCCATGAGCCTTTACAACATCGTGGATGCCCACAATAAGGGATTTGACGAGAACATGTACCTTGACCCCGCCACCCGCACCTATGTGGAAGAGACCGGCGGCGCCAACTTCCTGTTCGTTACAAAGGACAACACCGTCGTGACACCCAAGTCCGGCAGCATCCTGCCCTCCATCACCCGCCGCTCACTGATCTATGTCGCTGAGAAATACCTCGGCCTCAAGGTAGAAGAGCGCCCCGTGGCACTTGCAGAAGTTCCGGACTTTGCCGAGTGCGGCCTTTGCGGAACAGCCGCCGTCATCTCGCCGGTCGGAAAGATCGTCGACCACGGCAAAGAGATCTGCCTGCCCAGCGGAATGGAGAAGATGGGTCCGGTCACCCAGCAGCTGTATGAAACCCTCACCGGCATCCAGATGGGACGCCTTGAGGCACCGGAAGGCTGGATCAAAGAGATCTGCTGATTCTACAGCCACCGCAGAATAAAACCCAACACCCTGCCCACGGGGAGCGCTCGCGCTCTGGCCTCGCGCAGCGGTACATAAGGCTCGGGCTTCGCCCTCGCCAAGTACCGGCGCTGCGGCCACGTCCCCTTTGGGCAGGGTGTTGTATTTTATTCAACCGTATACTTCAAAGAACTGTCCCTTTGTCAGCGGACGCTGACACAGAACCGTCCCTCTGTCAGAAAAGTTCCACATCTCCGCTGGTCGTGCTCACCGACACTTCCGGCGCCCCGTCCGTTCCCGCCGGAAAGGTCTTGTCCCCGGACAGGCTGTGAGCATCGTAGCTGTGGCTGCCCAGCACGTTTCCGGACACATCGCCGCTGACGGTCTCGAGCGTCACCTCTCCGGCAATATCGGCGTCAGTCAGGCTGATCTGCCCGCTCACGGTGTTGGCAGATGCAGAAGAAGCCTGGATGCCGTGCAGGTTTATGTCTCCCGATACAGTCTCAAATCCGGCATTCCCTGAGATCTTCGCTGCGTCGGCGTTGATATCGCCGCTCACGGTCGCCGCTTCAAGCTCCCCAAATTCTGCGATATCCGGGATATCCACATCCCCGCTTACCGTCCCGATGCTCAGGGACTCATATGTGCCTTCCGGCAGGTAAATGATCGTCTGACTCTTATCCTCACGATTGAATGAAAATGAAAAAAGACCTCCAAACAGCTTCTTCAGCCAGCCGCCTTTTTTCTGCTTTGCCTTCACCGACAGGGTGCTTCCGCTGGTGTCGATCCGGTGGATAATATTGTCCGTATCCCGGTAAACGACTTTTATTTTGCCGTCTGCGGATGCGCGAAGCGCTACATCCTCACTGATCTCAGTAACCACGATCCTCTCGACCGGAGCGGTGATCACTTCTTCTTTCACTTCACCCGATCCGCCGTTGGTTCCCGCGATGGCTTTAACGGCGGCTGTCCACGTAACGATGACCGCAATGGCGAGTGTGAGTAATACTCCTGCTGTAATGATCCCTTTTCCGTTTTTTTCCATGACTTTCTCTCTCCTTCATATTGAACACTTCGTTTTGTTCATGTCATGAGTGCATTATAGCTGTGAAAATTAAAACAATAACGAAGTCCGGATTAAAGAAAGATTAATATGACACAGAACCATCCCCTGTCATACACCCTGTCATACACATGTCAAAACAGCATCGGCAGGAAATCGTGGATGCAGCGGCGCCAGACGCTCCAGTCGTGGCCTCCGGGGAAGGTACGGCGGATCATGTTCAGTCCTTTTCCTTCCAGGTACTCGTCATCCGCGGCAAAGCTGTCAAAGAACTGGTCATCTGTTCCCATAGCCCGGTAGAATACACGGAAGCTCTCATTAAAATGCTCCGCATCCTTTAAAAGGGCCAGATGTTCCTCCTTCCCGGCTGCTCCCGGGAAGCGCAGGAAGCCGCTGAACAGGCCGGCCCAGCCGAACATATCCGGGTTTGAGAGGGTCACGATGCTGGTCTGGTAGCTGCCCATGCTAAGCCCGGCCATCGCCCGGTGCCACTTGTCGGTCAGGACCGGATATTTCTCTTCGATGAAGGGGATCAGGTCCGCCAGGAGCACCTTGGGAAACAGACCGAACTGCCTGCCGCCCTTCTCTCCGCACCGGGTCATGCCGTTGCCCATGACGATG
>DGTA01000109.1 GCA_002394165.1 Lachnospiraceae bacterium UBA4348 | reverse complement strand
GTCGGCTTGTCCATGCAGCCGATGATATTCATCATCGTGCTCTTTCCGGAACCGGACGGGCCCATGATGGCGACCCACTCGCCTTTCTCGACCTTGATACTGACTTTGTCGAGCGCCTTGAGTTCCCCGTAGATCTTGGAGACATCCTTCAGTTCAAGAAGACTCATTTCGCTTATTCTCCTTTCAGAACGATCGCCGGATCAATTCCCAGCGCTTTTTTAATAGGCATCATGCAGGACACGGCCGCGACCGCCATGGACAGGACGACCGTGGCGGGCAGCAGGGCCGGCCAGAACGTGATGGACGATCCGAACACGTTGATACTGACGACCTGCGCAAAGACAAATCCCAGCGCCGCGCCGATCAGCCCGCCAAGGCCTCCGAGGAAGATGCCCTCACCCAGGAACTCTTTCCGGATGGATCCGTCCGAAGCCCCGAGGGCTTTTCTCAGGCCGATCTCTCTGCGCCGCTCGGAGACCACCGCCATCATCGTCGTCGAGACGCAGATCATGGTCAGGAGCAGCACCACGACCGTCACCAGGAATACCAGTGACTGAAGCTTTCCCAGAACGGAGGCTTCCGACCGGGTGACCCTCTTTACCAGCCGGGCGTTGACGGGAAGTCCCGTTTCCTTAACGGCATCCACATATTTTTCCAGCGTATCGGCCGGGGCCGCAACCGAAAGCTCGGCGACGTCAAGCGTCTCGTCCCCTGTCAGTTTTTCCAGGTCTTCCAGCGACATGTATATGTAGGACTCTTCTTCACCGCCGGTCTCCAGGATGCCGGTCACTGTATAGTTTTCTTCCGCTGCCGCGGGAGAGGCTTTCTCCGTCGAAACAGCGTTGTTAAGCGCATCCGTCACCGCCTGCGAAGAGATCGTGGCTCCGGAGAGGGCGTCGATCCCGTCCCCCAGCGATACCGGAAGCTCCTTCCCGATAAACTGTCCGATAAAATCTTTGTCTTCCCCGACCCTGGCGCCGATCTCCGGTGTCTGGGAAGACGCGTCGATCTCCAGGGAGGCTATCTTTCCTTCTTCGTCAAGCTCTGCCTCTACCGTTACCGGAGCTTCATTGAAGCCGACCGCACTGCCGGAGAGCTTCGCGCCGGCCACCCAGTCCGCGGAGGCATCCGCGTTTTCCGTAACGGAGGGTTTAAAGGAGAGCGTCACATTGCTCCCGATCTTTGCGCCGATCGTCTCGGCGATCTCTTTTCCGACCAGGATCTGGCGCGTATCAGAAGGATACTCTCCCTCCACGCTGAAATAGGGGCTCGTCTTCACTACCTGGGAAAAGTCGGTCCCGGCTGTCGTAAAGGACTGCTGGCGGCTGGTCATGTCAAGCCGCACATAACGGTAGGGTGAGGCCCCGACCAGCTCATCGGCCGGGATCTTTTCAAGCGCCTGTGAAAGCACATCCTGTGTAAGGGATGCCTCCTCACCGGGCAGAAAGATGAGGTTTGCCCCGTATGAACGGAACTGTGCTCCCATCTGCCGGGGAACGTCATAACAGATCGTCACCAGTCCGGAAAGGATGGCCGCACCGACACCGATGGACAGCAGCGCGATCAGCATGCGTGAGCGCCTCCTCAAAAGGGAGGCCGTCACCATTCTCAGAAACATTTTTCTTTTTGTCATATCAATGGCCTCCATGCAGTACCAGTGCAGGCCTCAGCCTCAGCACCATCCTGATCGCGGGCAGCGAACCGGCCAGGGTCACGAGCGTGATCAGACCCGCCACGATGGGGATCACCATCACCTTCATCTCAACAGCCGCTCCAAAGACGCTGCGCCCGATCAGCTGCGCGAATCCAAAGCCGAGGAAATAGCCGCTCACACCGCCGATCAGGGCCGTGATCAGGATCTCGATCATGATCACTCCCGTGATGGAACGGTCCCTGGCGCCGATCGCCTTCAAAAGCCCGATCTCCTGGGAGCGCTCCATCACGCTGGCGGTCACCAGGTTGGAAATGCCCAGCGCGGATCCGATCAGGCTCATAGCTGTGATCAGGATCATCAGGAGCTGTGTTTTATCCAGGATCGCGCCTTCGCTCTCAGCCACCTGGCGGACAGCATTAGCGGATGAATTCGTGATCGCCTCCTGGATCTGATAGCAGATCGCGCTCACGTAAGCCGTGCAGTACCAGGTCTCATAGTCACGGCTGCTCAGCGCCGCCGGATTTCTGGCGGCTCTGCGGGCAAGCTCGTTGTCCGGAGTCGTGATCGCGGACACCTCGATGGAATCGACTTTATTCTCCCGGTCTGTCAGCTCCTGGACCAGGTCGAGCGAACCGAGGAGCTGCATATCCTCATCGGAACCGGCGTCATAGATCCCGACGACCTTCACCTGCTGCTCACCGGCGCTTCCGGTCAGGGTCACCGTATCCCCCGGGTGCCAGTTTTCCTGCTGCGCCAGCAGAGTCCCGGCCATGATCTGCTTTGAGGCTTCCTCGTCCGTCTCATCGATCCAGGATCCTTCCGTGATATCCCACCAGCTGCGCATGTTCGTCATGCCGGCATCCAGCTCCTCCCCTGTCGGCAAAGACAGGTGGTGATTGAACCACGACCCGGTGATCTTGACCGCATCGCCTCCGTCCGCCGTCACCTGGGCATCCAGGAACGGTGTAAAGTCCACAATATTGAAAGCCCAGAAGATGGTCTTGAGCTTTCCGAGCTCATCTTCCTTCAGATAGGAAGCTCCCAGGGCTTCCCCGTCCCCGACGTCATATATGTCCTTGAGCAGGGAGGAATCCTTCGGTTTTACCACGATGTTGGCCCCGTAGGTCTTCAGCTCCTGATTCACCTTATCTCCCACATCCAGCATGACATTGAGCATGCCGGTCGCGAGGGAAGCTCCCAGCGCGATCGTAAGGGCGATCAGCAGCATCTTCCCTCTCTGATGGAACAGGACACCGCGAATCATCTTAAACAGCATTTATCTTCGCCTCCTTCATCCTACCGGAATTCTTTCTCGCCGTTTTCCAGGTCGGCGATCTTGAACACCAGGCTGCCGCCGTCCACTTCATAGGAAAGCGGGATCGGGTTGCATCCGCCCTTGAAGCCGATGGTATTGATATTCATGACAACGTCGCACCGCTTGCAGACCACCTGGTTATTGCGCTCGTAGTAGCCGGCGTTTCCGCAGACCTCGCATGCATCCAGGCCCACCCCGAAGGATGCGCTTCCGGGTTTCTTGACAACGATCCAGCGAACATTCACGCCGTTTGCCGTTTCATACTCATAACGGTGCAGATGGCCGTCGGAGACATCCTCCATGCTGACGCGGATCACATCGCCGTCCACCTCGTAGCTCTCCGGTTCGGAAAGGGCGATCTCTCTGGTATCGTAGCTCTTGATCGCCGTCAGGCTGACCACGATGAATGCCATAAAGACCAGCAGCGCACAGGAAAGCCGCCTGCGCCCCCTGTTTCCGGCCTTGAGCTTTCGAAGCTGGGCGGGATTGTCATAGGGATCGGTCACTTTCGTATTTTCCGTAAAGAGCAGGATCGCCATCACCGCAGTAAGCACTGCCACGATCCAGATAAACCACATGGCATAGGACGAGGTCAGCTTGACCAGCTCTCCTGCCCATCCGTACTGCTCTTTGGTGTATTTCACCGGCCATCCGAGCCACTTTGCCCTGTTCACCCAGGGAACGAAGAAACGGCAGAAGCAGTAGAAAGCGCTGGTGAGCATGCTGCAGATGAGTATGCCTTTCGGGATTTTTTTATTTTTTATATCCAATGCGCACAGGTACAGAAGCCGCGCATAAATGATCAGAACCAGGTAAGCGATCAGCCATCCCAGAAGCCGCTGGAAATAATACCAGGAAAGATATCCGTTTCCCATGGTGTTGAAGTTGAACGGATAGGCGGCTGCGCCGGGAAGTGTATAGAAGATCCTCACAGCCGAAAAAGCGCTGCCCGACAGGCACATCGCCAGGCCGGCCGCAGGTGTTTTCTTGTCAGGATCACTTCCGCAGATAAGAGCAAATACCACGAACAGAAGGGTCAGGCCGATCAGTATGGCATAAAGATAATGGTTCCACTGGCTGGAAACGATCTTGTTCGTCGTGTTTTTAACGACCGCAAGGCCGATGGATGCCAGGACGCCGGCCGAGATCCCGAAGCGGTGAAAGGACGTGCCTCTTTTCCCGAAGCGGACTGCAAGAACGGCATGGATCAGTGTAACGAAGGTCACTGTCAGAAACAGGTCTTGAATGACCATCCAGATGTATTTAAGCACAAAAGATTCCTCCCGGATGAAGCTCTGCTTTTTACGCAAAAGACTGACATACGATACCCCGCGTATCGTATGTCAGCATCAGAGCATTTTTATTGATTCAGTCAAAGTACGTTTGGAGTTATTACCACTCTTTCACGAAATTCCAGCCTGTCCAGGTAGCGGTAAGGGGCTCTTCCCAGAAGTTGTCAGCCTCAACACCTGTCTCGGAGTCAACATGAAGCAGATAGCCGTTCTCAGCCGGGCTCTTGATGCTCAGCGTGATGTTGTACTCACCCTCTTCAAGGGCAATGTTGTTGCCATAGTGCGGGCCGTCGGAAGCTGCCATCGGCATCATGGAACCGGTCAGGACTTCCTCTCCGGTCTCGGCATCGTTGATCACATAGTCAATGCTCAGGTACGGTACCCATCCGTCTACCGGGAAGCTGTAGGGATTTTCGTTGGCCGTCAGGTCTACTTCGATATGAAGGTCGGAACCTTCCTTCGGAGTTGCGTTCTCAGCGGGGGCCATATCTACGGGCTGGAAGTAAACCATGCTCATGGTCATGAAGTCGACTTCCTGTTCTCCCTCAACGCCCAGTTCATACTCGTCAAAACCGGCTTCCTCAGCGAAAGCCACAGCCTGGCAGCCGAATACCATAGCACCGGTCAGTAACATTGCAAGCAGTTTTTTCATTACAGTATCCTCCGTTTTGCATCAGTGTGTTGGTTTATTATCTAAAAGGGATTTTCGCGGGGAACCTCCCTCCAGACGACTTTTTCATTCTTTCGTCAGCTCCATGCGCAGTTTGTCCATCTTTCCCCGGTAATGAGCGACCAGGAACGTGATGATCAGGATCACCGTCAGGATCAGCTGCGGCAGGAGTGTCTCCAGATACGGATAAATGCCGAAGATCTGGATTATGTCATTCTCCGGAACGCCCGGCACCCTGAAGGCCAGGTCAAACACATTGCCCTCGGCCAGTTCCTTGATGCCGCTGCCCAGGAAGCTCACGCACATCACCGCCATCAGGATGCTGGTCGCGGTGAAGAACAGCTTGATCGGAAGGCGGATGGAGAGCTTTGTGATCGCCAGGTAGACGAACACCAGCAGGACGCATCCTGCCGCGAAGCCTGCCCAGACCATCCCGGCGTTTCCTTCGCTGAGCATAGGCTGGTAGAACAGCACCACCTCGGCGCCTTCACGGAAAACGCTCAGAAAAGCGGTGAATGCCAGGGCAAATCCGCTGCCGGCCGCCACCGAAGACTGGACCTTTCCGTCAATATAGCGGCTCCAGGAAGCGGCCTCCGATTTGGAGATCATCCAGTTGCTGACATAGAACAGCACGCAAACCGCGATCAGGGCGGTGATGCCCTCGATCACTTCCTGGCTCTGGCCCGCTCCCGTCCAGACCTTCTTCAGGTAGAAGAGAACGCCGGCCGCCGCGAAGCTTGCCAGGATGCCGAACACGGCGCCTATGTAAACATTCTTGAGTGTCTTTCCGTTTCCGCTCTTGGTCAGGTAGGCAATGATCGCCGCGATCACGAGGATCGCCTCCAGACCTTCACGGACGATGATGCCGAACGCTGCGAGGAAAGTCAGCCAGCGGGGATCGGCAGCTTTTTGCTGCGCCGCTTCCTCGACGACCTCCGTCTCCGCCTCAGCCGCCTGCTGAGCTGCCAGCTCCTCGGCCTCCTTATCGTCGATCTTTTTGGCCAGCTTCAGGACATCGTTTTTCGCCTTGTCGGTGCTGGTCCTGTATTTGTTTTTCTGATATTTCTCCTCAGCCTGTCCGATCAGGGTCCGCAGAGCCGAGAAGTGAGCTTCCATCTTCTGGCGCTCTTCCAGGGAGAGATCCGTGTAGATCTTGTGATCGAGGCCGGACTCTTCGTAGACGGTGTAATAAGCGGTGTTTACATTGTCCAGCGCGGCGGTGAAGTCCTTGTCAAGATATCCCATATAGGCGGTATCGAGCAGTTCCTTGACCAGCGTGGCAGCTTCATACCAGCTCTCGTATTTCACCGCGGCATCAGGATCGGCCGCCAGGTCCGCATACGGATCTTCATTGACCAGTTCCCCGTGCAGGTAATACTTCATCTGCGTCTGCTCTTCGCCCGCCATCTCGGCAAGCTTGTTGCCGTCCTCACGGATCATCGTTTTGAGCTTGGTCAGGGCCGACCGGACCTTGATCTTGGTGTCCAGGTCAAGCTCTTCTTTTTTGACGGCTGACTTGCAGGCAGAGAACTGCATTTCCACAGCGTTTTTCCGGTTTCCGGAGATGTAGCTCATGGTCTGGCGTTCAAAGCCCGTCACCTCATAGACGCGGAAGTATGCGTCGCTCACCGAATCGTAAGCTTTCTTGGTATCGCCTTCGAGATAATACTCAAATCCTGCGTCCAGATACTTATCGATCTCATCGGCCGCCGAGCCCCAGCGGTTTCCCTCTGCACTTTCTGCAAAAACACTCCCCCGGAAAACGCATGTGCACATCACAAGGAATACCGCAAGCGCGGCAGCAACCCTTTTCCGGAGATTGATCCCATTAGCCGTCATTCTGAAATGTCGCCTCCTAACCGGTTCCCGCTGCGGATAAAGACAAATAATTCTGATAATTATCCGCAAATTTTAGTCATCTTTGATGAATCACAGTATTATATACTGAATGCAATAATAATATTTATAATATTTGTTAGACATCTCTTACGTTAAGGTATAGTATCACCCCTTTCCGCCCTTGTCAAGACTTTATAACATTCTGACAGGGGGGGACACTCCTCTTCATGCATTTGAGCAAAAAGGAAACACCCTGTTCCACGGGGCTCGCTCGCGCTCTCACCGAAGCGCAGCGGTACATAAGACTCGGGCAAAAGCCCTCGTCAAGTACCGGCGCTTCGGCAGGTCCCCTTTGGAACAGGGTGTTTCCTTTTTTCAATTGCTCTAAAAGAGTGTCCCCCTGCATACGCAGAATGACACAGAACCGTCCCCTGTCAGAATTTCAAATATCCTGCCATGATCCCGGCGGCAGCCGACAGTGCGATGATCAGAACCGGGTGTTTTTTACGGAATGCCAGTATCGCCATCACTGCAAAAATGGCTGCGCTGACGCACACAGCCCCCGGTGAAAGCTCTGCCGCCGCTGCAAATACTTCTTTTCCGATCGACAGCAGGGCTGCCGCGATCAGCCCGATCACCGCCGGCCGCAGGCCTGACATCGCCCCTTCGACCAGCCGGCTTTTCCTGAATGCCGCATAGACCTTTGCGACGATCAGGATCACAAGGAAGGAGGGCATGACCACTCCCAGCGTGGCGCAGACGGCTCCCGGGATACCTGCGCTCATCCTCCCCACATAGGTCGCGATATTGACAGCAAACGGACCGGGCGTACTCTCACTGACCGCAATAAAATTGATGATCTCATCCATGGCCATCCAGCCGTGCGCAGGCACCTCCTCCTGAATGAGAGGAAGCATCGCATAGCCGCCGCCGAAGGTAAACAGGCCGATCTTAAAAAATGTCAGGAACAGGTCAAGGCAGATCATGGTCTCACCTTCTTCCCAGCTGAGGTGGTGATCAGTGATGACACGATCCCGGCCGCGGCGCAGATCAGGATAATGATGATCACATCCACCTTGAGGATGATCCGTGCGAAAAATGCGAAGGCTATGAGTACATAGCTGAGGACGTCTTTTCTGCAATTGCGGAAAAGAGACCACAGCGCCTTCAGGATGAGTGCCAGCACTCCGGCCCTGATGCCGCGGAAAGCATATTGAACCACTTTAAACTGTTCGAATGCTTCCAGCACATATGACAATGCGGCGATGATCAGAAACGAAGGGAGCACAACGCCCAGCGTAGCGCAGGCAGCACCTGCCGCTCCGGCCGTCCTGCTGCCGATGAAGGTCGCCGCGTTAACAGCGATCGGTCCGGGAGTGGATTCGGCGATCGCGACGACATCTAGGATCTCCTCATCGCTGACCCAGTGTTTGTTTTCCGCTGCTTCCTTCTGGATCAGCGGGATCATGGCATAGCCGCCGCCGAAGGTGAACAGACCGATCCTGGCAAAGGTCAGGAACAGGTCGATGTAAATATTTCTCATTTGAACAATTCCGCTGCCTTCTCCATACGCTCCGCGATCGGCACATCAAACGGACAGCGTTCCTCACAGCTGCGGCACCCGATGCAGTCGGAAGCATTGGCGCCCAGCGCCTCATAATGAGCCCGCACACTGGCCGGGACAGTCTCCTGCTGCAGAGCCAGATCATAAAACTTGTTGACCATGGCGATGTCGATCTCCATCGGGCACGGACTGCAGTGACCGCAGTAGGTGCACTGCCCGGAGTAGGCGTGAAGAGGCGCCGAAGCGATGACCGACGCATAGTCCTTTTCATCCGCACCGGCCGTCTCATATTCAAGTGCTTTGTCGATCTGCCACGGGAAATCATATCCGCACAGGATCGAACATACGCCCGGTCTTGTCAGCGAATAATGGATCAGCTGGCTGGGCGTAAATGCCACGCCGAAGGGCGAGCGGGACGCATCCAGCAAAGCTCCGCCAAAGAATCCTTTCATGACAGTGATCCCCACGTCATTTGCCTCGCACAGCCGGTACAACTCCTCGCGTTCCGGATCGATGCCCGAGAACGCTTCCTTGTCATAACCGTCAAACAGCGTATTTATGTCCTCACTGGCCGGCTTCATATCAAAGGCCGGATTGATGCTGAAAAGGATCATCTCAATGAAGCCGCTTTCAGCCGCCATCTTCGCGATCCGCGGATTGTGTGTGCTCAGGCCGATATGACGGATGATCCCCTTCTCATGAAGTTCATGAACATAGTCGATGTACCCGGTATTCATGCAGGTATCCCAGTCTTCTTTCGAATCCACGTAATGGATCATGCCAAGGTCGATGTACCCGCCCCCGATCCGCTCCAGCAGATCCTCAAACGCCGGTTTCACAAAAGCCATATCCCTGGTGCGCACATACTGGCCGTCCTGCCAGGTGGATCCGATATGACCCTGGACATACCACTGGTCCCTGGCCGGGGCGATCGCCTTCCCGATGATATCCCGGGATTTCGGATCCGCCATCCAGCAGTCTATGATATTTATCCCCTTCTCCTGAGCATGCCTGATCAGCGCGATCCCTTCCTCCTCGGAATGCCGCTCCAGCCACTCCCCGCCAAATCCGATCTCACTGACCATCAGGCCTGTTTTTCCAAGACGCCGTTTATTCATAAACACCTCCACTGTTGAATCAGGGTGAGTCAGGGGACATATCTCCTGACTCACTTTTCGCCTCTTCCATGAAAATATAACGCAGCTTTATTTTACCTAAACTTATTTATAAGTGTCAATTCTGACAGGGGAGTCGCGCGCGCACCGTGTTCGCAAGCTCATCGCGCACCGCGCACGGAAAGGGACGGTTCTGTGTCAGCTCCCGCAGACTCAGAACCGTCCCCTACTGTCATAATCAGATCTCATCTATCTTCCAGATAAATCTTACCTTCCCGGTCATGTTGTCCGAAATCCCCGTAAAGTTGCAGTACTCCTGCCCCAGCCTTATGTTTTCTTTCAAAAGATCCGGAACGTTTGAAAGATCCGGCAGCATACCGTTCATAAGCGTCGCGGCGAAGTTCAGCTTTTTGGCGCCGCCCGCCAGCTCCTTTGTTCCTTTTTTGAGTTCATCGGCACCGGCCGACACCCCATCGACGCCTGTCGTATAGGCCTCCACGCCTTCATTAAATGTCCGGCATTTTTCGAGCAGCTCACGCGCCGCCGTGATCGCTGCCGCTGCCTGCTCATTATCACCGGCAGCCTGCGCCAGCCGGTCAAGTTCCTCTCCATAGTTTTCCTGCGTCAGTTCCCCGACCGGCAGGCCCGCTGCTTTCAGATTCTCCTGAACCTGCCCGATGATCGCATCGAAAACGGCCCTGCTTCCCTCACGCAGCGATTCACTCTGGCCGGAAAGCTCCGACAGACCCTTCGACAGCTCTTTAGCTCCTTTTTTCAAGGTCCCGGCATTATCATTAATATCACTGATGCCCTGGGTGATCTGGCCCAGCCCGCTCTCAAGGCTTTCCAGCTTCCCGAACACATCATCGACCGCTCCGGCTGCGTCTTCCTGCGACATCGAGAACAGTTCGTTCGTCACCAGTGTATAGGTCGTATTAAAGGCAAAATTCTCTGCCTTTGCACTGATCTCAATATAATCCGGCACATCCGCATCCACCAGTCCGGTCAGGGATGCATAGGCCGGCGTCTCCAGATCCTGCGCCAGTCCCGGGAATGCGATGCCTGCCGCCGCCAGATGATCGCCGTCGCTGAACAGCCGCCCGTTCGTGATATGAATGTCGGAGAGGACATCCTCATCGAACAGAAAGCCGGTCACGGCCGCAAACGGCACATGGAATTCATACTTCTCACCGCCGATCTCCACGTCCTGGACAGCCGTGTTTTCAAAGGAATAGCGGATGGTCACATCCCCGCTTTTCCCGGCGATCTCATCCGGCGTCACCTCTTCTCCGTCGAGCGTGTAAGAGACATGGACCTTTACCGGAGGCTCCTCCCCGGTAACGCCGCGGTAGAAAATATCATTTCCGCCGGCATCCCACACGATCTTTCCGTGCTCCTCTTCCGACCAGGTCTCCTCGCCTTTCAGGTTTTCAATCTCCGAAAGGATCGACTCGTCTGAAAGCGTATCTTCTTTCCCGATATTCTTCAGCCAGTCGCTGACGATCACCTTCTGAATATCGCCGGCGGCATCTGCGATCACATAGACCGATTCCGATTTTTCCGGCATATCCTGCGCCTCTTCAGCCAGGACAGGGCAGCCTGCCGCTGCTGCAGACAGCGCCAGCACCGCCGCTCCGCACAAGCATTTTTTTCCGTACTGCGTCATTTTATTCCAAAGCCTCATGATCTTATTCCTCCTGTATCGTATTTGAGCCCAGGGCTCTTATCTCATCTTAAGCGTCGTCTTACGTATCAGCTTATCGAAAACCATCAGCAGCGCGGGGAGTATGAAGATAACACACACCATACTGATCAGGGCGCCTCTGGCCATCAGCATGCACATGGATCGAATGATATCGATATTTGAGTAGACGGCCACACCGAAGGTTGCCGCAAACAGCCCCATGCCGCTGACGATCACGGACGGCGTGCAGAAGGCTGCCGCGTCGCGCACTGCCTCCGCTCTGGAAAGACCCGATTTTCTCTGCATCTTATACCGGTTCGTCATCAGGATCGCATAGTCGACAGTAGCTCCCAGCTGGATCGTGCTGATACAGATCGGTGCGATAAACGGCAGCGACTGTCCCAGGAAATGAGAAAGGCCCAGGTTGATGAAGATAGCCAGCTCGATGACCGCGATCAGGATAAAGGGCAGGGAAATACTCTGTTCTACCACAAGAATGATCACAAAGATCGCGATGATGGAAACAGCGTTGACCACCTTGAAATCGTGGTCGGTTGTCGTGATCATGTCCTTCATGCAGGGAGCCTCGCCGATCATCATTCCTCCCGGATCATGGTTTTTAAGGATCTCCCCGAGCCGGTCGATCTGGGCGTTGACTTCATCGCTGGCGACCTTATACTGCGAGCTGATCATCATCAGTTCCCACCGGTCGCTTTTAAGCATCGACGTGATCTCCTCCGGAAGCATTTCTTCAGGGATCTGCGTGTCAAGCACACTGTCGAGTCCTAGGACAAATTTAACGCCGTCGACCTCCTCCATCTCACTGATCATCTCCCTCTTCTCCTTCGAGGAAAGAGAAGCATCGACCAGGAGCATGTGAGTGGAAGCAATATTGAAATCGTCGGTGAGCTTGTTCTTGGCCGCCACATACTCCATGTTTTCCGGCAGGCATTCGCCCATATCATAATAGACTTCCTGATTGGTCTTTCGGTATCCGTATACCGACGGGATCAGGCAGACGGCAAAGAGCAGCAGAAACAGCGGGAAGAAGCGCACGATCCCGTCCGCCAGCTTTCCCATGGACGGGATAAGCGGTTTGTGCCTTGTCTTCTGGAGCGGCCCGTCCAGCACCAGGATCATGGCCGGAAGCACTGTGACACTCCCGACTACTCCCAGAAGCACCCCTTTGGCCATCACAATGCCCAGATCGCGTCCCAGCGTAAAGCTCATGAAGCAAAGGGCGATAAAGCCGGCGATGGTCGTTACCGAGCTGCCGATCACAGAAACAAGTGTGTCGTGGATCGCCAGCGCCATGGCGTTCTCTCTCTCTTTCTTCGATGTGACATCGCAGCTGTTCCTGTGCTCGTTATAGCTCTGCCACAGGAAGATGGAATAGTCCATGGTCACAGCCAGCTGCAGTACAGCCGAAAGAGCCTTTGTGATATATGAGATCTCTCCGAGAAAGAAGTTGCTTCCCAGGTTCAGGAGGATCATCATGCCGATGGAGGCCAGGAACACAAGGGGCACCAGGCAGCTGTCCAGCAAAAGCAGCATGGCCGCGCAGGCACAGGCCACCGCCAGGCCCACATAGATCGGCTCCTCCTTTTCACACAGATCCTTCAGGTCTGTCACCAGGGCAGACAGGCCGGATACAAAACACGCCTTCCCGGCGATGTGCCTGATCTGTCTGACCGCATCCATCGTCACATCCGCCGAGGTGGCGCTGTCGAAGAAGACAGCCATCGCCGTGGAATGATCCGTATTGAAGGTGTCATAGATCTTTTCCGGAAGCATCTGCACCGGAATGGAAAGATCCGCCAGGGAAGAATACCACAGCACGCTGTCCACATGATCCACCGCCCGGATCTCATCGGCCAGCTTTGCCGTTTCCTTTTCATCCATATTCTCCACGATCACAATGGAGAAGGCACCCTTGCCGAACTCATCAAGCAGCTCCCCCTGCCCGATCACCGTATCCATGTCCGACGGCAGGTAATCCAGCATGTCATAATTGACCCTGGTCCTGACCATTCCCAGGAAGGAAGGGATCATCAGCAGCAATGCGAGCACCAGGATCGGCAGGTGCCATTTCACAACATTTTTCGAAAAAGACATCTTTCAGAGCCTCCTCTCAAAGCATTTATGATTAGCACTCTTGTCAATCGACTGCTAATCCATCTGGAGACAATCTACTCACTGGCCCCGAAAATGAAAACGGGCAATCACTTTGTGATTGCCCAGAATTTGGTCATCTATATAACTTTGCCAAAAAAACTTACACGTCAAGGAGTCCCTGGCAGATCTGAAGCAGCTTCTTGGCCTCCTCCTTCACGCCCGGCGGCATGCCTTCATTCATCCAGTCGATACAGGCTCCGAAAAGTTCATAACGGATAAAACGGATCTTCATCTCCTGTTCTTTGGCGGCGGATTCTGCAAAAGCAGACCGGAACCAGGTCGTGACAGAATAATCGCAGATCTTCATCAGATACTGTTCAAAAACCTCCCGGTTCAGGGAGTGATAGATGTGATTGATGGCCCTGCGGTTATCCACAATAAAATGAAAAGCTACCTCCACGCACTCATCGAGCGAACGGATATCCGGATAGGTTTCGATCAGGCTGTTCGTCTGATCCAGCGCGATCTGCTCCATCAGCTGTGGAATATCATGATAATGATAATAGAATGAATTGCGGGTGATCCCGCACTCCTGCGTAATATCCCGCACGGTGATCCTGGCAAGAGGCCTCTCATCAAGAAGTTTGAGAAAGGAAGCCTTGATCGCCTTTTCGGTCAGCCCGCTCTTGCCGGGCCGCTGTTTATTCATGGCTGCCTCCGATGGTTAAGACTTGGTTTCATTCATTGTACTTAATCAACGGAGGCCGTGTCAACGATGACAGGAGAACGTCGGAATGGTGTTTAGACATCCCGATGGACAGGTGAGCGTATAAATTCCCGCAATTATATTTTTCTACGCCCGTCTAATAAACGGAAAACGCTAAACAGGCATAGAGATTGTAACAATCTTATTTCCCTACGCCTGCCTTGACTTTACGTATCGATACATGGGCGTAGGGATTTCAACAATCTATTCTCCCTACGCCCACATTAGTTTTACGTGTCGACACATGGGCGTAGGGATTTCAATAATCTATTTTCCCTACGCCCACCTTAACTTTACATGTCGATACATCGGCGTAGAGATTTCAACAATCTGTTCTCCCTACGCCATCTTCGATTTATGAACCGACAGGCGGGCATATAGATTTCATCCACTCTGTTTATCTACGCCCATTCCGGTCACTTTAAACCCATTTTCATTTTACAGTCCTCAGGCAGCGCCCTCGCTTTCCGCATTCTGTGTTTCAGCTGCCTTCTGAGTTTCCGCAGTCTTCTGTGTTCCGGCTGCATTTCCGCTCTTCTGTGCTTCCCTGGCTGCCGATAAAGCATCATACTCTTCCTGGGTGATCACACCATCAGCGAGCAGATCATCGAGCAGGTCAGGATGATTTCCTTTTTTCATCTCAGGTTTAGCCTCGCTGCTGCCTTCCTCCCCGGACGCAATCTCGGGCTTATGTTCGTTCAAATACTTGCTGATCGCGTCATAAGTCTCCTGAGAGATCGTTCCGTCCTTTACAAGGTTGTCAAAGGAGATACGGCCGCCATCCTCTTTCTGGCCTCTGCCATCCATCCGAGGTCCACGATTTCCCATCTGAGGACCGTTCCCCCTCATCTGAGGGCCATTTCCGCCCATCTGCGGCATCTCGCCCTGCGGTGCCTGCTGCCCATTCTCGCTGTTCATCTGAGGCGCCTCACCCTGCGGTGCCTCCTGTACGTTCTCACTGTTCATCTGCGGCATCTCGCCCTGCGGTGCCTGCTGGCTGTTCTCGTTGTTCATCTGAGGTGCCTCGCCCCCGGGTGTCTGCGGGGCACTCATCTGGGGAGTTCCCATCTGCGGAGCACCCGCTGACTGCACCTCCTCCGCCATCACGGCGCCTGCCATGGAACCGGTGATCATCGTTGCTGCAATAATAATGGCAAGTCTTTTCTTCTTCATTATGAAATACCTTCCTTTCATTCGATCTTTATTAAATTTATAAGTTCTGCCGGCTTGTCAACAGATGCATTCGTCGCATCTGATGGTTGCAGTATAGAAGGCATTCCTTAAATGAAGATTGAAAAAAAAAATTACCCCAAACACAAAAAGGCCTGCCGCATGGCAGGCCTTCAATAACTAATTACCACTCATCTCTCACGGTTTGGCGGCTCCGCAGTTGCTGCAGAAGTTGCCTTCATTCTCCTGTCCGCATTCCGGGCAGGTCCAGGGACCAGCCTGCGGTTTGGCAGCTCCGCAGTTGCTGCAGAAGTTTCCGGTGTTCTCAGTTCCGCAAGCCTCGCAGGCCCAGGTCTCGGAGGAGGCCGCCGCTTCCGTCTGCGCAGCCTCAGTGCTTTCCGGAGCAGCGGGCGTCTCGGACGGGACATAGGGATCCTCAGCCGGATCGATTATCTGAATGCTGTCGAATTTCGCCAGATCCGACAGGACATCCGCCTCGTCGGCCCAGGAAATATTGTTTCCGGAACAGTTAACTGTGACATAGATCTCACCGCCGTAGTTATCCTGGATGCCGGTCGGCCTGGAAGCGTACCAGGAGAAGATCGTATTGTCATTGCTGTGACGGTTTGAGATGTACAGGATCCACTCGTTGCCGCTCTCGAGCGTCTGGTAGGTGGCTTCCGGATCATTCTCTTCCATCTTGTGAGCCGCATAGGAATAATCATCGAACTCAAGCTCGACATCTACATAGGCGCCGCTGCCGAAATCGATCACGCCTTCAAAGCGCGTGCCGTCAAGCACGGTGGGGGTGATGGTCTGCTCAGCGGATCCGCCGTCCGAATAATTGACCGTAAAGGTCGGGAAATCCATTTTCAGAAGATACTTGAAATCATAGTCCAGCATCTTCAGGCCGGCATACTTGCCCGTGCTCCAGTACGGGGCATATTCCTCATAGTGCATGGCACCGGAGATGCGCTCCACCTCGGGAACGATCGCATTGGTCAGCTCTGAGACCAGGGTCTCCTGGGGCATCTTGTCGCTGAGCGCGTCAAGGACCATCTTGATATAGAGCTTGGAGCTCTTGCCGAATTCTGTCGTTTTCAGCAGTCCGTAGGCAGAACGTTTGGCCGGGTCGATCCTGATCGCGGCCCCGTCCGATCCGTCCTTGAGAATATAAGAGTCATCCTCCGCTTCATTGATGAATTCCTCAAAGGAAGCACTCTCGACTACCTGGTAGAAATACTGGATCGAATTGGCTTCATCGATAAAGCCCGCCTCCTGAGTCGCAAAGCTCTCCGCAGCAGCACCCTGAGGGGCCGGGAAGCACAGGAAGATCGGCTGCATGTCCGAATAATCACTCAGCATGGAATGAATATATCCCGGGAAGATACGCACTTCCGGGTAGGATTCCGGAGTCATCAGCGTCGTGTTGATATACTGGTACTGCGGCAGTGTCCGAAGATATGGCAGCTCATCTGCGTAAACAGCTGTTCCTGTCAGCAACGCCGCGGCTGCACAGGCAATGATCAGCTTTTTCATGGCGGTTCTCCTTTCCTTATTGATGTCGCCGGTTGATTAATGTCGATAATATTATACATGATTTCTGACAAAAAGAATACCGCCGGTTCATATACCGGCGGTGTTTTTTTCAAAGGCTTCCTGAAGCTGTGCGTTCACTTCGCGGATCTTCTCTTCATCCACTTTTGTCACTTCTCTGTCATAGGTAAGAAGGCCGTTGAGCTCTTCCTCCACATCCGTCACCTGCGTGTAGACCGTTGCTCCCAGTCCCCGCCTTATCCCGGGGATCAGCTCTTTTCGCCAAAGTGAAACGATCCCGCTTGTCAGGTCCTCCTTCGACGTGAACTTCCGGTACCCATACATCTTCCCGAGCATCGTATGCTCCGGGATTCGCAGGAAGAAGCCGCCAAATTCTGTCAGTGCAAAGACGCGGTCCTTCTTCGGTCTCACCTTGAGTGGCCTGAAATAATTATGCAGGCTGTACATATCGCCTCCGCGGCGGTCGAACCATCCGCTGGCCTCATCGATCAGGCGCGTCGGATCAAGCTTACGGATGAGTTTTGTCACCCTCGCGGCATCAAACTGACCCCAGCCCTCATTAAAGGCGACCCAGGTGGCGATGCAGGGATGGTCGTACAGCAGGCGGATCGTCTCCTTCACCTCGCGGAGGAATTCTTCCCGTCCCTCCCTGTTTTTCCGGGCCAGCAGTTTTCCGGGCCGGTCCGGGAACACCCGGCCGGTCCACATAAGAATGTTGGGCAGATACGTCACAAACCAGGCGTGATACGACTCTCCGCCGTTGACCATATCCTGCCAGACCAGCATCCCGATCCGGTCACAGTGGTAATACCATCGCTCAGGTTCGATCTTGATATGCTTGCGAAGCATGGTAAATCCCATCTGCTTCATCCTGAGGATATCAAAACTGAGCGCCTCATCCGATGGCGCCGTGTACCCTCCGTCCGGGTAATATCCCTGGTCAAGAAGGCCATTGTGAAAATACGGCCGGTTGTTCAGGAAAAACCGAAGGATGCCCCGCGCATCCCGGGACACGCTGACCTTTCGCATGGCAAAATAGGTGGTGACCGTATCCTCACCCATCGTAAGCGTCATATCATACAGAACCGGCGTTTCGGGAGTCCAGCTCTCGAAATCAGCCAGCCTGACTGCACAGGTCTTCCCGCTTGTCAGATCAGCCTGCGCTTCAGTCCTTCCGCGAAGCGAGATCCGAGCCCGGACCGGGAGAGAGCTTTCCCCCGCGCTGATGACTTTCACCAGGACTCTGCTCCGGTCATAGTCAGGCGTGATCTTTATGCCTGCGGTATGATTTTCAGGGACCTGTTCCATCCAGACCGTCTGCCAGATCCCGCTCGTCGCGCCATACCACATGCCGCCCGGCTGCAGCGTCTGTTTTCCCCTGGAATGGTAAGAGGTATCCGACAGGTCGCGCACACATACCTGCAGCAGGTTATCCCCGCCGCAGATGAATTCCGTCACATCCAGAGAGAATGGCAGGTAGCCGCCCGTATGGCTTCCGGCCCTGTTCCCGTTGACAAAGACCGTGCAGCTTTGATCCACCGCTCCGAAATGCAGGATATACCTGACTCCTTCCGGGTCCTGGCCGGAAGGCAGGGCAAAACTGCGCCGGTAATGAAGGTATTCATCGGGCATAAGCTGGCGCTTCACCCCGGAAAGCACCGTTTCCGGAGAAAAGGGAACCAGGATCTTTCCCTCATACGTTTCGGGAAGATCCTCCGAGCGCGTAAACGCATAGTCCCAGAAACCGTTCAGGTTGAGATAACTCTCCCTCACAAGCCCCGGCCTGGGATATTCCGGAAGCGGGGAGAAATCTTTCTCCGCGTCCGTCCCTTTCGCAGCTGCTGCCCGCTCTTCAAGTTCACGTCCCCATCGGGTGTAAAGTATTTCCGGCATGGTCTGTTTCCTTTCCTGTTCTCTTACCGGATCTTATCTTGTCAGATCCTTCACCCACTTGTATTTCCGGAACCGCAGCATGACCCACGGTATCTTGCCGACCTCGTCAAGGCAGGTGCAGGCGTACACTGCCAGCACGGGCCAGTGAAAGAAGAACGCGCCAGCATCAGGCTCTGGAAAGCGATCGGAAGTGCGATCGCGCTCAGCTTCCTGTAAAAAACGCGGTTATCGATCGTAAACGAAGAACTCATGAATTCAGTTATTCCTTTAATTATATTTCAGTTAGAAACAATATATACAGAATTCTGTCCTCTGTAAATTGCCAATCTTCTTTATTCTCAGAAAAGGGGACAGCCCTCTTCCGGGAGCTGTCCCCTTTTATCAGCCAAGCTGTTTCTGTTATTTTTTCACCGCTATCGATCCTCTCGTCACCGGCTGGCTCTCCATCAGGCAGTTTCCGTCAAACGACGGATCCCGGATCATGGCGACCAGATTCTCCGCCACTTTTTTCCCGAGGGCCTCCTTCGGATGCGCCACCGAGTCGAACGGTACCCGGCACACTCCGGCCAGATACGAATCATCGATCCCGATGACGGACAGGTCCTCCGGTATCCGGACGCCCTTCTCCAGGGCCAGGCCGATCAGCTGGTACGCGATCTGGTCATTGTAGCAGACGACCCCGGTGCAGCCCTCAAGGCGCCCGAGAAGATAGTCCGCCAGCAGTTCCATGTCCGAGGATGCCGGTGTATCGAGCCAGATCACGCATTTCTGGTCCGTCTTTAATCCCGCATCCACCAGTGCTTCCAGATAACCCTGATAGCGGAGCGGTCCCTGGCCGTCATCCGATTTAAAGACGGCGCCGATCTTCTTGTGCCCTGCGTCCACCAGGAGCTTTGCAGCTGTCCTGGCCGCCGAGGTATCGTCGATCCTCACGCACGGACAGTCAAGAGCGGGATAAGACGCATTGAAGAAGAGCAGCTTTATCCCCCTCTCCATGATCTCTTCATAGTAGCGGATATTCGGGTTTGGCAGTGAGCTCTTGACCGGCTCCACGATCAGGCCGTCGATATCATCCTTTTCCAGCAGCAGCTTCAGGACCGCCTCCTCATGGCTGAGGCGGTTATCGGTGAAATAGACCTGCATGGTGTATCCGCTGCCGGTGAGGACCTGTCCGATCCCTTTCAGGATAGACGGGAAGATGTAGGTCTCATTGAACGTACTGATCACGGCAATGTTCATGTGCCGTTCCCGGCCCTGAACCGGCGCCGCGCCGATGTACGTCCCGCTGCCCTGCATCCTGGTGACCATTCCCAGATCCACCAGCTCGCCCAGCGCACGGCGGACCGTCTGGCGGCTCAGGCTGAAGCGGGCACTCAGTTCGTTTTCCGAGAGCAGCTTGTCGCCTTCGCGGAACGTCCCGTTCTCTACGTTCTCCCTGACCCAGTCGATCACCTGTCGGTATTTCATTTCCTGTCCGGCCATGTTCTCACCGCCTTTCCATGTCCTGCGGCGCCAGGAAGCCGCGGGCTCAGTTTTTGTGTCAGTCAGCTGGGCTCAGCAGAAGAACTTTCTCAGATCCGCTTCGGTCGTATCATCGCCGATCGTGATCAGCTCAGTCCCTGTCAGGCGGGCGAACATCGCGATATCCTCGCGGGTAAGCGCTGTGGAGACAACCGAATGATGGGCGCCGCCCGCATAGCACCAGGCCGCTGTGCCGATCTCAAAGTTCGGTTTGTGGCGGTACATGATGCGTGCCACCGGCAGCTTGGGCATGGGTTTGGGCTGTTTCACCAGCTCGATGTCCGCGCAGATGATCCGGAAGTGATCGCCCAGGTCGATCAGCGTTACCTGGATACCGTCGCCGGTCACGCCGTCAAAGACCAGACGGGCGGGATCAGCTTTTCCGCCGATTCCGAGATGATGCACCTGAATCTCAGGCTTGGTCGCTGCGAAGGATGCCGGGACCTCCAGCATATGGGAGGCAAGCTCGAGCTCCTGGCCCGGTGTCAGGTCATAGGTATAATCCTCGATAAAGCCGGTCGCGCCTTCTCTGCCTTCCGCCATCTTCATCAGCACGGAGGAGAAAGCACTGATCTTGTAATCGCCCTCGGGTCCGAAGCCGATGCCCTTCGCCATCAGGCTCTGCATCGCCAGTCCGGGAAGCTGCTCCATTCCGTGCAGATCCTGGAAGTTGTCAGTAAAGGCGGTGATCCCGTTCTTCTCTGCGAACTTCTCGAACGCGATCTCATAGCGGGCCTGTACCTTTACGGCGTCGATATTGTCGGTCGCCATGGTATACTTTTCGGCGTACTCGGCCATCTTCGCATCCACCTCAGCGTCCGTGCAGGCATCTGCCAGCTTCGCGATCTCGCCGATTCCCCAGTATTTGACTTCCCAGCCGTACTTGATCTCAGCTTCAAGGCGGTTGCCGTCCGTCACGGCCACATCACGCATGTTGTTGCCGAAGGTCGCGATGCGGGTATTCTTCGAGCAGTCGATCGCCTTCGCAACCTGGGCGAACCGGCGGATCTTCCCGATCACTTCGTCATTTTTGTAGTAACCTGCCACCACCTCGTGAACGACATTCATCTTGGCAAGAATGAAACCATACTCACGGTCGCCGTGAGCCGCCTGGTTCAGGTTCATGAAAT
>DGTA01000089.1 GCA_002394165.1 Lachnospiraceae bacterium UBA4348 | reverse complement strand
CTGGTTGTAGCAGTTGCTCTGGTTACTGCGCACGAATTTGCGCAGGTGGTATTCATCCACGGTTCCGTCGTCCGCCAGGATGCGGATGTAATTCGATTCAGCTCTGTCAACGATACCCGGGTTCTTCGCCACTACGCAGACACCGGAGTCCACCGCGGCCTTCACTTCCATACCGGTTCCCACGACGGGAGCTTCGGTCGTCAGGAGCGGAACCGCCTGACGCTGCATGTTGGAGCCCATCAGCGCACGGTTGGCGTCATCGTTCTGAAGGAACGGGATCAGAGCCGTCGCAACTGAGAACACCATCTTCGGGGATACGTCCATGTAATCGATCTGGGTCTTGTCATAGGCCTGGGTCTCATCACGGAAACGTCCCGAAACATTCTTATGGATAAAGTAGCCTTCCTCATCCAGAGGCGTATTCGCCTGGGCTACATGGTAATTATCTTCCTCATCCGCGGTCATGTACACGACCTCGTCCGTTACGCGCGGATTTTCAGGGTCGCTCTTGTCGACTCTGCGGTAGGGTGCCTCCACAAAACCATACTCGTTAATGCGGGCATAGCTGGCCAGGGAGTTGATCAGGCCGATATTGGGACCTTCAGGGGTCTCGATCGGGCACATCCTGCCGTAATGGGAGTAATGAACGTCTCGCACCTCGAAACCGGCACGGTCTCTGGAAAGACCGCCGGGGCCCAGTGCGGAGAGACGTCTCTTATGGGTCAGCTCGCCGAGCGGGTTATTCTGATCCATGAACTGTGACAGCTGGGAAGATCCGAAGAATTCCTTTACAGCGGCTGTCACGGGTTTGATGTTGATCAGCGACTGCGGCGTGATGCTCTCCGGCTCCTGAGTGGTCATGCGCTCACGCACCACACGCTCAAGTCTGGACAGGCCGATCCTGTACTGATTCTGAAGCAGCTCACCCACCGCACGGATCCTTCTGTTGCCCAGATGGTCAATATCGTCATCGCTGCCGATGCCGTACTCCAGATGGATGTTGTAGTTGATGGAGGCAAAAATGTCCTCTCTGGTGATGTGCTTCGGAATAAGCTCATGAACGGAGCGGGCAACCGCTTCCTTGATCTGTTCCTGATTCTCGCACGTGTCAAGAATCTCCCTGAGGGCCGGATAATAGACCAGCTCCGTGATCCCCAGATCCGCAGGAGACTCGCCCTCGCCGAACTCGACATAGGAACGGATGTCAACCATCATGCTTGAGAGCACACGGACAGCGCGCTCTTCGGTGGCGATCATCACGCTCTCGACAGCGGCGTTCTGAATCTCGTCCGCCTTCTCCCGGGTCACGACCTCACCGGCCGAGGCGATGATCTCGCCCGTCGTCATATCGACGACATCCTCCGCCAGCACATGGCCCGCGATACGGTTGCGAAGCTGGAGCTTCTTATTAAACTTATAACGACCCACTTTGGCCAGATCGTAGCGGCGGGGATCGAAGAACATGCTCATGATGAGATTCCTTGCACTCTCAAGCGCAAAGGGCTCACCCGGGCGGATCCTTCTGTAGAGTTCCTCGAGACCCTGCTCATATTTCTTGGAGGGGTCCTTCTCGATCGTCGCACGGATCTTGGGCTCATCACCGAAAAGCTCAATGATCTCTTCGTCCGTGCTCACGCCCAGTGCGCGCGCGAGGACGGTGACCGGAACTTTTCTTGTGCGGTCGACGCGGACATAGAAAACATCATTCGAATCCGTCTCGTATTCCAGCCATGCTCCGCGGTTCGGGATCACGGTGCAGGAATAGAGCTTCTTGCCGGTCTTATCATGGGAGATCCCGTAATAGATACCGGGAGAACGAACGAGCTGGCTGACGATAACACGCTCGGCACCATTGATCATAAACGTACCGGTTTCGGTCATGAGCGGCAGATCGCCCATAAAGACTTCGTATTCTTTGATGTCCGTATCGTCTTCCTTGTTGCGGAGCCTGATCTTTACCTTCAGCGGGGCGGCATAGGTCGCATCCCTCTCAGCGCACTGCTCGAGGGTATACTTGACCTCATCCTCCTTCAGATCAAAGTCCACAAACTCAAGGCTCAGCTTTCCGCCATAGTCTTCGATGGGGGAAATGTCATCAAACGCCTCCTTGAGTCCGACCTTTTTGAACCAATCGTAGGAATTCTTCTGAACCTCGATCAGGTTGGGCATTTCAAGGACTTCCTTCTGGCGCGAATAGCTCATTCTGAAGCTTTTCCCGTTCATCGTAGGACGGATCCTGTTCTTCTCCATAGACGCTTCACCTGTGTCCTTTCTGTTCTTGTCGTGTGGATCACGAAAAAAGGGCATAAACATCCCCTTGTTAAAAATTGCGCAATAGTGCATCGTCTAGTTTAACATTTCGCCGTTTTCATGTCAAGAATATTTATTACTTTTTTAATACTTTTTCGGCACGAAAAAACGGATCCGCTCCTTTTCGGATCGGACCCGCTTCGTTCTTATTATCCGCTCGATTATTTAAGAGTAACCTTAGCGCCTTCAGCTTCGAATTTAGCCTTGATATCATCGGCTTCTGCCTTGGAGACGCCTTCTTTGATCACCTTCGGAGCTTCGTCAACAGCAGCCTTGGCTTCTTTCAGGCCCAGACCGGTCAGCTCACGAACGACTTTGATGACTTTGACCTTGTTCGGGCCGACATCTGTCAGCTCAACGTCAAATTCAGTCTTCTCTTCTACTTCCTCAGCGGGGCCGGCTGCTGCAACAACAACGCCTGCGGCTGCGGATACACCAAACTCTTCTTCACAAGCCTTTACCAGCTCGTTCAGCTCTAATACGGATAACTCTTTGATCGCTTCGATAAACTCAGCTGTGGTAAGTTTTGCCATGATATTTTCCTCCTGATTATGATTTTGCAGGCCCGGCCTGCATTAGAATGATCACTCTGCTGCTGCTTCTTCTGCCGGTGCAGCGCCGCCTCCCTGCTGCTCGGCGATCTGGTTGATCACGCGGGCCAGGTTGCTGATCGGTGACTGGATGCTTCCAAGCAGTTTGCCAAGAAGTTCTTCTCTGGACGGAACGGTCGCAAGTGCGGTGACACCTTTTTCATCGTAGTAGTCGCCTTCAACGACACCGCCGATCATTTTCAGCATCGGGGCAGTCTTGGCATACTTGGCAATGATCCTTGCAGGAGCGGTGGCGTCTGTCTTGGATACGGCAATCGCATTCGGTCCTTCCAGCTGATCGTTGAGCTTCTCAAAGGGTGTTCCTTCGAACGCACGCTTCATCATCGTGTTCTTGAAGACCTTGTAGGTCACGCCTGCTTCACGCATATCCTTACGAAGGGCTGTGTCAGCCGCGACGTTGATGCCCGAATAAGCAACAAGAACAACCGCTTCAGCGCCATCAACCACATCCTTGATCTCGGCAACGATCGGTGCTTTCTGTTCTACCTTAGCCATGAATGGTACCTCCTTGTAGATTTCGTATGACGCCGTAAAAAACCCCTCTTCCGCGCAGACGAAAGAGGGGGGATTCTTCACATAAATGTTGAAAGAATTTTCACTCCTCGGCAGGCGTTTAAAACTTATGCCTTACGGCACCTGCTGTCTTCGGCAGTCATCCACGGTAGGATAGCATACCGAAAGGAGTATGTCAAATACTTTTTATCAAAGTCTGGCCGGATTGATCTTGACGCCCGGGCCCATGGTGGAGGCAACGGTAACGCTCTTCAGGAACTGGCCCTTAACGGCCGCCGGTCTTGCTTTGTTGATAGCATCTAAAAGCGTCTGGAAATTTTCTGCCAACTGTTCTTTGCTAAAGGAAGCCTTTCCGATCGGGCAGTGGATGATGTTTGTCTTGTC
>DGTA01000062.1:7576-11336 GCA_002394165.1 Lachnospiraceae bacterium UBA4348 | reverse complement strand
TTTTTTGACAAAGCAGAAAAAAAGAAACGGAGAAAGAGGGATTTGAACCCTCGCGCCGGGATTACCGACCTACACCCTTAGCAGGGGCGCCTCTTCAGCCTCTTGAGTATTTCTCCGGATTCTGAATTCTCTACAGAAGTATTAAATTTAAGCGTCCCTTTTTCAGGACGCTTTATCATTATAAATGGCCTAAACTGGTTTGTCAAACACATTTTATGGTGTCTGTAAGGCTTAAAAACCACTATACATAGGGCATCCGCGAGGACCTTTCCGGTCTGCAGCCAGCCGGCGCTTTCACTTCCGGACTTTACGCCTGTTTCTTTCTTCCCGCCAGCCATGTCAGCACCACCGCCGCCAGCCAGAGCACACACGCTCCGAGGCTGATCATCGCGGACATAAAGAACCGCGGCGAGGTATAGACCGCCTCGACGGCATGGCTCCCGGCGCTCACCGGGAAGGACATGTACAGATAGTCCGCGCGGGTAAGGGGGGCCTCCTGTCCGTCGACGGTGACCTTCCAGCCTTCTTCCATCGGGATGGCCAGCATCACGATGCCGTCCTTCTGTGCCTCGATCGTACCGGCCAGATGCGCGTCATCCCCCTCAAAATGCATGTCGATCTTTGCCTCATCCGAGAAAGAGCGGTCAGCATCGCTCCCGTAGAAGCGGATGCCTGTGACATTCATCTTCAGCTCGTCATTGTCCGCGCGGATCGTGATCTGCTCCGTGTCCGCCGGAACGCTTATGCGGTAGCCCTGTTTCCCGACATTAAAGTGTTCATAGCCGCGCTCGTCGTTGACATAGATCCAGATCGCTCCGGAGGTGTCGCTCTCCACATCAAAGCGGACGGTCATGTTCCTGCAGGAGGCACGTTTTTCCGCCGAGATGGGAATAACTACTGTGCCGACGCCGTCAAAAGCCGCGCCGTCGTCCAGCATGTGATAATGGGCCAGGTCAAGGCGGTCCCTGTCGAAGGGTTCCTTCACCTCTTCCCTTGCGTATGCGTCCAGGCCCTCCGCACCCACATCATAGGGGGTCGCCTCCTGGGTGATAAGCACCTCGGGCAGAAGATCCCACTGTTCCAGGCCATCCCGTTTGCTGTCATAGACTTCGGATGTGACCGTCTTTGTATAGAACTTGCCGATGCTGTCTGTATTATTGTTCCTGAATACGTATACGTCCCCCTCCTGGTGAACCATCTCCCAGGCCTCCACCGGCGGCTTCGGATCGTGGCTGAGCAGGTATTTCACATTGGAAAGCGAAGCCATCACATCCTCATGGACCGCGGAGCGGAACGTGAAGTGGTTCGGATCGTAGCCGGGCGAAAGCTGCGGCCAGAGCTTGCTGGTGAACTCGGCAAAGTTCCGGCTCTGGGTCGAATTATAGGTGCTCACGCCCCGGTAATCCTGCGCCAGGGATTCCATATAGTAAGCGGCCGTGCTGTAATCTTTCTCCAGCCGGTAGAAGCTGTCATCCTGCGAAGCGACCCATTCCAGGGCCTTCGTGGTGTCCCCATGGTAGGTCTCGTCAAAATAAGCCGTATCCGTCTTCTTGACAGTCGTGCGATAGCGGTAGCAAAGCGCGCTGTCACAGACCACGGTCACGAATACCGCCGCCGTCAGGATGCGGATCAGCATGGCTCTGTCGCTTTTTTCCCGGCTGAGGAAATAAAGAGCCGCCGTCATGACCAGCGCGCCGGCAAACAGGATCAGCGCATTGGTCTCGTAAGTCGGATGCTTATAGTTGGCATAAGCCTTCATGTAGACGGCACATACGGCCAGGAATCCGACAGCCAGGCCGGGAAGGCTTATCTGTCTCTCCCGGATCAGGCCGTTTAATGTCCAGGCGCAGATCATCGCAAAGAAGGGAAGCAGCACGAAGGTGTGGCGCGAGAAAGAGTAGGCAAACCCATTAAAGACCAGGCTGCCCACCTGGACGATCAGGATGAACGCCCCGGCCAGGATCCCCAGATACTGGGCCAGCTTCTGGAGAAGCGTCTGCTTCTGCCTCACGATCAGGAACACATACTGGATCAGAAGAAGGACCAGCAGCGCCGAGAAAAAGAGGCTCGGCGATTCATAGTAGTTCAGGTCTCCCAGGAATTCGTTCCCGGCCCCCTGCAGGTTATTGCCGAAAAAGCGGTAGAGCAGGGTCCTGTAATACTCTTTTCCCCAGAGGGACATGTTTGCGATCAGTCTCGAGAACAGCGTGTAGTTGGAATCAAGCCTGTTCGTGTCGGAGAGCGTGGTCAGCGACGGGATCAGGTTGATGGCCGCCATCACCAGTCCGAACGCCATGGAGAAGGCACAGGTGAAAAACAGCTTCACTCTCCCGGCAAAGGGCCTGGTATCGAAAAGCAGCACGCGGATCGTCACATAGACCGCGACCGCCAGGATGGACATATATCCCTGGTAGTAGCTGTTCAGGATGAGCAGTGCGCTCGCCGCCGCCAGCCCCAGCGCCCACCGGATATCGCGCACGGTCTTCTCCACGGCCCACACCAGCAGGGGCAGGAAGACGATCACGGAGCCCATCATATAGTGCTGGCCCCAGACCATCAGGTAACCGTTGAAAGCATAGAGGAAGGAGGCGATGACCTTCGCGGACGGGTCATGATCAAACAGGGACAGCAGCAGATAGCAGGTGAATCCGGAAAGGATCACCTTGAGGATCTGGATATAGACCATGCACAGCGCGATCTTGTCGGGTCCGAACAGGTACCCGCACAGATAGATCAGCAGCGTGAACGGTCCGGTAATATTCAGGTCGATCTGGTTGACGCCCAGGCCGCTGTGGAAATCCCACAGGGAGAAGGTTCCCGTTCTCAGCCGGTTTGCCACCCCGTTGTACCACATGATGTACTGCGCCTTCGTATCGGATCCCACGTCACTAAAGACCATGGTATCGTTCCCGAAAATGTAGTTGTGGAACACAAAAATGCATCCCGCCGCCATCAGCGCAGCCAGGATCCATAATGTCTTTTCCCGTTTTCTCGTCTTTTCCTTCGGCATGTTACGCTCCCAACGTGCTTTTTCCGCACAGATACGAATCGAGTAGGGAAAAATGCTTCCCCTACCCGATCTTAAAATCCTGTTATTTTCCTACGCTCAGACGTACAAGCGCCCGGTTGAGCCTGGCCCGCACGATCATATAATCGCGGTCGGAGAGGTCTCCCTCGGCGATCAGCTTCTCCGCCCTGGCCTTGGCCTGGGCGGCTCTTTCCATATCAATATTCTCCTGCCATTCCCAGGTGGTGGCCAGCACGCGGCAGACGCCGTTCATGACCGAGATCAGACCGCCGATGCAGGCGGCCCTGCGCGTCTTTCCCTCCGCGTCCACCAGATGGGCCTCGCCCATTCCCAGGGCTGTGCAGAAATTGGTATGTCCCGCAAGGACAGCCAGATCGCCTCCGATACTGCGCACCACGATGCGCTCGGCTTCTCCGTCAAAGAGCATGCCGTCCGGCGTACCGATTTTCAGCGGGAAGGTGTTCATAGACAGCCTCCTTACTTATGCTTTAGCCTTCTCAAAGACATCGTCGATGGTGCCCGCGAACAGGAAGCAGCTCTCGGGGATCTCGTCGCACTCGCCGTCCAGGATCATCCTGAAACCGCGCAGGGTCTCCTTGAGCGGTACATACTTGCCTTCCATGCCGGTATACTGCTCCGCCACGGAAAAGCTCTGGGACAGGAAACGCTGGATCTTCCTGGCACGGTTTACGCTGAGCTTGTCCTCCTCGGACAGCTCATCCATACCCATGA
>DGTA01000062.1:4433-7506 GCA_002394165.1 Lachnospiraceae bacterium UBA4348 | reverse complement strand
GCGATGATATCCTGCAGTTCCTTATAGCGCTGCAGCACCTGCTGCACGCGGCGTGCGATCTGGTAATGCTCCTCGCCGACGATCTCCGGGGACAGGATGCGGCTCGTGGAATCGAGCGGATCCACCGCCGGGTAGATGCCCTGGCTGGCGATCTCACGGGCAAGCACCGTGGTCGCGTCCAGATGTGAGAAGGTCGTTGCCGGAGCCGGGTCCGTCAGGTCATCGGCGGGCACGTATACTGCCTGCACGGAGGTAATGGATCCCTTCCGGGTGGAGGTGATGCGTTCCTGCAGTTCGCCCATCTCCGTTGCCAGTGTCGGCTGATAACCTACCGCGGAGGGCATGCGGCCCAGCAGCGCGGAGACCTCGGAGCCCGCCTGGGTGAAACGGAAGATATTGTCGATGAACAGCAGCACGTCCTGGTTCCTTTCGTCGCGGAAATACTCCGCCATGGTCAGACCCGAAAGTCCGACTCTCATTCTGGCGCCGGGCGGCTCGTTCATCTGCCCGTATACCAGGGCCGTCTTGTCAATAACGCCGCTCTCCTTCATCTCGCCGTAGAGCTCATTACCCTCACGGGTCCTCTCACCGACGCCGGTGAATACGGAGATGCCGCCGTGGGCGGTAGCTACGTTATGGATCAGTTCCATGATCAGCACGGTCTTGCCTACGCCCGCGCCGCCGAACAGGCCGATCTTGCCGCCCTTTGCGTAGGGGCAGATCAGGTCGACGACCTTGATGCCCGTCTCCAGGATCTCCGTCGCAGACGTCTGTTCCTCATAGGAAGGCGCAGGACGATGAATCGACCAGCGTTCCTTCACCTCGGGGACCGGCTGGTTGTCCACCGGCTCGCCCAGCAGGTTGAACACGCGGCCAAGGCATTCCTCACCTACCGGCACCGTTATGGGGCCGCCGGTATCCACAGCCTCCTGGCCTCTGACCAGGCCGTCCGTGGAGTTCATGGCGATGCAGCGCACGATATTGTCTCCGATATGCTGCGCCACCTCAGCGATCATGCGCTGACCGTTATTATCGATCTCAATGGCGTTTAACAGTGCAGGCAGCTGGTCCGCCTTGAAGCGAATGTCCAGCACAGGTCCCGTCACCTGCACGATCTCGCCGGTATGTCTGTCACTCATGTCTTTGGTTTCCTCCTTATACACCGTCGGAGCCTGCCACGATCTCCGTGATCTCCTGGGTGATAGCCGCCTGACGCGCCCGGTTATAATACAGGTTCAGCTGGTCGATCATCTCACCGGCATTCTTCGTCGCAGCGTCCATCGCGGTGCGGCGGGCTGCCAGCTCACTGGCGGTGCTTTCGCAGACCGCGCCGTAGATCAGCCCTGCCAGGTACTCAGGTACGATCGCGTTGAACACCTCTTCCGCACTGGGCTCGTACAGGATCAGGTTCCGGATCTTCTTCCTTTCCTCCAGGTTTTCATCATGATCCGTCAGGTCACCCAGCGGAAGAACCGGGAACGATCCAACCGTCTGGGACATCATGGATACGAACTTTGTGTAGAACAGGGCCACATGCCCGAACCGGCCGGCATTGAATTCTCTGCACAGCAGGTTGGCGATCGAGAAGCAGTCCGAGACGGATACCGAGGCGATGTGGCCGAACTGGTCGCTCATGCACTCGTATCCTCTGCGCTGTACATACTCAACGACCTTCTTCCCGACCGGGAAGACAATCTTGTCCTTCCCTTTGCTCTCCGCTTCGAAGTGCTTGAAAAGGTTCGAGTTGTAGCCGCCTGCGAGGCCGCGGTCACCGCCGATGACCACGTAGCAGATCTTGTCGTTGTTTCCGGTGCGGACATAGGGGGAAGTGAAATCCGTATTCCCGTCCGCGATATCCACCAGCGTCTGGTGAAGTTCTTCAAAATAGGGCCGGCAGGTGATGGCTCTGTCTCTTGCCCTGCGCAGTTTGGAGGATGCCACCAGTTCCATCGCTTTGGTGATCTGCATCGTGCTCTGCACGCTGCGGATCCTCAGCTTAACTGCCTTCATGTTCGAGGCCATTAGGCTTTGCCCTCCTTCTTCCCTTTATTTTTTGCCTTTCCTGGCTGTAAATCCATCGGTGAATGCTTTAAGGACATCGACCAGCTTCGCTTCCGTCTCCTCCTCAAGCTTTCCGGTGGAGCTGATCGTTCTCATCACGTCCAGCCCGACAGAATCCTTGTCCAGATACAGGTAAAGTTCCTTCTCGTACTCCGCCACGTCCTTCACGTCCACATCGGCGAGATAGCCCTTCGTCACGGCGTAGATGATAGCCACCTGCTTCTCCACCGGGACGGGCTGGGATTTGCTCTGCTTGAGCATTTCCACGATGCGCTCGCCCTGGGCCAGCCTGGCCTTCGTGTCGGCATCCAGGTCGGAGCCGAACTGGGCAAAGCTCTGCAGCTCGCGGTACTGGGAGTACAGCAGCTTCAGGGAGCCGGCCACCTTTTTCATGGCCTTGATCTGTGCGTTGCCGCCGACTCGGGATACGGAGATGCCGGGGTTGACGGCGGGCATGATGCCGGAGTGGAAAAGCTCCGTCTCCAGGAAGATCTGTCCGTCGGTGATCGAGATCACGTTGGTCGGAATGTAGGCGGAAATGTCGCCTGCCTGGGTCTCGATGATGGGAAGCGCGGTCAGCGATCCGCCGCCGTGGGCCTCGTCCATCTTGGAGGCTCTCTCGAGCAGTCTCGAATGCAGGTAGAAGACATCGCCCGGGTAAGCTTCACGGCCGGGCGGGCGCCTGATCAGCAGGGAGAGTGCCCTGTAAGCCACCGCGTGCTTGCTCAGGTCATCATAGACGATCAGCACGTGTTTGCCCTGCTGCATAAAGTATTCGCCGATGGCGCAGCCTGTATAGGGAGCGATGAACTGCAGCGGGCTCGCTTCCGATGCCGTCGCCGCCACGATGATCGAATAATCCATGGCGCCGTTCCTGCGCAGTTCCTCCGCCAGGGAGGCTACCGTCGAGCGTTTCTGGCCGATCGCCACGTAGATGCAGATCACGCCCGTGTCCTTCTGATTAAGGATCGTATCCACCGCAAGCGTGGTCTTGCCGGTCTGGCGGTCGCCG
>DGTA01000062.1:0-4374 GCA_002394165.1 Lachnospiraceae bacterium UBA4348 | reverse complement strand
CGATGATCAGCTCACGCTGTCCCCTTCCGATGGGGATCATGGAGTCAACCGCCTTGATGCCAGTCTGCAGAGGCTCAAAGACCGGCTGTCTGTCACAGATGCCGGGAGCCCGCGACTCGATCGGGCGGAACTCAGTCGTTTCTATTTTTCCGGCGCCGTCGATGGGCTGTCCGAGGGAGTTCACAACACGGCCGAGCATCGCTTCCCCTACGGGGACCGATACGACCTTGCCGGTGCGCTTAACGCTGTCGCCCTCGCCGATTTCCGGGTCAGTGGAGAAAAGCACCGCGGAGACACTGTTCTCCTCCAGGTTCTGGGCCATGCCGAAGCTGCCGTCATCAAACTCGAGCAGCTCGCCCGCCATGCACGAGGTCAGTCCGCTGACCCTGGCGATGCCGTCACCCACCATCAGAACCGTACCCGTCTCATCCTGCCGGATCGCATTGTCATAATATTTGATCTGGCTGCGAATAACCTTGGATATTTCTTCAGGTTTTAATTGCATGTTTCCGTTCCATCCTTCTTTGGTATTGCGGCCGGATGCCGCGGCAAAAGTCGTCCTTGATCAGACGGATACCTCCTCCAGCTTCCTGGAGATGCCATCCAGGCGTCCCTTCACGGTGCCGTCGAGCAGCTTTCCGTCCAGTTCCACCCTGATCCCGCCCATGACGGAGGGATCGATGATGGTCTTCATTTCCACCGTCTTCTTGCTCATCTTTTCCAGCTTATCGCAAAGTGCCGTAAGCTGTGCCTCACCAAGGGGCACCGCACTGGTCACCCTGGCAACAGCGATGCCGCGGTCCTGGCGGTAGCGGTCCATGAACTGGTCACAGCATCCCGCGTATTCGCGCAGCAGATTCCTGTCGCACAGAAGCTTCAGAAAGTTCAGCAGATATTTCTCCGCGCCGGCGAAAGCCTCATCCATGAGCTCGCGGCGTCTTTCCAGTTCGATCGTCGGTTCCCCGAGCAGTCTGACATACTCGGGATTCTCGGCAAAGAGCGTGCGGATCTGCTGCAGCTGCTCGGCCACCGGCTCGACGCAGCCTTCCTCCTGTACCAGGTCATAGAGACTGTTGCCGTAAATTCTGGCAGCATTCGTCATGAGGCTTCACCCACATTCTCTATAAATTCTTCGATCAGCTTGCGGTGATCCTCCGGACTGATCTCCCGCTCGATCACCTTGCCGGCGATATCCATCGCCACGCTGCTGATCTCATTTTTCATTTCACTGACAGCGTTCTTTCTCTCCTGCTCAATATCAGCCTGGGCCTTGGCGCGGATCGCCCTGGCCTCCTCTCCGGCTTTGGCGAGGATCTCATCGCTCTGGTCGGAAGCGGTTTTCTGGGCACGGGCCACGATCTCATTGGCCTGTTCCCTGGCCGCGGCCATATTCTGCTCATACTCGCTCTTGATGGCATCCGCCTCCTGCCTGGCTGTCTGGGCTTCCCTTATCTGGGCGTCAGCCGCCTCACGGCGCTTGTTAAGCACCTCGTTGATGGGCTTAAACAGGAATTTTTTGATCAGGAACGCCTGCAGGAAAAGGTTAAGGATCTGTGCGACGAAGGTCCATGGGACCAGCGTAACTAAATCCTGTACTTTCATGTCCTACCTCCTGTCGTTCATCGTTTCAGGATATGATCATCCAAGCAGTCCCATAAAGGTGTTCGGTGCGACGAAGATCAGCAGAAGGCCCGTAACGAAACCGTAGATACCGGTCGTCTCGGCGATGGCGCAGCCAAGAAGCATGGTGCTTGTCACATCGCCCTTGCATTCGGGCTGGCGTCCGATCGCGTCAAGCGCGCTCGCAACAGCACGTCCTTCACCGATACCGGGGCCGATACCGGCGATCAGAGCACATCCGGCTCCGATTCCGCATCCTGCCAGCGCAATACCTTTAGCCAATACTGTAAAATCCATGATGAATCCTCCTTCATTAAGATTGGTCTTTTTTCCAGCCTTGCCGCCCGCTGTCTTTTATTCGTCGGGCTGGGCCGCATTTGCAATGTACATGACGGTCAGCATGCAGAAAATGAACGCCTGCATGACACCCGTGAACCAGTCAAAGTAGACTGACAGGATGGCCGGAAGTCCGACATCCAGAAACGGGACAGCTCCAAGGAACTTGCCCACAGCGCCCGGGATCAGCCCGAAGAGCGCGCGGTTGGCGACCGCCAGCGCTGCATAGATCAGCGCGTTGATGACCACGCCCGAGAGAATGTTGCCGAAATGACGGCAGGCCATACTGATGGGAGTAGCCAGTTCGGAAAGGATATTGAAGGGTGTCATGATCACGATCGGTGTGGTAAATCCCTTCAGGTAGCCGCCCACGCCGTTGGCCTTGATCTTCTGGCCTGTGATCATGATGAACACGACGACCGCCCAGGCCGCCTCTGTCGACAGATCGGCGGTGGGACTGCGCAGGCCTACCAGCGAGATCAGGTTGGACACCAGGCTCGTGGCAAACAGGGCCGATACAAAGGGTATCATGTAACGGAACTTTTCACCCATGTTGCCCACCACGAAGTTATCCGCCGTCTCAACGATCATCTCCGCCAGCGCCTGTCTTTTCGAAATGTTCTCCACCTTCAGGTCTCTGGTCAGGAAAATGCACAGCCCCGTGATGATCAGCATCACCAGCCAGCTCACGACCAGCGTCTCGGAGATGCACAGCCGCCCGAGCACAGGCAGTTTGATCGGTGTTTCCCAGAATATCCTTGCACCGGTAATATCTATGTTCATAAGTCCTCACCTCCTTTACTGATATACCGGATATATGTCTGATGGGGTCGATTCCCCCTCGTAATCATGTTTTCAAAAGCCCCAGGATGGAAAGTACCTTTATCCCGGTGCTCGGAAATACCAGCGGCAGTACGCCTGCCACCGGCTGGATGAACGGCACCGCGAGCGCGAGGATCAGCCAGATGACCTGCATGACCATCCGTCTCGAGTAGCTCGCCCGGATGACCATTCTCGCCCCGGCCTCGTCGGCTTCGTTCGTCGCCTTCTGTACGGCAAGCCCCATCATGAAGAAGTTGGCCACCGCCACGAGCCCGCCTCCGGCGCCTCCCAGGATGACCCGGTAATCAAAGGGGATCTTTCCCGGCGCGATCAGATGGCCTATAAGAAAGACCGCCCACATGATGAGGACGCAGACAAGTGTGATCACGGCGACCCGCTTCGTCTCCTTACGGACTGCGGGAGCTGCCTTCTCAAAAATGCTCATTGAATGTTTCTCCCCTCTTCGGCCTGCGTCTGCCCGACCGCTTCTCCTGCTTTTTATTCAGGTTGTCCATCAGTCCCGCAAATTTCACCGCGGAGACTGCCGCTCCGCCCAGGCCGAAAAAAAAGCCGGGAATAAAGACCCATCCGCCCGCGCCGGCATACTTCATCAGCAGCAGGCATACAAACAGGCACAGCAGGAGCGGTGTCACGATCGACAGCCCCAGCTGCGTCAGCAAAGACAGATTCTTTATGATCTCCGACCATTGTTTCATTAACAGCGGGCCCTTTCATAGCCAGTCAGGCATAAAAATACATGTTTATTCTACTTTATTTTGCACAGAGTGTCCAGATATAATAAGCAGTCCTTCTGCGCTTTTCCCAAAGGAGATCCTCTCCGGCGGCGCTTCAAGCTCCATCCTCTTTCCGGTCTTCGGATGCTCGAAGGAGAGTTTCCACGCGCACAGGCAGGGGAAAGGCACCTGCTCCGCCAGCTTCCCGTAGCGCCTGTCGCCGATGATCGGCAGCCCGGCCCCGGCCAGCTGGACGCGGATCTGGTGGTGCCGGCCGGTCTTAAGCGCGACCCTGAGCAGTGCCCTGGCGTTCTCAGCGTCATAGCCTTCGGCCGAAAACAGCAGCTCCGCCCTCTTGGCTCCCGGCGTCCCTTCTCTTACGATGCGCGAGGTATTTGTTTTTCCGTCGCGCAGCAGATGATCCACCAGCCTGATCATTTGTCCGTCCGCGGCTTCTCCCAGCTTCTTTTCCCCCGGAGGGGAAACTGCCTCCACCAGGGCCAGATACGTCTTCTCCATCCTGCCGTCCGTCAGCTGCTTTCCCAGCTCCGCGGCGGCCCGGGCCGTCAGCGCAAACATCACCAGGCCCTGTACGGGCTGGTCCAGCCGGTGGACGACGTGAAGCGCGCTGTGGCGGATGCCGCGCTGCGAAAGATAAAGGCGCAGCCGGCTCTCCAGATCGGGGCGCCGAACGTCCGCGCTCTGCACGGCCTCTCCCGCTTCCTTGAAGCAGACCAGGATCTCACTGTCCTCATAAAGAATCTGCATTTCACCATCTCCGTTCGTTCTTACAGAAAGAAAAAAGGAACCTCTGTGCACCACAGAAGTTCCTTAGCAGGGCTACAAGGATTCGAACCTTGAA
>DGTA01000151.1 GCA_002394165.1 Lachnospiraceae bacterium UBA4348 | reverse complement strand
ACCAACTTCAAGACCATCCAGAGCAGGATCAAACGCCTCAAAGACATCGAGCGCATGGAAGAGGACGGAACTTTTGATGTCCTTCCCAAGAAAGAAGTCATCGCTCTGCGCAAAGAGTGGGAGAAGCTCGAAAAGAACCTCGGCGGTATCAAAGAGATGAAGAGACTCCCGGATGTGATCTTTGTCGTAGACCCGAAGAAGGAAAGAATCTGCGTACAGGAAGCTCATACACTGGGCATCCCGCTGGTAGGCATTGCCGATACCAACTGCGATCCGGAAGAACTTGACTATGTTATCCCGGGCAACGACGATGCTATCCGTGCCGTTAAACTGATCGTTTCCAAGATGGCTGACGCTGTTATCGAAGCGAAGCAGGGCGCTGAGGAAGCTGCTCCGGAAGCTGCTGAGGAAGAAGCTCCCGTAGAGGCAGTTGAGGCTGAGTAATTACTGACGATCAACAGGCGGAGCGGCCAGAGGCTGGCCGCTCTGATAATACAGGCTGAGCGGCCGGGCTCCGGACGCTCTGATTATGGAGGAATACATAAATGGCAATTACAGCTGCAATGGTAAAAGAATTAAGAGAAATGACCGGTTCCGGCATGATGGACTGCAAGAAGGCTCTGACCGCTACCGAAGGCGACATGGAGAAGGCTATTGAGTGGCTGAGAGAAAAAGGTCTGGCTACTGCTCAGAAGAAGGCCGGCAGGATCGCCGCAGAAGGTATCGTCAAGGTTCTCGTATCCGACGATGCGAAGAAGGCTGTTGCTGTAGAAGTCAACGCCGAGACAGACTTCGTTGCGAAGAACGACAAGTTCCAGGGCTATGTGGCTCAGGTCGCCGAGCAGGCTATGGAGACAACCGCAGCTGATATCGATGCATTCCTGGCTGAGACATGGAAGTTCGACACCAGCAAGACCGTAGCAGAAGAGCTGGCCGGACAGATTTCCGTCATCGGCGAGAACATGAAGATCAGAAGATTTATCCAGGTTGAAGAGCCGAACGGCTTCGTCGCTTCCTACACTCATATGGGCGGCAAGATCGGTGTCCTGGTTGACGTTGAATCCGATGTCGTCAATGACGAAGTCAAAGAGATGGCCAAGAACCTTGCCATGCAGATCGCAGCCTTAAAGCCGCTGTATGTCTCCGATGCGGAAGTTCCGGAAGACTACAAAGAGCATGAGAAAGAGATCCTTGCCGCTCAGATCGCCAACGATCCGAAGATGGCAGGCAAGCCCGAGAAAGTTATCGCCGGTGCGGTGATGGGACGTCTCTCCAAAGAGCTGAAAGAGATCTGCCTGCTTGATCAGGTTTACGTCAAGGCAGAAGACGGAAAGCAGACTGTTGCCGCTTACGTTAAGGAAGTTGCCAAGGCCAACAGCGCCAACATCAACGTCAAGAGCTTCGTCCGCTATGAGACCGGCGAAGGCATCGAGAAGAAGCAGGAAGACTTCGCTGCTGAAGTTGCTGCTCAGATGGCCGGAAACTAAGTTTCTGCAAGCCGAAGGCGCAGCAGAAACTGTATGTTGGAGGCTATGCAGCGTTGCTTAGCGAACCGGAGCCGAAGGCGAACGGTGAGGTTAGCAACAGTCGCAAGGCCGGAAACTAAGTTTCTGCAAGTTGAAGACATAAAAATGGAAGGAACTGTCAGTTTGACGGTTCCTTCTTTTATATAGTGCATTTAGTCCTGTCGATAAGATAATCAGGAGGAATCGGTATATGAAGATCTCAATCGCGACCTGGGCGTTTCTTTACGGGCAATATGCGGATGCTCCGTGGTCCCTGGACAGAATACTGGACTGGACAGCAGCTGCCGGCAGCAGAGGCTGTAAATGAGAAGAATTTCAAGCTTTTATTTGATTTTTCCCATGCATATCTGTCCAGCGTAAAGGGAGCAGGGCAGACCGGGGAGAAAGAGATCCTTCCGGGCGGCGTGATCGAATACATTCACAAGATGGGTAAGCATATCGGGTATGTTCATGCAGTCGATACAGACGGAGAACTGTCCAGGGAGGACAGCGCTCATACCAGCACGCATCTTCCGCTGGGAGAAGGTATCCTAGATCTTGATGCGATCATCGATGCACTCTGGCCTTACGCGGGAAGCCTTCCTTACTGGAGCCTTGATTTCTATGCCTGCCGGAATGCGGAACATACAGGTATCAAATCATTGAACATCCTGCGTGATTAGGTGAAGAACGCCTGAGTTGTTATTGACAAGTACACTTGGCATGACTATAATGAAACCATGCCAATAAAACTTGGCAACTGAACGGAGGTGTTCCCATGAACAAAAATGAAATATTAGAAAAAAGCAGGATGGAAAATCAGAACAAAGATATGGTTGATATTGAGATATCTAAACTGGGTATCCGGGCGGGATGGATCGTAACGGTCTGTCTGGCGGTACTGGTCAATGTCTTTGACGGGGTGTTTTTCGGCAGGCCGGCCTATGAAATATTGTTTGCGGTCATGACCGGACTCGCAGTCGTATTCTTCTGCAAATATGCCAGGCTGAGAAAAACACATGAACTGATCGTGGCTGTATGCTACAGCATCGGTTCGATCAGCTTTTTGATCGGGTGGATCATGCAGATCATGAACCGGTGAGGTGCCTGATATGGATGATGCACTGATCTTAAAAAACAATCTGAAGGAACTGAGAACGGAAAAAGGATTATCGCAGGCGCAGCTTGCACAGATGGTCGGTGTTTCCCGCAATACGATCAGTTCCATAGAAACCGGGCAGTTCAGTCCCACTGCAAAACTTGCTTTAATATTATGTATTGCGTTGGATAAGAAATTTGAAGAGGTTTTCTATTTTTGAGTCAGGCTTGCAAAATCACCTGATTTCAGGTATATTACCTGATGGGAGTTTGATAGGTAATTAACAATGGATTAACAGGGGTTAACAGGGGAGGTAACTGAATATGAAAAAAACAGCGGCAGTATGCGGCTTTATTCTTGGTGCTTTTTTATTGGGCTCAACGGTGCAGGCAGAGACAGTGGCCAGGACCATGAATTTCCGGTCTGAACCTTCGACGTACGGCGGCATGATCGGGTCCGTTCCGCAGGGGGCATCGGTGACTGTCTTAAGCAGCCAGAATGGCTGGGATTACGTCAGCTATAACGGTGTGACCGGTTGGATCCACGGCGGCAATACCACTGCTGCGCCGGCCGCGCAGACGACAGCACCCGCTGCAAATACTACAGCTTCGGCATCAGGCGCTTCCGGCCAGTCCGTGAAGGTCCTTTACGGAATGAATTTCCGTGCGACACCGGGGATGGACGGATACATCATGAACGGGATCCCGGCGGGAACGACGGTTCAGTTCCTGGGCAGCAGCAACGGCTGGGACAAGGTTGTATTTAACGGAGTTACCGGATGGATCGCATCGGGGCGGACAACTTCAGCAGCCAATGCGGAGCCGGCTTCCCCGGCTTCTGCCGCTTCTGCGTCAGGTTCTTCGGGCCGGCCTGTAAAGGTCCTTTACGGAATGAATTTCCGTGCGACTCCCGGAATGGACGGACGCATTATAGGAGGAGTTCCGGCCGGAACCACGGTTCAGTATCTCGGAAGCAGCAGCGGCTGGGACAAGGTCGTATTTAACGGAGTTACCGGATGGATCGCATCCGGGCGGACAACGACAGAAGGAACTGCCAATCCGGCTCCTGCGCTCAGCAGCGCTGCCGGCAGTGTAAAGACGACTATAAACACCATGAATTTCCGTGCGACGGGCGATCTGGGCGGATCCCTGATCGGACTGATCCCTGTCGGCGCAAAGGTCACCTACGTTTCCAGCGCGGACGGTTGGGAACAGATCATCTATAACGGCCAGTCCGGATGGATCAAGGGCGGAAATACACGCGGATAAAACAGGAGGTATGCAGGATGAGAAAATTACTTATCTGCCGGCCGGTTTCTGATCCTGAAATGTACAGGCAGTATTCATTTGTCGCCGCATCCATTCAGAAAATGGAAGAGGCTGAGGCAGCGACAGAGTAAGCATAAAAAAATCTCACAAAGGGTGACTGATAATGATCCGGCCCCGCCGATCCTGACGAAAGCGCAGATGACCTTTCTGAAGATATCGGCGAGGGCTTTTTTTGACCTGCCAGATGCTGAAATGGACCAGGGAAAAGTTGACTTAGCCGTACGGCTTATATTATTATGATTTTAACGAAATTTAGCCGTACGGCTTATTATGACGGGGCTCCGGAATAATTTCGCCGTACGGCTTTTTCCTTTACTGAATTGCTTTAGCTGTAGGGGGGCTGTCGATATGCTGATCAACACACCCGCGGAGTTTGGTGCTGCCATCCGCGCCAGAAGAAAGGAATTGAATTATACACAAGCCTATGTTGCCGGTGCGACGGGACTCAGTGTAAGTTTTCTCTCGGATTTGGAGAGAGGAAAGACCACGGCAGAGCTTGGGAAAGCGCTGCTGCTGGCCAATCTGCTGGGCCTCGACGTTTTTTTATCCGTACGCGGAAGATGAAATAGACAGGAGCTGTACTATGTCTGAATTGTATATAAGTCTTGAGAAAGACGGGAAGCAGCAGCGGATCGGCCGGATTGTACCGGACGGCCACAGCGGCGGACGATTCGTATATGACCGGGAGTATCTTTTGGAGCGGGATCCTGTCCCGGTATCGGTGGCGCTTCCTTTGCAGGACGAGCCGTTTTCCGCATCCAGGACCCATGCTTTTTTTGAAGGACTTCTGCCGGAAGGCTTCACCAGGCGGTCAGTCGCCTGGTGGTCCCATGCGGCGGAAGAGGATTATCTCTCCATTCTGTCTGTTCTCGGGCGGGAATGTATAGGGGCGGTACAGATCCTGACCGGTGCGGAAACATGTCCGGAACCGTCCTACAGGAAAATGACCCTGGAACAGGTGCAGGCCCTGGCACGGGAAGGGGCTTCCAAATCTGCTCAGATCGTGACTCAGACACATCTTTCGCTCACAGGTGCCACCAGTAAAGCCGGGCTGTACTTTCATCCGGACGATGAGAGCTGGTATCTGCCAGGGGGGACCGCTCCCAGCACGCATATCCTGAAACAGAGCCATATACGATTCCGCCATATCATTACCAATGAACAGCTCGCCCTGCTGACAGCCCGGGAGCTGGGGCTTGTCACAACGGACAGTTTTATTGTCAATACAGGAGAACGGACGGAAGCGGATGTCCTCTTTGCTGCAGCCAGATTTGACCGGTCCTTCGGCCCCGCCCCCCGCGCTGTTAATGGACTTCCCATGCCGCTTCGTCTTCATCAGGAGGATTTTGCCCAGGCTCTTGGCATTCCGGCTGCCGAAAAATATGAAAGAGAAGGAGCTCATCATCTGAGGGATATGTTTGCCCTGCTGCGCCGTGTATCCGCCAATCCCATCGAGGATCAGCTCAGGTTGTGGGATATGCTGATCTTCGATTATCTGATCGGAAACAGCGACAATCATCTGAAAAATTATTCACTGCTGTATTCGCCCGGGCTGCGATCCATCCGCCTGGCCCCGGCCTATGACATTGTCAGTACCTGTGTTTATCCGCTAAGCACGCGGGAGATGGCATTTCGCATCGGAGATGCGAGAATGCTCGATGAAATTACCAGGAAATCCTTTGGACTGGCTGCCTTGGAAGCCGGACTGGGAACAGCGCTGGCGATGAAACATTTTGACCGGATGGCTCAGAATTTTGCGGAAGCCCTGGAAAGAGCTGCCGGCCGGCTGATAGGCGACGGATTTGGAGAAGCGGAGGAATTGAAGGGAAAAATCCTCCTTAATGGGGGGATTCACAACGTGTTAAATTTCGAAGGGAGGTGCAGATAAATAAATCAGCAGCCAGGATCAAAAACGTCGGCCCCGGCGCACGGTCTGCATCGCTCTTGAGGCGGAGGGCATAGGGATCACCCCGAAACGATAAGAATTGTGGAAAGAATCATTACGGTCCTCCTATGAAAAATTATTATTGCGCCATTTTAAAAAGTTTGTCGCAAAAATTTTCTTTTTTCTATTAAATAAATCTAAAAATAATGGGCTGTTTAGGTTTTCACGCCTACCGTTAAGGCTGATTTTATGATAATATCATAATAATAGTTTTTCAGTTTTTGCAATAAAGATTACAAACGTATCCGATAATTTCCCGGCGGGTACAAAAATCTGACAGGATGATAGAGGGAGGGTAAAAATGAAAAACTGGAAGAAGATGCTGCTCGTCGGGCTGGCAATGCTGTTTGTGACGGCAACGGCAGCCTTTGCCGGTAACAAGATCGAACTCAATGTGGCAGGCGGAGACGAAGATTCCATGACGCTCGATACGGGAGCCGTCAAATCCATGCTGGGCATCTCAGCGTGCCGGCACCTCTATGAGGGGCTGTACAAACTGGGGCCGGACGGCGAGATCGTTCTCGGACAGGCTGAGAGCGTGGATGTGAGTGAGGACGGAATGACATGGACCTTTAAAATCAGGGATGACGCCGTCTGGTCAGACGGTAAGCCCGTTACAACCGCCGATTTTGTCTGCGGGTGGATCCACCTGGCAGAGCAGGACGGACCTTTCAAGACCCTTCAGGACAGTACTTCGGTCTCTCTTGATGTGGTCGATGACAAGAACATGGTCATGCGGCTGGCTTATCCGTGCAAGTTCCTGCCGGAAGTTCTGGCTTTTGTCCCCACTTATCCGATCCGTGAGGATTACCTGGACATGTACGGAAGCTCCTATGCGACCGATCCGGAAAAAGCGGTCTATAACGGTCCCTACGAGATGACTGAGTGGAAGCACGGCGAGAAGGTCGTCATGCAGAGACGCGAAGATTACTATGACTCGGCCAATATCTCCGTCAAGGCCATCAACTGGAACCTGACCAACAATGAATACGATGCCCTGGAAGCCTTTGAACGCGGAGAACTTGACTTTTCGGACCTTTGTCCTGAAGACGAGATGGCCAGGATGCAGGACGCGGGGCTGTGCTATACACCCGGCAGCAACAACTACTGCGTCATGTTCAACAACGGCGAGAACGGTAATGACGTTCTCAAGGATGCAAGGGTCCGCAAGGCCCTGTCGCTCGCCATTGACAGGGAACACCTTGTTGAGATCAGCGGCCTGAACGATATGGTCCTGTCTACCTTTATGTGCACGGGCTTTACCGATGAAAACGGACGGGATTATACGGAGTACGCACCCTCGTGGTTTGATCCCGATGACTACGAGGCAAACTGCGAGGAGGCAAGGGATCTTCTTGCCCAGGCAGGCTATCCGGACGGGGCCGGATTCCCGGAACTGATCTATATCACCAACACCAACGGCCGAAAGGAAGTGGCCGAGGCGGTCGCCTATGACTGGGAAAAGCAGCTGGGCATCGGATCTGTTGATGTTTATAAAGTGGAGAATTTCTTTGAAGCCCGCGCGGCCGGTGACTATGATATCGCTTATTTTGGCTGGATCATGGATTACATGGATCTCTCCAATATGTACTGCTCAATGGAGGCGATGGCAGCCAATGACGCTTTCTGGGAAAATGATGACTATAAAGAGGAGTTTTATGCAGGCGTGCGTTCGCTGACTCAGGAGGAGCAGTGGGAGCACTATGCCGAGTGTGAGAGGATACTCGCCGAGGAGGTGCCGGCAGCGCCCTTGCTTCAGAAAATGGATTATTACCTGTTCGATGACACCGTCTATGACGGACTGGTCTTTAACTGCGGATGTTATGTATTTACATATATAACAGAAAAAACCTGAAAGGGTTGATCTAACTTTTTGTTTTATCAGTGCAATACAGGAGGGCAATGCTGATGAAATGGTTTAAAACAATGTGCGCGGCACTGGCGGTTATGATTTTGGGTACCTGCGCTGCATGGGGAGCAACAGACAGGACCGAGATTAGCGTTGCCGGAGGCGGGGAAGATGCGATGGTACTGGATACCGGAACAGGCATCTCCATGTACGGGATCTCATGCTGTCGGCATCTTTTTGAAGGACTTTACAAAATGGGACCGGACGGTGAGATCGTCCTTGGCCAGGCCGAAAGTGTTGATGTGAGTGATGATTACCTGACCTGGACCTTCAAGCTGCGTGACGATGCGACCTGGTCGGACGGCAAGCCGGTCACCGTGGACGATTTCGTCGCGGGATGGACGCATATGTATGAATCGAACGGACCGTTCAAGTATCTGGCCGACAGTATCTCCGCGACGCTGGATCTTATTGACGATAAGACGCTGGCGCTGAACCTGGAGTATCCGTGTGAATTCCTTCCGTCTCTTCTCGCTTTTGTGCCGAATTATCCGATCCGCCAGGATTACCTGGATAAATACGGTGAGGCTTATGCGACGGATCCCGAAAAGGCTGTCTACAACGGCCCCTTCGAGCTGACCGAGTGGAAACACGGCGAGGTGCTCGTGACAGAAAAGCGCGCTGATTATTATGACGCAGCGAATATTTCCGTGAGCAAGATCAACTGGCTTCTGATGACTAATGAAGAAGAAGCCCTGGAAGCCTTCGAGCGCGGTGAGATCGCCTACTCGGATCTGTGCCCGGAGGAAGAAAAGAGCAGAATGGAAGGCGCCGGCCTGTCCTATGCTTCGGGCAATAACTGCTATACCGTCATGTTCAACAACGGCGAAAAGGGCAATGACGTGCTCAAGGACGTGAGAGTGCGCAAAGCGCTCTCGCTTGCGATCGACCGTTACGCGATCATGGAATACCGCAACTGCTATGATGAGATCGCCAAAACTTATCTCGGAAGCGGCTATGTGAATGAGGAGGGCGTGGATTTCACGGACTATGCTCCTGCCTGGTTCGATGTGGATGACTATGAAGGAAACTGCGAACAGGCAAGGGAGCTGCTGGCCGAGGCGGGCTATCCCGACGGAGAAGGCTTCCCGGAGCTGATCTATATCGTGAACAACGACAGCCGCAGGGAAGTTGCACAGAGGATCTGCTATGACTGGCAGAAGCAGCTTGGCATCGATTCGATCACGGTTTATAAGGTCGATAATTTCTATGAAGCCAGGGAAGCCGGTGACTATGATCTCGCCTATTTCGGATGGGTCATGGATTATGCCGATCCTTCCAACATGTTCTTTTCGATGACGACCATGGATGATTATGACGCGTTCTGGTCAAACGAAGAATACAATGCTGAGTTTACCGCGGCTGTTCACTCGGCGACGCTCGATGAACAGTGGGAGCACTATGCGGAGTGCGAGAGGATCCTGGCCGAGGAAACGCCGATCGCGATCATCCTTCACGGCAAGGACTTCTATCTCTTCGACGATGCTGTCTATGACGGCCTGGTCTATTCCTGCGGATGTTTCGTGTTTACTTATCTGAATCAGATCGTATAATGCTGCGGAGTGAACAGATATGATCTATACCCTGACGGTCAATCCTTCGGTGGATTATCACATGGATCTTTCCCGGTCCGGCTTTGAGGCCGGGAAGATCAACCGCTCTTTGGGAGAGGAAATGTTTCCCGGGGGCAAGGGCCTGAATGTGTCGGTGGTCCTTGCGCAGCTTGGCATTGACAGCACTGCGTGGGGGTTTGCCGCCGGAAGATGCGGCGGCCTGCTCGAAGCCCTGGCGGAGGAGAGGGGAGTCCGGTGCAGGCTCATCCGACTGAGTGAAGGCGAGACCCGGATCAATGTGAAGCTTGACTGTGAACAGGAGACCGCCATCAACGGAAACGGTCCTTCCATTCCCCCGGAGGCGGTGTCGCTTTTGATGGAAAATGTGAGATCTCTTTCTTCGGCAGACACACTGGTGCTGAGCGGAAACCTGCAGGCAGGGTCTGAAAACCTGTATGAGGCTGTCTGCCACGAAGCCTTCGGGCGCGGGGCGCGCCTGGCAGTGGACACCGGCGGGGAGGATCTTCGCAGAGTACTCGGATCTGCCCCTTATCTCATCAAACCGAATGAGGATGAGCTGCTGGAGATGTATGGCAGCAGCGACCACAGTGAGGAGAACATCATATCTCTGATGAGGAAATGCCACTTAGACGGGGCACAGAGCGTCCTGGCCACACTCGGAGAACGCGGGGCGCTTTATCTTTCGCCGGAGGGGGAGCTTTTCAGGGCGGCTGTTGTTAAGCGGGGTCCGGTGGTCTCCACGGTGGGAGCCGGCGATTCGACTGTAGCAGGTTTCCTGGCCGGGGTCAGTCGGTTTCCCGGTGATTACGGCAGGGCGCTTCATCTGGCATGCGCAGCAGGAACCGCCGCTGCCCGCTGCCGGTGGCTTGCGTCAGGCGCGGAGATCGAGGCGGCGGCTGCGGATATAGTGGTGGAGAGAATTTCCTGAATAGTGTTTATTGACTGCCGCGCTTACTGAGCGTAAGCTGCGGCGGTTTTTTTATGCCAGTTTGGAGCGGAGGAGAGAGCGTTTACGGATGTATGAGCAGGAGACTCGCAATGTGTCTGCCCATATTGGGGCTGCAGCGGTGACTGGAGAGAAGCAGGGACGGACGCAAACTTGCTTTTACCTTAGTTGCGTCTGCTTTTTTAGGGGCTTGATCGGGGGAAAACGAAGTTTCAGAGAGAATTGAGAGAGAAAATAACAGATGCAATACTCCGGGGCTTTCAATTGCGTCTGCTTTTTAGACGAGTTTAGACAGAAAAAGAGCAGTATTCGGGCAGACGAAAAACACGAAAACTTTGTAATGCGGCCGTTTTACTGCTTTTCCTGAGAGATTGTACACGAATATTGAGGCAGGCAATAAACACACATAAGGGATAGCTGCATTTGCCTGCAGCTCCCGAGCGTGCTATGATGTGTGAGTATGATTTCACGTTCCGGGAGGTTTGGAAAAATGGAACAGAACAATATGAAAGAAATGAGCGCCGCGATCAATGCCAGGCTTTTCCTGCTGTTTCTCGGCATCATGCTCATGGTAAATGCTTTGACGGTCTCCCTGCGCAACGGCACAGGATATCTTAAATTTGCGGACATCATGGAAAAAATGGTGGAGGAAGGAACTTATCCTCCGGCGCAGGCGGAACTTGCTTCGGAGGCTCCTGAAGAAGCAACGACAGAGGAGTTGTCTGAAGCTTCTACGGAAACCGGGGTTTCAGCACAGCCTCAGATGCCTCAGACTGACGAGGAGGTAGCCGTCCAGCTCCTTGACGGAGGAATAAATCCCAAAGATCTCCGGGTGATGGGCATTCTTTGCATGATCCAGATGATCGCTGAGCTGATCGTCGGATTTATCTGCGCTGTCCTGGCCAATCGTGTTGACAAGTCCAAGATCACCTTCCTGGCGGCAGCAGCGCTGATCGGTGTAGAAGCGGTAGTGCTGACTGTCCAGTTTGTTATGGGTGCGATGAGACTGTCCTCGCTGCTCTATTCGATCATTATGCCGATCGTCCTTTTGTGGTCAGCACGCAAGCTGCGCCAGCTGGCGAAAGCCGATCCAAAACGCGTCTACGCGGTGCTTCCGCGCGATAAACAGAAGCCCTCGGGCCAGCCCGGAAACAGTCAGGGCACTGGGGCACGTACACCGTCCGGAGCAGCCGGATCCAATGCGGCTGCAGGCGGAGCCGTGAGCGGTTCCGGAAAGAGCCTGCGGGACAGAGCCATGATGCATGTGGAGGATGAGCCGGAGACGGAAGAAATTAAGGAAGAAGAGCCATCGGCAGAGATGATTGAAGCAAGTGATCCGAAAGCAGAGGGGACGGAGGAGTGACCAGGATGGAGTTATTTGAAGGAAGACCGGCCGATACAGCAGGCCGTCTGCCGCGCGAGATCCGTACCTACGATTTTCTGGACAAACTGGGAATCCCCTATCAGCGAACGGATCATGAGCGCGCTGACAACATGGAAGCCTGCAACGTTATTGATGCAGTGCTCGGAGTTGTGATCTGCAAGAACCGTTCCTGTGCAACCGACAGAAAACAGCCTTCTATCTGCTGATGATGCCGGGA
>DGTA01000069.1:8396-13052 GCA_002394165.1 Lachnospiraceae bacterium UBA4348 | reverse complement strand
GTTCGAATCCCCGATGCCTCATAAGAAGCACTTCACTGTACAGTGGGGTGCTTTTTTGTGCTCCTGAAAACGGCAGACGGCATTGAATAAAAGCACGTCAAATATTCTGACATTTATGGAATTTACTGACATATTCGCCTTTACAACCGCCTTTTTATTGTGTATATTAGACAAAAAGGGGCTTGTTTTTATTATTCTACTGGTAAATTACCCTAAAAAGGAGGGATTAGAACATTGAAAAAGTTTACTTTTATCGGGGCCGGGTCGCTGGAGTTTACAAGGGATCTGGTGAGAGATCTGATGACGTTTCCTGCGTTCGATGACTGTGAGCTGATGCTGATGGACATTAACGAGAAGAGGCTTGCCTATTCTAAAAAAGGGGTGGAGCGGATCGTTAAAGCCGGCGGCCATCACGCGGTGGTGAAGTCTACGACCGACAGGCGTGAAGCGCTTAAAGATGCGGACGGCGTCCTGATCACCATCCTGCAGGGCGGTGTCGATGTATGGCGCCATGACATTGAGATCCCCATGAAATACGGGGTCGACTACTGCGTCGGCGATACCAGGGGACCGGCCGGGATCTTCCGTTTCCTGCGCACCGCGCCCGTGATGCTCGAGATCATCCGCGATGTCGAGGAGCTTTGCCCGAATGCGATCGTGCTCAACTATACGAATCCCATGGCGATGCTTGTCAGCTATCTGCAGCGCCATACAGACATCCGGATCACCGGCTTGTGCCACAGCGTGCAGGGAACCGCGCAGATGCTCGCGGGATGGCTTGGCCTTAAGGATGGCGAGCTTGACTATACCTGCGTCGGCATCAATCACCAGGCTTTCTATCTGAAGCTGCAGCATGAGGGGAAGGATATGTATCCGGCCCTGGCCGAGGCGGTCAAAAGGCCGGAGGTCGCGGCTGAGGAGCCGGTCCGCATCGAGATCTTCAGGCATCTGAAGTATTTCATCACCGAGTCCTCGGGCCATAACTCGGAATATGTGGCCTGGTTCAGGAAGAGGCCGGACCTGATCGAGAAATACTGTACCCACGGCACCGGGTGGAACCCCGGGGCGCACGCCTACATCCTCGATGAGTACCTGGGAAGGGAAGATACCTGGGAGAAGGAATACACCGACTGGCTGGAAAACGGCGAGGTCGAGCTGGAGAGGGGCGAGGAGTATGCTTCGAACATCTTCAATGCCATTTTCGGCGATCACACGCCCTACCGTTTCAACGCCAACCTGCGCAACAACGGGTATGTGACGAACATCGACCGCGATGCCTGCGTGGAAGTGCCCGTGATCGCGGACCGGACCGGTATCCATACGCTCGATATCCATACGCTTCCGCAGCATCTGTCCGTGCTGGTCAACAACTCCGCAAAGATCGAGGAGCTGGCGGTGCAGGGGGCGATCGACGGAGATCCGCAGAAGATCTTTGCGGCCTGCCTGTTCGATCCGCTGACGGCGTCTGTTTGCAGCATGGAGGAGATCCATGACATGGTTCAGGAGATGCTCGACAAGAACGCGGAATATCTTACCTACTTCAAGACTTTGAAAATCTGATCGATCAAGGAAACTGTTTCAATAGATTTCATTTCAAAGGAGGGTTTCACGATGAAGAGAAAAGCATCCCGTTTACTCGCATTGGTTCTTGCGCTGTCTCTGATCGGCGCGATCCCCGCTGCGGCGGCGGAAAAACTGGTGATCTGGGGTCATCAGGAGGAAGTGTGGATCGAAAATTACCAGAAGATCGCTGACGATTTCATGGCTGAAAATCCGGATATCGAGATCAGTTTTGAGTTCTTCCCCTATGATGATTTTGAAGCGAAGGTGCAGACCTCTCTGATCTCCAAGAACAGTGACTGCGACATCTATGAGATGTGGGGCGGCTGGGGCATTGACTATGCGCCGACCGGATGCCTCGATCCGATCGCGGACGAGGTGGCCGAGGAGATCCGCGCGGAAGCATTCCCCTCGACCTACGGCGCAATGGAATATGACGGTAAGATCTACGCCCTTCCGCTGGAGTTCAATATCGAGTGCGGCGGCATGGTGGTCAACAAGCACCTTCTCGGCGACGATCCCATCCCGATCACATGGGACGAGCTGGTGGCAGCTGCAAAGAAGGGCACCGTCAGGAACGGATCTGAATTTGAAGTGAGAGGCTTTGACTTTGTCGGCTGGGACGGCGTGGCCTACACGTTCGCTGCGATGATCATGTCCCAAGGCGCGAGCTATATGAAAGAGGACGGCACGTTCAACGTCACCTCACCGGAAGCCAAGAAGGCGTTTGAGGCACTGGCGGATCTGGTCATCGGCGATGAGCCCGTGACGGACCTTGAGGGACTGACCACGGCCGGCGCTCTTGAAAACTTCCAGAAGCTGTTTGCCGACCAGGCGCTGTTCGTACCGCACGGCCCGTGGGTACTTGCCGACGGCATCACCACCTTCGGCCTTGAATACGGCACGGATTTCGATTATGTCCAGCTTCCGTGGTTCGGCGATGAGGTGGCCTTCCCCGCTGAAACCGGATGGTGCTTCTCCATCAACGCGGCCAGCCAGCATAAGGAAGCCGCCAACCGTTTCCTGGACTACCTGTTCTCCGACGAGGTCCTGATGCAGAACAATGTCGCCTGCGGCCAGATCCCGTCCAAGAAGAGCGTTGCGACGAGCGAAGAGTATCTGGAGAAATTCCCGTATGCTGCTCCGCTGGTGGATATCCTCGACAAATCGACCTTCATCGGCTATTTCAACACTGACCGTTTCAAAGAAGCCATCGACAATACTTTCGTGGACTACTGCACGGGCGTGTATGATTCTTCCGATGCGGCGCTGGCTGACATGGAGGCTAAGCTGAACGAGATCCTGTAAGAGTTTCAGAGACGGGAAGTGAGGCAAATGAAGAAGCAAAACCGAAGTTTCCTGCTGCTGGTGCTGATCCCGTGCTTTGTGGAGGTGTTCGTATTCCTGGTCCTTCCGATCATCGGGACCTGCCTGGTCTCCTTTATGGAATACAATCCTCTGCACAGCCAGAACAGTTTTGTGGGCCTTAGCAATTACAGCCGGCTGCTGCATGACCAGTCATTCTTCCGGGCGATGCGAAATACCCTGGTATTCACATTTTCCGCGGTGGCGGTCAATATCGTTCTCTCGCTGGCGATGGCGGCAGCCATCAGCCAGTTCGAGTCGAACCGCACCAGGAGCTTCTTCCGTATGATGGTGTTCCTGCCGTGCATCGCGCCGATGGTCGCGTCCGCGGTGGTGTGGGCGAGATCTTTGTTCGAGCCGCGCGGCGGCATGTTCAACGCGCTTCTTCGCGCTTTCGGGTTATCGGGCATCTCCTGGGTGGGAGACGCCCGGTACCTGATGGTCTCGGTCATCATCTTTACGCTGTGGGCGGATATCGGCTACAACGTCATCCTGTTCTCCGCGGGAATCGACGGGATCCCGGGAAACCTTTATGAGGCGGCGAGGCTGGACGGCGCGGGCAGATGGCAGCTGTTCAGGCAGATCACGCTGCCGCTTCTTGGAAGAACGACCACGTTCATCCTCCTGATGACGCTGACATCGTATTTCCAGATGTTTGCGCAGTTCCAGATCTTTGCGCCTAAGGAAGGGCCGCAGCAGTCCGGGCTGGTCATGACCGGCTACATTTACAAGCAGGCTTTTGTTAATAAGGAAATGGGATATGCGGCCGCCATCTCCATGGCGCTGTTTGTGGTGATCCTTGCGGTGTCTGCGGTTCAGCAGAGGCTGGGCAGGGTAGACTGGGAGTATTGATATGACTGGAAAATCCAAGAAAAAATTCTGGCAGAGGGAAGGCTTCAAGACAAGGGTGATCCTGTTCCTGGTCATGGTCATCGTATCCCTGATCATCGTGATCCCGTATGTCTGGATGCTTTCCAACTCGTTCAAATCCACAAAAGAGACGCTGGTGGATGCCTCCCACCTGCTGCCGAAGGATCCCACCGTCGATGGCTACCGCAAGGTGCTCTTTGGCTCGCCGTTCTTTAGATGGCTGCGCAACTCGCTGATCATAACGGTGTCGGATACCGTGATCATTCTCTTTTCGAGCACGATCCTCGGTTATCTGTTCTCCCGCTTTGAATTCCGCGGCAAGCGCTTCCTGTTCATGATGCTTCTGTTCACGATGATGGTGCCGGCCCAGGTGACCATGATCACCAAGTTCATCCTGATCGACCGGATCGGCCTGTACGATAATCTGCTTGCGCTGATCATCCCGGCCATGGTCAGTGCGTTCGGGGTCTACCTGTGCAAGCAGTACTGCGACGAGATACCGCGCGAGCTTCTGGAGAGCGCGAGGATAGACGGAGCGGGCAACTTCCAGATCTACATCCATATCGTACTGGCGCAGATCCGCCCGGCGATCGGATCCTTGGCGATCTTCACGTTCCTGGAGATCTGGAATGACTACCTTAACCCGCTGCTGTATCTGTCATCCACGAAGAACCAGACGCTTCCGCTAGCGCTGTCGTTTTTCAATTCGCAGCACCAGACGGACCTGTCGGCGACGATGGCGGCTTCCGCATTGATCATGATACCTGCTTCGATCGTATTCATGATATTCCAGAAGCAGTTTATCAAGGGCATTGCGATGACGGGAATGAAATGACTTTCTGACAGGGGGACGGTTCTGTG
>DGTA01000069.1:0-8319 GCA_002394165.1 Lachnospiraceae bacterium UBA4348 | reverse complement strand
CACAGAACCGTCCCCCTGTCAGAAAAGTCAAAGTGAGTGAGGTGTAAAATGATTAATATTATGAGATCATTTGTATTGCCGGCTGCCGCGGCGCTGGCGCTTGTGTGCTTTGCGCCTTGTGCGGCTGCTGATGAAACGGAGAGTGATGGGATGATTTCGGAATTGTCTGAGAATGGACTTGTTCTGCAGGACCTTGATTACACGGAGGATCCGGTCGATATTCCCAACCCGGACCGTGGTTTCTACCGGGCCAATGACGGTATGGTGGTGCCGGTTTCGGGTACCGGGGAGGAAGCGACGGTGATGGAGGTAGGCGCGGAGCCGGTCACGGTGGGAGGGGCCCGGGTGACAACGCGGGTGAGCCACGTCTATTTTGATCTCCGGAATTTCTCGGACAATGCCATCACCGGATGGGGCACTCCCTACGATGAGAATTATTTTGCACCGGAGGAGGTGTCGATCCGTTCAAGAGAGGGCGATGAGCCGCCCTATGATTACGACACGCATCTGGATTACTGGCTGGAGAATGAGTTCCCGAAATGGCCGCGGGGCACCTCGCAGCCGCTGACGGAGGATGCGCTCGCTTTCATCCGTGACAAGTTCGAGCAGGTGAGAGCCGGCGAGGGCGTCACCATGGTCCGCTTTAATTATGACGGACCGGGATTTTCCTGGATCTACGCCGAGCATCCCGATGACGGTGAGATCGATCAGAAGATCGCGGACGTGGAACCGGACAAGGAAGTGATCCTGGAGCATATCTCGCAGATCGCACCGATCCTTCATGAGTACGAGGATGTGCTGATGGGTGTGGACGGCGGCTTTTTCGGCCCCTGGGGCGAGATGCATTCGAGCACCTTCGGCACCAGTCCGGAGGCGTATGCCTGGCTGCTGGATGCACTGCTTGAGGCGGTTCCCGAATCCAGATCCATCACGGTCCATGCCGGTGCTTTTCTTTCCTGGTACAACGCGAAATATGGTACGGACTATACCTTCGGGACGATCGATCAGATCCCGGTACCTGAGGAGGGATCTCCCGAGGCGCGGTTCGGCTTCTTTGATGACAGCTACGCCTACGGAGAGGATGAAGGGGAGAACTTCCCGGATGACTGGGGGTCTTTGTCTGAGGGAATCTGGTGGCCAGGACAGCCCTTTGGTGATCCTGAAGAATTTGACCGGGGAAAGCTGATGACCTGGATCCGCAGGCAGAACAGCCTTTTCGGAGGAGAAGCCCAGGGAGATGAGACCCTGTGGAACACGTACCCGTATGTAGCCTGGGAGGCTTCCTATGCCCAGACGGTCTACCTGAACGCGGACTATGAGGACCAGGTCCATGACCGGTGGGGGGATTTCCTTTATACAAAGGAAAACGTGGAACAGGAGATGGCCAACGCTTACGGTGAACCCTACACTGTAAAGCAGGCGTATTTTGATCCTGTATATGATCAGAAGACAGGGGCCGAGTATTTCCGCGACCGGCTCGGGTACCGGCTGGTGCTCCGGGAGGCATATGCGGCCGAGAGCGTCGGTAAGGGAGAGAGCCTCTCGTTCAGGGGAAAGATCCAGAACGTCGGTTTCGGGAACATCGTAAACCGGAAGGCGGTGAGCGTGATCCTGGAAGGGGAGGACGGCGCCGTTTACAGCGCGCCGGTTGATATCGATGTCAGGCAGTGGAGACCGGACCGTGACAGCCGCGCGGATAACACCGATGCCTGGAGGGATCTGTCCTTTGACATACCTCTTGAGGAGTTTGGGAGCGTTTCTCCCGGGAACTGCCGGGTGTACCTGAAGATCTGCGATCCGAAAGAGACCAGTGAAAACAGGCGGTGCATCCGCTTTGCAAACAAGGGTCAGGAAAGCTGGGACGAGGAGCTTGGAGCTAATCTGATCGCGAAGATCACGGTACGGTAATAATCTGACAGGGGACCGTCCCCTGTCAGATTTTGACATGACCGGCATTATAGCGTAAAATAAAAAAGATTTCGCTTTGCGGCTGTGATGGAATTGGCAGACATGTAGGATTTAGGTTCCTATGGGAGACCGTGTGGGTTCGAGTCCCATCAGCCGCATGACCCGTTGTTTGTGAGGAGAGGAATAAGAGATGAAAAAGAGGGCTTCTTTTATCGTGCTGCTTTTGCTGCTTGCGGCGGCGCTTTCGATGAACGCGGCGGCTGCGGCGAAGAAAAAAGCCGGCTGGTATAAGACGAAAAAGGGCGAGTACTATTATGTGCTCAGCAGCGGTAAGATCGCCAAAGGCTGGCTTAAGTACAAAGGCCAGTATTATTACTGCGATCCGTCCAACAAGGGCATCCGCAAGACCGGATGGGTCAAGTACAAGAACTACTATTATTTCTGTGATCCCAAAAAGAACGGCGCCCGCATGACCGGTTGGTTAAAGCGCGGCAAGAATTATTACTACCTGATCCCTGAAAAAAGCGGCCGCATGTGTGTGGGATGGCGCAAGATCAATGGAAAGTTCTACCGCTTCGCGTCCAACGGCAGGCGTGTCACTGGGTGGATGAAGTTAAATAACAAATATTATTATCTGGATCCGAAAAAGAGCGGTGCCATGGCACGGGGCTGGTACAAGATCGGAAAACGGAATTATTATTTCACCAGCATGGGCGTCCGCTGCAGCGGATGGCTCAAGTACAGGGGCGGCTGGTATTATTTAAGGCCGAATGCGAACGGCGCGCTGATCGGCAGCTGGTACAGTGTTGACGGCGTCCGGTACTATTTTGATCCCCACACCGGAAAGAGGGCCCAGGGCGAAGTGATGATCGGAGGCGTGAAGCACATCTTTGATGAGAACGGCATCCTTACCCAGGTGGGCGATTCGATCGTCGGCAGCTTTACAGATTACTCGGGCAAGGTCGCAAGGAGATCTTCCATCCGGCAGATGCTCAGGACAGCGCTTCTCCCGGTCGGTTCGACTATGTATGTGTGGGGCGGCGGCTGGTCTGCCTCGCAGAGCGGTGCGAACGAGTACGCCAGGACCATCGGCGCCGCCGCCCGGTGGAGAGAGTACTTCAGCAGGCAGTCCTCCTCCTATGATTACACCAAGACCAGGTTCCAGATCTATGACGGCCTGGACTGCTCCGGCTATATCGGCTGGCTGATGTACAACACCTTCAACACTCAGTCCGGGCGTTCGGGCTTTGTGATGCCGGCCGAGAACATGGCGACCACCTTTGCCTCCTACGGATGGGGTTCCTACTCTAGTCCGGGTTCGTTCTCAGATTTCAGGGCCGGTGACATCATGAGCTCCGGCGGCCACGTCTACATCGTGGTCGGACAGTGCTCTGACTCGAGCGTGGTGCTGATCCATTCGAGCCCGAAAGGCGTAATGATCAACGGGACCTATACCCGGTCAGGCGGAAAGATCAGTGAGGCCATCACCCTGGCGACCAAGTATATGAGAACTTATTTCCCGTCATGGTACGCCAAGTATCCTGACTGCTCGAGAGGAACATTTTATCTGACCAGCTTCGGAAGGATGCGCTGGTATCTGACTTCGAATTCGGTCATGACAGACAGCGAAGGGCTTCGAAATATGAACGCGGCCCAGGTGCTGAAGAGTATTTTCGCATAACTGAAATAAGACCCCGGATTGTGTTCATAAAAGTGCAATCCGGGGTCTTATAACAAATATTTAACAATTCAGGGGCGGTTCATTTCGTGCATATTTGACAAATATAAATTATTGCTGTATATTAACAAAGAAAGTTTAAGGAATTGTTACAGTTTGTTTCGATTTTAACATTTTTAGTTCGAGTGGAGAGAGGCTGTTATATGCAATATCGGTCACAGACGGTAAAAGCAGTAAGATTGACCTTCATGCTGGTCATGCTTGTGTTTGTCACCCTGCTTTCTGTTAACGCACATGCGGACACGAACATGATCGCCTATGCCAAGAGCAAAGGGACTCCCCGGGGAACTCTTGTGGAGACAAAGAGCGGCGTACGTTTCCGTTATGCGAACAAGACATATGCGAAGGATGCCTGGATCGAGGTGGATAACCAGTATTATTACTTTGATGAGGACGGTTATTCTAAACCGGGCTGGTTTGAGTACAGCGGTAATACCTATTACGCATCTTCCGAAGGCACTGTCTTACATGATATGTGGCATAAGGAAGGTTCCAAACAGTTCTTCCTGAAGGCGAACGGCGTTCTGGCCAAAGCCCAGTGGGTTGTGAAGAATAAAAGAGTATTTATCGTCGATAAGAACGGCGTTATGATCAAGAACAAGATGTTCAGCGTCCGCGGTAAATACTATTATGTGAACAAGAACGGCCAGAGAGTAGCGAACACCTGGGTGTCGATCGGGGGAAAACGCTATTTCTTCAATGCCAGGGGTGAGCGGCTCTCCGCCATATGGATCCGTTACAGGGGCAACTACTATTATGTGAAGTCCAACGGAGTCATGGCTGTCAACGAGGATGTCGGCAAGTATCACGTCAATAAGAGCGGTGTGCTCAGCGGCTTTTCCTCCGAATACAAAAAATATGCGACTGTCAAGTATCTGTTTGTGGGTGATTCGAGAACCGTCGGCATGAGCATGTCCGTGAAGGATTCAAAGACCGCTTACATCGGAAAGGTCGGCGAAGGCTACAACTGGATGAAATCCACGGCTGACGCAAAGGTCAAAAAATACCTGAGCTACAATCCGAAGCTCAACGTGATCTTCGGCTTCGGAGTCAATGATCTTGGAAATGTCCAGAAGTACATCAGCTATTACAAGAGTATGATCACCGCTTATCCGAATGCTAAGTTCTACATCATGGCGATCAACCCGGTGAACGACAAGACGATCCGCAGCTATTACAGAAGGACCACCGTCAACAACACCAAGATCCGTGATTTTAATAAGAAAGTGTACTCGGCTCTGAAGAGTAATTACATCAACACTTTCTACTATCTGTGCAAGAACGGGTTTGATACGGTAGACGGCCTGCATTACACTTCCGCGACTTACAAAAAGATCTACAATTATGTAAGAGCCGTGGTCAGGTGACCGGACCGGTAAGATAATATGAATTTCAGGCTGCAGCATGAGAGTGCTGCAGCCTTTTTTGCGGGATGCCCGCTTCGGGGGAAATACGGTTGTAGACAGCAGGTGTATCTGATAAAATGAGTGACAAGTTATCTTATATATAGTTTATATGGTTGATAAAATCGGGAGGGACAGAAAATGGAAGGCTGTGTTTATATTTTCCTGGCGGATGGCTTTGAGGAGATCGAGGGCCTGACGGTTGTGGACATTTTAAGAAGAGGCGGAGTCGACATCCGAACCGTTTCGGTGGAAGGGAGAAAGAACATCGAGGGCAGCCACGGGATCCGTCTGGAAGCGGACTGTGTGCTGGAGGAGACAGACTTTTCCGATGCCGCCATGTTCGTTCTTCCCGGCGGAATGCCCGGCACGCTCCATCTGGGAGAATGCAGGCCGCTTACTGACATGCTGCTGAAAGCCAATGAAGAAGGAAAACTCATCGGCGCGATCTGCGCCGCACCGAGCGTACTCGGAGACCTCGGAATCCTGGACGGCAGGGAAGCTGTCTGCTATCCGGGCTTTGAAGAGAGGCTGAAGGGAGCTGTGATCGGAAATGAAAAAGTGATCGTTTCCGGAAATGTGATCACGAGCCGAGGCATGGGGACCGCCATCCCGTTTGCGCTGGCCCTGCTTGCCCTTATGAAGGACCAGGAGACGGCGGATAAGATCGGCAAAGGCATCATTTATCTTTAAGGAGATTTCGGGATTGGACGGATCTGTTTCTGACAGTAAGCGCCTGTCAGAAATTCTTGTCAAGCGCACGACCCTATGCTATACTATCAAATTAGCTGAAAAAATATAATAATCCATTGGATCAAGGAGGAAATAGATTCCATGAGCGTTAATGTCGAGAAACTTGAGCACAGCATGGCGAAACTGACCATCGAAGTCCCCGCGGAGAAGTTTGAGGAGGCGGTTCAGAAGGCATATCTGAAGAGCCGCGGTCAGATCGCTATCCCCGGTTTCAGAAAAGGAAAAGCACCCCGTAAGTTCATCGAGAAGATCTACGGTGAGGGTGTGTTCTTTGAGGATGCTGCGAACAGCATTATCCCGGATGCCTATGAGGAGGCTGTGAAGGAGTGCGGTGAGAATATCGTGTCTGCACCCGAGATCGATATCGAGCAGATCGGCGGCGGCAAGAACTTTATCTTTACTGCTCTGGCTGCGCTGAAGCCCGAGGTAACGCTCGGCCAGTATAAGGATGTTGAGGTTGACAAGGTCGATGTGAGCGTTTCCGATGAGGAGATCGAGGCTGAGATCAACCGTGAGCGTGAGAACAATGCCAGGATCATTGATGTGGATGACCGCCCGGTCCAGGACGGCGACCAGATCAAGCTGGATTTCGACGGCAGTGTGGACGGTGTCCCGTTTGAGGGCGGCAAGGCGACTGATTATCCGCTGACCATCGGTTCGGGCAGCTTTATCCCCGGATTTGAGGAGCAGCTCATCGGCGCGAAGATCGGAGAGCCCCTCGATGTGACAGTTACCTTCCCGGAGGATTATCACTCTCAGGATCTGGCCGGCAAGACGGCTGTGTTTGCCTGCAAGGTGAATGCGATCCAGGTGAAGGAGCTTCCGGAGGTGGACGACGAGTTCGCACAGGATGTATCCGAGTTTGATACGCTTGATGAATATAAGGAAGATATCCGCAAAAACATCACTTCCAGAAAGGAAGAGGAAGCGAAGAACGCCAGACAGAACCAGGCCATCGAAAAGGCCGCGGCGAATGCGCAGATCGACATCCCCGAGGTGATGATCAAGGAAGAAGCCCAGCGCATGGCGGAAGATTTTGCGGCAAGACTGCAGTCCCAGGGCATGAAGATCGAGCAGTATATGCAGATGTTCGGCATGGATGCAAACGGCCTGCTTGACCAGATGAAGAAGGATGCTGAGCCGAGGCTTCGCAGCACGCTGATGCTCGAGGCAGTGGCGAAGGCTGAGAACATGGAAGTCTCCGATGAGCGGATCGAAGAAGAGTTCAAGAAGATGGCTGACATGTACAAGATGGAAGTCGAGAAGATCAAAGAGCTGATGGGCGAAGCCGGCACAAAGCAGATGAAGAGCGACCTGCTGCTTCAGATGGCTGCTGAGAAGATCGGCGAGAGCGCCGTCGAGGTTGAAAAGAAGGAAGAACCGGAGGAGTAAGATGCCTTTAATTCCATATGTCATTGAACAGACCAGCAGAGGAGAGCGTTCCTATGATATCTACTCCCGCCTTTTAAAGGACAGGATCATCTTCCTGGGAGATGAGGTCACGGACGACAGTGCCAACGTGATCGTGGCACAGATGCTTTTCCTGGAGTCGCAGGATCCCGCCAAGGACATCCAGCTCTATATCAACAGCCCGGGAGGGTCTGTCAGTGCCGGACTGGCGATCTATGACACGATGCGGTACATTAAATGCGACGTCGCCACCACCTGCATCGGGATGGCGGCCAGCATGGGAGCATTCCTCCTGGCTGCAGGCACGAAGGGCAAGCGGTACGCGCTGCCCAACGCCGAGATCATGATCCACCAGCCTTCCGGCGGTTCGCAGGGAATGGCGAGCGATATCAAGATCGCGGCAGAGCATATCCTGCGCACCAGGAAGAAACTCAACGACGCACTCGCTGCCAACACAGGCCAGCCGCTCGAGGTGATCGAGCGCGATACCGACCGTGACTACTGGATGAGTGCCGAGGAGGCAAAACAGTACGGTCTGGTCGATGAGGTCGTCGCCGCCAGATCATAAAGGGGATAATGGCCGCTGCAAAAAATTGCCGCGGCCGTTTTGAAGTTAATAAGGAGTAGAGAACAGATGGCAAGAACGATTGACAAGATCAGGTGCTCTTTCTGCAATAAGTCGGAGAATCAGGTCAAGAAGCTGATCGCCGGACCGGGCGGAGTCTATATCTGCGAGGAGTGTGTGGAAGTCTGCAGCGAGATCATCGAGGAGGAGCTCTTCTCGATGGAATCGGAGGACATCGGTGATATCAACCTCATGAAACCGGCCGAGATCAAGGCTTTCCTTGATGAGTACGTCGTCGGGCAGGAGGATGCCAAGAAGACGCTCTCGGTAGCTGTCTACAATCATTACAAGAGGATCCTGTCCGGGAAGAACCTGCGCAGCAATGACGTGGAGCTCCAGAAGAGCAACATCCTGATGCTCGGGCCGACCGGATCGGGCAAGACCTATCTGGCACAGACGCTGGCGAAGATGCTGGGCGTGCCGTTTGCGATCGCGGATGCCACCTCCCTGACCGAGGCCGGCTACGTGGGCGAGGATGTGGA
>DGTA01000036.1:24042-30825 GCA_002394165.1 Lachnospiraceae bacterium UBA4348 | reverse complement strand
TATTCTGGGGAGTGATCGCGCACGGTATGACGCTTTTTAATAAGTATTCGTTCCATGATGACGTTACTTATTTTAATGATATCGGCAGAACCTATACTTCCGGGAGATGGATGCTGGGTCTTATGGGGGAGGCGGCCAAAAAGCTGACCGGCAGCATGCATTACAGCCTCCCGGTCGTAAAAGGCTTGATCACGATATTATGTCTTGCCCTGATCGCGTACCTGGTTTTTTCCATGCTGGAGATAAACGATATGCTCATATGCGCCTTTGTCTCCGGGTTATTCGTCGCCTTTCCTGCCATAACCGGGGTTTTCGGATACATGTTTACGGCGCCGTATTATTATGTGGCGGCTCTGGCAGGGGTTGTCGGTGTTTTTATATGGAATGGAAAGAGAAATGTTCCCGCTGCGGTCATCTGTATACTCCTGATCGCCAGTGCGGTCGGAACCTATCAGGCAAATCTGCCGATCGCAGTCTGTGCTCTGACGCTTGCTCTGCTGCATGATATTTATCACTGTGAGCCGTCCTTGTCCGCATATGCAAAAAAAGCCGCATGCTTTGCAGCTATATGCGCTGGATCTCTTGCTGTGTATGTCCTCCTGAGCCATTTCTTTGCAAAGATCAACGGAGTAGAGCTGTCCGGCTACAAGGGGATCAGCAATCTGGGAATGACCAGCGCGGGGGAATATGTGAAGAGGATCATTACAGCGTACAGGGTGTTCTTTTTCGCGCCAAAAGGCCTGGGAAATATGTTTCCCTTCACTGCTGGTCATGTTCACTTTGTCCTGGTAATTGTCTGCATTATTCTGGCGGCAATCATGCTTGTCCGGGTTTTCCGGGAGAGCCTTCTTAAGGGATGCGCGATGACCTTTATTTTCATCGTTTTCCCCCTGATGGCTGACCTGATCTATGTGATGGTCGGCTGGGATGAGGTCCACGCTCTGATGACATACGCTGAAGTATACATCTTTATGCTTGCAGCGTGGCTCTGGACAAACACGCGTATCAGCGGCAAAGCGGTATCTGTGCTGAGGAAAGCACTGGTCTGTCTGGTCGCGGTCCTTTTGTTCATGAATATCCGGCTGGATAACCTTTGTTATACCAAATCTGAACTTTTACAGACGCGGGCGATCGGTTATTTCACCGGGTTGTCGACAAGGATCACCTCCCTTGAAGAATATACTCCCGAAACACCGGTGGTGTATATTAAGGAATTTGACAAGGCAGAAACCGGTTCATCCGACATGGGCAGGTGGTTTGATCCCATAAGGATTTTCCCGTACACGCTGAACACGCAGATCAACGACCTGAAATGGAGAAAATTCATGGATTTCTGGTGCGGTTTCAATCCGCCCGTGGAGCCGCCTGAGCGGTTTATGGAAATGCATGTCGTAAAGACCATGCCCTGTTATCCGCATCCCGGTTCGATCCGGTACATTGAGGGAAACATCGTGGTGAAATTCGCGGATTATTGATCACCGCTTACAGAATATAAAGGGAAATAGTTTGAGAAGGTTCGAGTCATCAAAAAGTGCAAAAAAAAGCATCATCCTGCAATTCGTATGCCTGAGCGCTGTGCTGCTTGTGCTGTGTTTTGTCCTGTGGCTGTCGGGTCACAGACGCATCGTTGTAGACCTGCCGATCGCGGGACCGGATGAAAAGCTGAAAAACTCTGATATCGAGATCACGTGGGAAGATGAAGAGATTCCCGTGGAATCGTATGAGATCTGCTATGTCATGACAGCGGAGGAAGAACTGAGTATTGTGAGTATCTCCCTGCTGCCTGAAAAACCGGGGCAGTATGCAATGTCAGTGATGGGCCCGGACGGCCTGGAACGGACGTTTGATGTTATCCTGGTAGGATGGATGGGACTGGCTTTTTCATTTGTGACCGGAAGCTTTACGGGGAGTGAATTTGTCCTGCTTTTCTCACTGGTGTTTCTGACCGGCGTTTTTCTCATAATGCTGACCGGTTTCCTGCGGCTTAGGGGGCCTCTGGAGAATTCCAATGAAGCGATCTTTACGTGCGGGGTCATGATCTTTTCCGGTGTGCTCTTATGCTTCGCGATTCCTTACTATCTGAGGCATCTGTCCAATGATGTTTCGTATCCTGTATGGGTGCTGGCGCTGAATTTTGCCGAGGCCGGGAAAAAACTGTTTGCCGCTTCCCGCCCCTGGCTGCTTGCGTTCAGCATTTCCCTGATCGTCAGCAATATCGCTCTTTTGAGGCATGAGCCTCCCCGCTTTCGGAACGTACTGGGCATCCTTCTGGGCCTGATCATGATCGGAGCCGGAGCCGGGACCTATGCAGCGTCCAGACTGTTGTATTCGTACGACTTTACTTATGATGGCATGAGGGAGCTCTCGATCTTAAGAAATACGGTCGGGCTTGTGTTCACCTACGGAGAGTGCATCCTGCTCAGTATCATCATCTGCGGGATCAGAGCTGCAAAGCACAGGCCGGATCCGGACCGTGACTATATCCTGATCCTTGGCTGCGGCTTCAGGAAAGACGGGACGCTTACTCCTCTTCTGAAAGCGAGAGTCGATAAAGCCCTTGATTTCTGGCGTATGCAGAAGCGGGAAACGGGAAAGGAAGCATTCATCATCCCCTCCGGCGGACAAGGCCCCAATGAGCCGATGCCCGAAGCGGAAGCGATGAGAAATTATATAGCACAGACAGATATCCCTATCGAAAAGGTGATCTTGGAAGACCGTTCTGTCAATACTTTCCAGAATATGAAGTTCAGCAAAGAAGTCATAGACGGAAGGGACCCGGATCCGGCCTGCGCAAAGGTCTGCTTTGTGACGACCAATTACCATGTGATGAGAAGCGGCATCCTGGCCAACAAAGTCGGTCTTGCGGCGGAAGGGCTCGGTGCGAGGACGAAATGGTGGTTTTGGCCGAATGCTTTTGTCCGTGAATGTGTGGGATTCTTCTCGAACCGGAAGATGCTGGTCCTGTACCTGGCTGTTCTGATCTTTACCGCAGCGGCCACCATGCAGGTTACCAATGTCATGTTCTGACATTTGCAAAGATATCCTGCCGGGAAGGAGGAAGACGGTTTTTGTTGAAAAATGCCTTTGAAATCCGGCCGTGATCAGTAGTATTATAGATTATGACGTGTAGCAGAAACTGCGTAAATCCAGTTGAGGCTGCACGTTTTTTATGCCTGATAAAATTCCGGAAGAAGGAGAAGCAAATGTATAACAAAGGGGATACCGTCCTTTACGGGGAGTTGGGGGAAGTACTTGATATTCCGAAAGACCAGGTACTGGACTATCTTATTAAAAAGATCGATAATAAAGAATAATGACGGCCGGTGCCTTCCGGTGTTGTCTTAACGGATCCGAAGACTTATCCGGAAAGGAGAAATGATGATCTATATCGGCTGCCACCTGTCAGTAACAGACGGCTATGAAGCCATGGGAAAAACGATGAGCCGGTTTGGCGGAAACACTTTTGCATGGTTTACCAGGAACCCGCGGGGCGGCAGGACAAAGCCCGTCTGCCCGGAAGATGTGGAGGCACTGCTTGCACACCTGAAAAAAGAGAACTTCGGACCGCTGGCTGCTCACGGCAGCTATACGATGAACCTCTGCTCGGCGAAAGAAGAGACGCGCGAAAACGGACTGGATATGCTTTCCAAAGATCTTGAGCGCATGGAAATGGTCCCCGGGAATTATTATAACTTTCATCCCGGTGCCCATACGGGGCAGGGGACGGAGACGGGGATCCGCCAGATCGCTGATGCGTTAAACCGGGTGCTCCGGACAGATATGAGAACGACCGTACTGCTGGAGACCATGGCCGGAAAGGGGACGGAAATCGGCGGCACCTTTGAAGAACTGCGGGAGATCATCGACAGGGTGGAATGCCCGAATAAGATGGGGGTCTGTTTTGACACGTGCCATACCTGGGACGCAGGCTATGATATCGTAGATGACCTTGACGGAGTGCTGCAGCATTTTGATGACGTGATCGGCCTTGACAGGCTTAAGGCCGTGCACTTTAATGACAGCAAAAATGAGCGCGGTTCGCATAAGGACCGCCATGAAAAGCTCGGCCGGGGAGAGCTCGGCATGGAAGCGATGAAGAGGATCGCATTGCATCCGAAGCTTGAGGGACTGCCCTTTATCCTGGAGACACCGAATGATGATGAGGGGTATATGGAGGAGATACGCACCGTAAAGAACTGGATGAAGTCCGGCTGACGAGCCGGACTTTTTTTCGGTTTTTTGTGGATATCCTTTCCGCCTGCCGTATATGAATTCAGAACGACAAAAACAACAACAAAAACACAGACAAAATACTTCAATTAAAATACAATCGCTTACAGAAAGGAAAATACATCATGAAAAAGACAATCAGAAATTTCGTTATCGGCGCAGCAATGGCAATCGGCGTTTTCGCTTCTTCAGCAGCAGCACTTGCTAATACACAGTACGTACAGACAGGCATGAACTTCCGCAACGGTCCCACGACCAGCGCTTCCGTGATCGGTTCGGTTCCGGCCGGCGCAAAGGTTGACGTGATCGGTTCCGAGAACGGCTGGGACAAAGTCGTTTACAACGGCACCACCGGTTACATCCACGGCGGAAATATCGGCGCGAGCTACACTGCTCCGGCGAACAACAATGCTTCTGTAAAGAATTACTTTGATAACAACGTTTCCTTCAGCCAGAAGGCACAGAACGCAGTAAAGAGTACGGACGGATGGAAGACCGTCAGCGTGGACGGATACCTGGCGCTTCGCACCGCTCCTTCTTTCGACGCTTCCAACGAGATCGGCAAGCTTCACAGCGGCGACACGGTTCTGGTGACCGGTTCTCAGTCCTCCGGCAGCTATGTGTGGGTCTACTCTCCGAAGTACAACACCAACGGTTATGTGAATGCCGGCTTCATCTTCTGATCAGGCCAGCAGCCGACCCGGCACAAAACAGAAATAAAACGGATCAAAAATGCGGAGAGAGCCCGAAAGCTTTCTCCGCTTATGCTATAATGAGACAGACATCAGGAAACAATAAAAGGATTTACATCGTAGGAGCGAAGAATTACTATGATTTTGAAAAGAAAATGGTTTAGGACCGTGATGTGCCTGACGGCGCTGCTTGGTCTGACGACCGTGTATACGGCCGGAGAGGCCGCCGCAGAGGAGGCAGAGGGTTCTGTGATCGAATCCGAAGAGTTCGGCATCCGCTTCGAGACTCCTGAAAAATACCGGAACCTGGAAGGCCTGTTGGACTTGCCGGTCTCATTTCCGGAGGATGATATCATGGCGATAGAAGTGCAGTATTATGCCCTGCATCCGGAACAGGTCAATGATTATATGGTATACCAGGGCGAATTCATGTCGGCACTTGCGGAGGAAGAAGAGCCGCCCGAGGCGCCGGTGACCGGCTGGATGAGCGGATATGAGAAGGGTACACTGTTCAATATCTATTCGGTTAAGAACCGCAGCGAGGAAGAACTGAGAGAATACCTAGAAGACAACAACGGGATCCACGGAGACAATTTCGCCTGGATGGAAGAGGTCGGCAGGGACGGCGATACGGTCTTCTACGTGGCGCAGTACGCACAGCTTGAGGAAGAGAAGGACAGATTCCGGGAGAATATGGGCGGCCTTTACGATGAGTTTGTCAGCCTTTATACGGACAAAGATCTTTTCCTTGGAGCTTTGACGATGAGCGAGCCCGAGTGGCCGGCGGTACTTGGCGTCGGAAGCAGGATCTCCTTTGCGACGACTGACCTGGATGGAAATGTGATCACAAGCAGTGAGATCTTTGCCGGCCATAAGGTCACGATGATCAATATCTGGGCAACCTGGTGCGGCCCCTGCGTCGGCGAGCTGCCTGAGCTGGCTGAGATGGCAGAGGATTTTGAGGCGCAGGGCTGCCGGATAATCGGCATCTGCCACGATGCGGATCAGGAAGGAAAAGCACAGGAAGCGCTCAGCATACTGGCTGAGGCCGGCGCCGATTACCTGAACATAGCCGCTCCGGAGGGGGTGGATGAGATGTTCGCGATCTCGGCGTTTCCCACTTCCTATTTTGTAGACAGCGAAGGAAAGCTGCTTCTGGAACCGGTCATCGGCGCTGATCCGGACTGGTATCCCCAGGCTCTGGCACAGGCACTGGCCATTGTGGAATAACAGGAAAAACAATTCGAGGAGATAAAAGGAGGACTGAAAATGAAAAAAAGAATATTTACAATACTTGGATCGGCATTACTGCTTGGTCTGACCCTTACGGCAGGCTGCATGGCACAGGAGGATGAGATGTCTCTGGACAGTCAGGTAAATGATCAGCTGCATGCTTCTATTCAGCACGAGGTCGATTCTCCGGACTGGGTGAAAGCGCTTCCCAGTGCGCAGGATGAAGAGGTTACCCAGCTTTTTGTGGTAGCCGCCATGGACATGGACAGGACCACGGCTTTTGTTTCGATGCATGAAAGAGATGACAGCGGCGAGTGGAAACAGATCCTCTCGACTCCGGGGTTTGTGGGAAAGAACGGACTTTGTGCCGACGAGGACCACGTCGAGGGGTGCGGCCAGACACCGGCCGGCATTTATCATTTCAACAAGGCCTTCGGGATCGCCGATGATCCGGGCTGCGCACTGGATTACGTGAAGGTGGACGACGATACCTACTGGTCCGGCGACGACCGCGAGGGTATGCAGTACAACCAGATGGTCGATATTAATGACTATCCGGATCTGGACATGGAAAACAGTGAACATATCGTTGATTATGAATATCAGTACCAGTACTGCCTGAACATCA
>DGTA01000036.1:0-23997 GCA_002394165.1 Lachnospiraceae bacterium UBA4348 | reverse complement strand
GCCTGAACATCAGCTTCAACGAGGATGGCACACCCGGAAGAGGCTCTGCGATCTTCCTTCACTGTTTCGGACCGGCCAAACCGTATACCGGCGGCTGTGTCGCACTGCCGGAGAATATCATGAAAATGGTGATGCAGAATGTCCGGGAAGATTGTGTGGTCGTGATCGACACACTGGAGAACCTGGGCGGCAGCTTCTGAACAAATCCGATCAATTAAAGAAACGATCTTATGAAGATATTTGCATTTTCCCGAATAAAATGGTGCTGCGCCTTAATAGGAGCAGCACTGCTTTATATGTTTGCCGTGCCGGATCTGACTTTTGGCGGCGAGATCCGGTCTTTTGCCGTGGCGCCGTACAGCGGCTCAGCCAGAGATGATGATCTGGTATTCTGGCATGAGGCGGAGGACAGACATTACCTGTTTCTGCCCTCCGATACGGATCTTGATGCCGCTAGGGTCTATTATTCATCCTCGGAGACCGTGTCTGTCGACGGGACCGGGCTGGAGCCGGGACAGAGCGCATCCGCTCTCACGGAGGGCGATCATACCTTAAACTGCGGCGGGAATGAGTATCCGCTGACGGTGTGCATCTCCGCCGATCTCCCGGCGATATTCATTGTCACCCGAAGCGGTTCCCTCGATTTTATCCATGAATCCAAGGCCAACAAAGAGCCGGCTGCCATCCGGATCTATGAAGGCGGAGAGCTGACACTGGACAAGGACCTGTCTTTCATCAAGATGCGTGGAAACACCTCAACGATCGGGCCGAAGATCCCCTACACCATAAAGTTCAAGAAGAAGACGGACCTGTTCGGCATGGGGATGGCCAAAAAGTGGACGCTCCTGGCAAACCGGCTTGATTATTCGCTGGTTCACAATGATTATGCCTGGGAGCTTGCCAGGGAATTCGGGCTGTCCTATTCGGCGGATTACCGTCATGTGGACCTGTACATCAACGGAGATTACCGGGGAAGCTTTGTCGTCTGCGAAAGAGTGGAGATCGGGCCGGACCGCATAGATATTCGCGACCTGGATAAGGAAAACGAGAGGATAAACCGCGGAACCGATCTGGATGCTCTTCCCGGAGCGGGGACCGGCGAGAACGGAGCGGTTCCATCAGAGCCTGAAAATGGCTGCGCCAAGTGGGTGGACCTGCCGCAGGAACCCGATGATATCTCGGGAGGATATCTGCTGGAACTGGAACTTGACTACAGGTTTAAAGACGAACCCTGCGGATTTGTCACAAAGAACGGGCTGCCGGTCGTGATCAGGGAACCTGAACATGCCGGTGAGAAAGAGACGGCCTTCATCCGTTCATTCGTGGAGGAGGGGATCGAGGCGCTTTATTCTGCCGACGGATATAATACAAAGGGAAAGCATTACACCGAATACTTTGATCTTGATTCCTTTGTGGGCATGTATATCCTGCAGGAGCTGAGCAGCAATGTCGACGCCGGCCAGACAAGCTTCTTTATGGTTAAAGCCGGTGAAGATGAGAAGCTCGTCTTCTCACCGGTATGGGACATGGATCTTGCTTTCGGAGCATCTGTTGACAGATTTGAAGTCAACACCTCCTCACCGGATATCTGGTGGGCCAATTCCATGAGCTATCCTGAACCGACCATTCTTACCGCCGCGTACCGGCAGGATGACTTCCGGGAGGCGGTCTGTGTACGGTGGGAAGAGCTGACAGAGGCGGACGTATTTGAAAAGACGATTGAGAAAGTGCGTCTCACAGCTGAGGAGCTGGAAAAATCGGGACCGATGAATATACTCAGGTGGCTTTCCGCATCGGGCCCGGAGGAAGCGCAGGAACGCTATGCCGGGACGATCAGCCGCAGCGAGAATTTTATTAAAAACCGGGCAGAGGCTCTTGCCGCAGGTTTCAGCGAAAACTCCGCCATGCTTTATTATGACGCGAACGGAGGCAGCGGGGAAGTGTACAACCGGCAGATCGTGCAGATCGGGGAGCCGGTAGTGATCAGCGATGACATACAGGACCCGAATAAGATCGAGCCTCCGCAGGAGGATATGGAATTTGCGGGCTGGAACACCATGCCGGACGGCAGCGGGGAGACTTACCTTCCCGGCAGCAGCCTGGTACCGGACGCTCCTACGACCATTCTCTATGCGGTCTGGGATTAAAAACCTGATTGCGTGAAGCGGGCTTGATGAATATAATGGTAAAAAACTGAAAAATGTACATGAGGAGGTAGTATTAGGTCATGTGCGGAATCGTTGGATATACAGGAAAACAGGAAGCGGCCCCGATCATACTGGACAGTTTGTCCAAGTTGGAATACCGGGGATATGACTCGGCAGGACTGGCCGTAAGGAATGGAACTGAGCTGGCAGAGGTGGTCAAGGCGACCGGGAAGCTCAGAAATCTGGCGGAGAAGACGGATAACGGCCGTTCTGTTCCCGGTGACTGCGGGATCGGCCATACACGCTGGGCGACCCACGGGGAGCCGAACCAGACCAACGCCCATCCCCATGTGAGCGGCAACGCGAAAGGATCTGCTTCCGGCCCTGTCGAGTCGGATGTAGTCGGCGTGCACAACGGGATCATCGAGAATTACGAGGAACTGAAGCAGAAACTCGTGAATCACGGCTACGAGTTCTACAGCGGCACGGACACCGAGGTGGTCATCAAGCTGGTCGATTACTATTATAAAAAATATAAGATCGGTCCGGTGGACGCTGTCAACCGGATGATGGTCCGCGTGAGGGGCTCCTATGCCCTGGCGCTGATGTTCAAGGATTATCCGGGTGAGATCTACGCCGCCAGAAAGGACAGCCCCATGATCATCGGTGTGTCCGACGGAGAATCCTTCCTGGCTTCCGACGCCCCGGCGATCCTGAAATATACCCGGACGGTCTATTATATCGGCAACATGGAGTGCGCGAGGATCATTCCGGGCGAGGTCACTTTCTATGACCTGAACGGAGATGAGATCTCCCTGGAGACGACGCAGATCACATGGGATGCTGAGGCGGCTGAAAAGGGCGGTTTCGAGCACTTCATGATCAAGGAGATCCATGAACAGCCCAAGGCGGTCAGGGATACCCTGGCGAGCCTTATCGGTGAGGGCGGGATCGATCTTGGAAGCGCGGGGCTGACAGCTGATTTCCTGGACAGCCTTTCTTCCATACAGATCGTCGCCTGCGGCTCCGCCTGGCATGTGGGCATGGAAGCCCAGTATGTGATCGAGGATCTGGCCCAGGTCCCTGTCAGGGTCGAACTGGCAAGTGAGTTCCGGTACCGGAAACTGCTGCTGACGAAGGATACCTTGGTCATCGTTATCTCCCAGTCGGGCGAGACCGCTGATTCCCTGGCTGCGCTTCGCATCGCGAAGGAGCTGGGCATCCCTACCCTGGCGGTGGTGAATGTGGTGGGATCGACGATCGCGCGGGAGGCGGATCATGTCCTCTATACGCTGGCCGGACCCGAGATCGCTGTAGCCACGACCAAGGCCTACAGTGCCCAGCTCGCTGCCATGTTCTGTTTTGCGGTGCAGCTTGCACAGGTAAAAGGGAAGATCAGCCGGGAAGAAGGACAGGCCATGGCCCGGGAACTGCTGCAGCTTCCGGATAAGATGGAGAGAACGCTGGAGGATAAGGGGCGGATCCAGTGGTTTGCGGCTAAATACGCCAATGCCCGTGATATGTTCTTTATCGGACGCGGAGTGGATTATGCGGTCAGCCTTGAGGGAAGCCTCAAGATGAAAGAGATCAGCTACATCCATTCGGAGGCTTATGCGGCGGGTGAGCTCAAGCACGGGACGATCAGCCTGGTGGAGGATAAGACGCTCGTGATCGGTCTCCTGACTCAGACACAGCTGATGGAGAAAACGATCAGCAACATGACGGAATGCAGGGCCCGCGGAGCTTATCTGTGCGGCATCACCAGCTACGGGAACTACAGCGTGGAGGACGCGGCCGATTTTACGATCTATGTGCCCAAAACAGACAGCCATTTTGTCGGAAGCCTGGCGGTGATCCCGCTTCAGCTGCTGGCTTATTATACAAGTGTCGCCAGGGGCCTGGATGTAGATAAACCCAGGAACCTGGCGAAGAGTGTGACAGTGGAATAGACCGGATCTTTACCGGCGGCCCTGAGCCTGAACGGCGGTCAGGGCGACGGTCGTGACGATATCCTCCACGGAGCATCCGCGTGAGAGATCGTTGCATGGCTTGTCCAGTCCCTGAAGCACGGCATAGGCCTCGGCGCCGGCAAGGCGCTGGGCGATCTTATAACCGATATTGCCCGACTGCAGATCCGGGAAGACGAGCACATTCGCCCGGCCTGCGGCCGGGCTTCCTTTTGCCTTTGAGGCGCCGATCTCGGGCACCAGGGCGGCGTCCAGCTGAAGCTCGCCGTCGAGGACCAGGTCCGGGGCCAGCTCATGGGCGAGCGCCGCGGCCTCACGCACCTTAGTCACGAGCTCATGCTCGGCGCTGCCCTTGGTCGAGAAGGAGAGCAGGGCGACCCGCGGCTCGTCAATTCCACACAGACTGCGGGCCGTTGAGGCAGCCGAGACGGCAATGTGCGCCAGCTCTTCAGCGCTCGGACAGGGGATGACCACGCAGTCTGAAAAGACAAGCAGGCCGTTTTCGCCGATCTGTTTGTCAGGGAAGTCCATGAGCAGGCTCGAGGAGACGACCTTGGTCCCCGGCGCGGTCTTGATGATCTGGAGGGCAGGCCGCAGCATATCACCGGTGGTATGGCATGCTCCCGATACCAGTCCGTCCGCGTCCCCGAGCTTCACCATCATGATCCCGAAGTACATGGGATCCGCGGCAAGGACAGCTGCCTTTTCGAGGTCCACTCCCTTTGCTTTTCTCATTTCGTACAGCGCGTTTGTATAGCGCTCCCTGTCCGGGCAGGAGGCCGGATCGATGATCGTGATCGCGGAGATATCCGCGCCGGCTTTTTCTGCCACGGCAAGGACCTTCTCCGGATCGCCCAGGAGGACCGGCTCGGCGATGGCCTGCTTTTTGATCAGCGACGCTGCCAGGAGCGTCCTCTCCTCGTCACCCTCGGGAAGGACGATCGTTTTTATATCCTGCCGGGCTCTGGTTTTGATCTCATCTATAATTCCCATTTTTTTCCTTTCCGCCTTACAGGTCGATACCCTCAAATCCGTTCCATACGGGACGTCCCGAGTAGGTCAGGATGTCCTCTTCCCCACGAAGCGCTGCCAGGACCGGCCAGGCGAGGGCTTCCTGTTCCATCTCTCCCGGATACACACTGATCGGGGCGATCCATTCACAGCGCTGCCGGATGCCGTCAATGATATCCTGGAAGCGCATCAGGCCTCCGGTCAGCAGGATGGCGTCCACTTTTCCGGAGAGCACCGTGCTCATTTCGCCGATCAGCTTGCAGATCTGATAGATCATGGTATTCCACACCAGCACGGCTTTGCGGTCGTTCTCTTCCTTCATCTTATGGATGGTATCCGAGTTGGCCGTCCCGAACAGGCTCACAAAACCGCCCGAACGGGTACACAAAAGCCTGGCTTCATCCAGGGTATGGGTCTCCAGGTAATCAAACAGCTGCGGCAGCGGTACATAACCGATGCGCGTGGGTGTGAACGGACCCTCCCCGTCGGCTCCCATATTGCCGTCTACCATCTTTCCGTGTTCATGGGCGCTGACGGTGATGCCTCCGTCTATATGCGCCACGATGAAACGGCAGTCTTTATAGGCTTTTCCCAGTTTACGTGCGTGAAGAGCGGCGACCGCCTTCTGGTTGAGCACATGAGAATGTGAGGTGCGGTACATGCCCTTGATCCCGGTGATGCGTGCATAGTCACAGTACTCATCTGTGTTGGTCGGATCCAGGGTAAAAGCCGGCCGGCCGTATTCCCGGGAAAATTCCCAGGCAAGCATCACGCCGAGCTTGGCGGGATGTTCGCTTCCGCCGACCGCGGCGACTGTATCCTCATACAGTTTTGAGTCGATCCTGGTCACGCCCGACGGCTGTGAGCAGGCGCTGCCTCCGCGCCCGACGAACACATCGATATCATCGGGATGTTCGCCGTGTTCCTTCAGGACCTGAGTGATGACCCGGTACCGGAACGGAATCTGCTTGTTGACGTGATCAAACTGCAGCAGCTCGGGGGCGTCATGGAAGATGCTCTCCTCAAACAGCTTGTCTTCGTTTTCAAAAAGGGTGATCTTGGTTGAAGTTGACCCCGGATTGATCACCAGTATTTTCCATTTTTTATCAGTTTCAGACATTTTGACCTCTTTGTATTGACATTTTCGATTCCTTAATTAACATTAGGTATTATCGCATAAGTATTCAGATTCGGAAAGAGGTGAAAAAGAATGAAGTTCTGATCATCAGGCTCATGCAGGATGGCTGGAGCGGGCTTTCCGGGTCTTGAAAAAAAAGACAATAACCATTATGATAGCGGTTGAATGAAAAACAGGGACGATGGCCGTCCCGCGACTGCAAAAGGAGATAAAACAAATGGACATTGGATACTATAACGGCAAGATCGGCCCGATCGACGAGATATCGATCCCACTGAATGACAGGGTGGTTTATTTCGGTGACGGTGTTTACGAGGCGACCATGTCCTGCAACGGAATGATCCTGGATGAGCAGGATCATATCGACCGGTTCCGCTCCAGCCTGGAAAAGCTGTCCATCCAGCCGCCGATGCAGGAAGAAGAGCTTCGGGCGCAGCTGAGAGAGATCGCGGCGATGGGCGAAAAAGGCCGCTGCTATATGCTTTACTGGTCAGCCACCAGAGGGACGGCGAAGAGAAAACACTGTTTCCCGAAGGGAGTTTCGTCAAACCTGATCATCACGCTGACAGACCAGGGAAGCTTTGCTCCGCTGGGACGTCCGCTGAAGCTGACCACTTTCGAGGACAGGCGCTACGAGTACTGCAATATTAAGACACTGAACCTGATCCCGAGCGTCCTGGCGGCTCAGGCAGCTGAGGAAGCCGGCTGTGAGGAGGCTGTGTTCCACAGGGGCGATATCGTGACCGAGTGTGCCCACAGCAATATCTCCATGCTCAAAGACGGAGCTTTCGTGACAGCGCCGGCGGATCACTGGATCCTTCCGGGCATCGCCAGGAAGAACCTGATCAAATGCGCGAAAAAGGCCGGTATCCCTGTTGTGGAAAAGCACTACACGCTGGATGAACTCTATGAGGCAGATGAGATCATCGTTTCTTCCTCGAGCCGGCAGATGGGCGCGGCTTATGAGCTGGAGGGAAAGAGCGTCGGCGGGAAAGACCCGGAGCTTCTTAAGAAGCTGATCGGAGAGATGGCCGGATACCTGAACGCGCAGCTTGGCGAGAATGTGTTCTGACCGTTAATACCTACTGAACAGGCATGGCTGCCCGGTGTTGCGTGCGGCTGTGCCTGTTGTGTATTCTGAGTTATCTGTTCACTTTTATTTCACAGCTGTTTCACATTCAGAACATAATCATTACTATATAATACATAACCGTGAACCGGTCATTCCGGGTCAGGGAGGAATGGATTTATGAAAGAGAGATCTCCGGAGATCCTGAAAGCGCCGGGAAAAAACTTCAGGCATGAATGGAAGCACGTGATCAGCGCCTCCGACAGCGTGACGGTGCAGCAGCGCCTGCGCGCGGTCGCAAGGATCGATACCCACGCCGAGGGAGGAAAATATAAGATCCGCAGCCTGTACTTTGACAATCTCAGGGACAAGGCGCTGCTTGAGAAGATCGACGGAGTCAACTGCCGGGAAAAATTCCGGATCCGTTATTATAACGATGACCTGTCCTTCATCCGGCTGGAAAAAAAGAGCAAGATGAACGGGCTGTGCAGCAAGGAAAGCGCTCCCCTGACGAAGGAACAGGCTGCACGGATCGCCTCGGGCGATACGGAGTGGATGAAAAACAGTTCCCATCCGCTGATACTGGAGCTGTATTCCAAGATGCTCTCGCAGGGCCTTCGGCCCAGGACGATCGTTGACTACACCCGGATCCCCTTCATCTACGGACCGGGGAACGTAAGGGTTACGCTGGATTACGATATCAGGACGGGTCTTGGCGGGACGGATTTTCTGGATCAGGACTGTGTGACGGTCCCGGCGGGGGATGCGCCGATCATCCTGGAAGTGAAATGGGATGCATACCTGCCCGAGACCATCCGGCAGGCTGTGCAGCTGGAGAGCCGGAGAGCAGCCGCGTTTTCAAAATACGCGCAGTGCCGGATCTACGGATAAACAGATAACACATGAACAAGGAAACTAGCAGGCGGGATATGTTTTCCCGGGAGGAAATGAACGATGACATTCAATGATATTTTTAATTCGAGTTTTCTGACCAATGTCACCAGCGTCAGCATATTGGACATGGCGATCGCCATGGTACTGGCTTTCGGGCTTGGTCTCTTTATTTTCTATGTCTATAAGCTGACCTATTCCGGGGTCATGTACTCCGCCAGCTTCGGGGTCACGCTGATCGCGCTGACCATGATTACAACGCTCGTGATCCTGGCTGTCACGTCCAATGTGGTGCTGTCGCTTGGTATGGTCGGTGCGCTGTCCATCGTTCGTTTCAGGACAGCCATCAAGGAACCGCTGGATATCGCTTTCCTGTTCTGGTCGATCGCAGCGGGCATCGTGCTGGCTGCGGGAATGATCCCGCTGGCTGTCTTCGGCAGCGTCATGATCGGGATCATCCTGGTGATCTTTGTCAACCGCAAGAGCCATACGAATCCTTATATCGTTGTCATCACCTGCGCTGATCATGCCAGTGAACAGGCCGTGACGGATTATCTTAAAAAGAATACCGTCAGGAGCGCCGTCAAGAGCAAGACCGCGCAGAAGGGGATGGTCGAGCTGAACATGGAGATCCGCCTGAAAGATGACAATACCGATTTCATCAATGAGATCGCCGCTATGGAGGGCGTGAGCCATGCCGTGCTGGTGAGTTACAACGGGGAGTATATGGGTTAATCATGTCATCACATAAAAATATTGACCGCATCTGCGTGGCTGTGCTGATCCTGACTTTGCTGGCAACGATCCTGTTCATGAACGGAGAACGGCTGGGGATCCATGCCATAGCGGACGAGGATGCGGAGAGTTATACCGGAAATGCCTGGTTCACGTCCAATGACCTGAACGGGAACTGGGATACGAGCCGGGCCGTGCAGATCACGCTCAGCGGTGATGCGGCTTCGATCACCGGCAACGGCGCGTATTTCAACGACGGGACGCTGACGATCAAAAACGGCGGATACTATGTGATCAGCGGAGAACTGACGGACGGCAGCATCGAAGTGGACGCCTATGTCTCTTCCAAGGTGTGGATCCTCTTAAACGGCGTGAACATCAACTGTGAGGACAACGCGGCCCTGAGCATAAAAAAAGCCGATAAAGTCTTCCTGACGCTGGCGGAGGGGACGGAAAACAGCCTGACGAGCGGGGAGACATACTCAGATGAAGCGCTGGAGATCAATACTGACGCGGTGCTCTGGTCCAAGGAGGATCTTACGATCAACGGGAGCGGGTCCCTCAAGGTCAGCGGCTCCTATGAGCATGGCATCAAGTGCAATGATTCTCTCGTGATCAGCGGCGGGGTGATCTCCGTCAGCTGCCCGCAGGACGGGATCCACGCCAATGACAGCGTCGCCTTTACGAACGCGGACGTATCCATTGAAGCCGGTGATGACGCCGTGCACTGTGATACGAAGATCTTTTTCCAGGATGGCACGCTCAGGATCACGGGCTGCTATGAAGGACTGGAGGCACCGTCGGTGGAGATCGCCGGCGGCGAGATCGAGATCCATCCGACGGATGACGGGATCAACGCGAACAGCGGATCCGATGCCGCTGCTTTCATTCCGGGGCAGGAAGCTGATGCGCAGACCGTTCAGTCCGAAAGCGAGACCCAGGCTGACCTGACACAGGGTCTGGTCCACATCACCGGAGGCAGCATTGCGATCATCAATGAGAATGGAAGAGATGCGGACGGCATTGATTCCAACGGGGATACCGTGATCGACGGCGGTGAGGTCTTTATCAGCCTTTCCGGGAGCGGAAACAACGCTCTTGATTTTGGAAGTGAAAACGGCGGAAGCCTGTACCTGAACGGCGGAACGGTTGTGGCCGCGGGAGACAGTTCCATGCTGGAGGAAGTATCGGGTGATTCTTCCCAGGCCAATATGACGGTCGTCACAGAAGAAGAGATGGCTGCCGGCAGTGTCGTTACGGTTTCGGATGCAGATGGAAATATCGTCCTGGAGAAAGAGATCCCCGGCAGTTTTACAGCCATCACTCTAAGCTGCGCTGAATTTGCCGTTGACGGGACTTATACGGTTAAGATCGGAGATTCCTATACTCAGGAAATTACCCTGGATACGATGAGCGTCAGATCCGGGGACGGGACGGTCGGTTTCGGAGGCGCCGCGGGACGCCTGTCCGGTATGGGACAGATGCCTGAGGGTGGCCAGATGCCGGAGGGCGGTCAGATACCGCAGAGGGGTCACCGCCCTGATGATGCGGCCGGCCCGATGGCTTCAACTCAAAACCAGGCTGTTTCGGCCTATCCGGCGGCAACCTGGCCGCTTGTGGGAGCGTCCGCCGTCGTGCTTGTATTGGGGCTTATCTTCGTTCTGATCAAAAAGCCAAAGCGGGTATAGGGAAATAAATAAGTCAGGGTGAGTCACCCTGACTTATTTATTATCACTGACTTATTTAAACTCGATCGTGACGCTTGTATCGATGCTCTCGAAGGCTTTCAGCACCGGCAGCGTGCCGTTGGCACGTTCCTCACTGCGCCCCATGATGTAGCAGTTGCAGGGCTCGAGGCCGACCACATAGTCGCCGCTGGCCATGCTGCGCCACTCGGTCATGATCGGCAGGGTATCGCCGCTCCATGAGATGGTCATGCTTACGCCGAGGGACGGATTCTCGAGGGTGGCCCAGAATTCTTTTTCCATTTTCTGGAAGAATACCCGCTCTTCCTCACTGTCGATCGGCTGATCAAATTCGCATTCTCTGCCGAGTCCCGTTTTTGCGAATTCCGTGCGCGGGATGGTCTGTCTGTCTTCCGGAAGGATCAGTCTGGCCTCTTCGCTTAAGAGAGGATATCCGAAATTGCAGTGGTAGATGCGCATGATCTCTTCGTCCCGCGGGGAGAGGTTGGTGAGGGTGTCATGCACCGTTACCTTTGACCCGAAGACGGGAATGCAGATCGTCCGCTTTACTTCCAGAACATGGGCGAACATCTGGGTTTCGCGGATAATGCCGCTGACAACGATCTGGTCGCCTTCGATCTGGTCGCCTTCGATCTGGGCGCTGACCTGTTCGGCTGCCCGTCCGTGGTATCTGCCGTGCAGCGGATGCCACTCGTCACCGTCCCGGTTGGCGGGGCCGGCGCTGCGAAGACCGCACGAATAAAGGAGCCCGCCGGGGAACGTATTGACAAACTCATTCTCGTAAGGAATGAAAAGTGCCGGATTGTCATAGCCGTTCTTGCTCATCCACGCCATGTTGATGCCCTTGTAGCGGCACTGGCCGATATCGAGGCCGGAATCCGGCAGAAGATCCAGTTCCAGGCCGCCGGCGGTTTTCACCTCGATAATGCCTGTTCCCTTGGCACGGCCCTCACTGACCGTCACGCGGCGCAGCGTGACCAGCTGGGCGGGATTTCCGACATACCCTTTTTTCAGAAGATCCATCATGTGCAAACACCTCCCATATAAAAATATGATCATTCTTCCTGCTGTTATTTTATTACAGTCAGTGCCGATATGAAAGAGAAAACATGTGTCGTCTTTCCATTGCCCGGTCGTTATGCTAAGATAAAGGCAGGTTGTACCGCTTGATTGAAAGGAGGTCTGTGACGATATGGATAATAAAGAGGCCAAAGCCGGACGGCTGCGTGGCGCGGAAAGGACCATAGTTTCCGATAATGCCTATAATGCCGCGATCGGACTGACAGTTTTATGGGGCATAGCGATCAATATCCTGATCGCTTTTTTCCTGTCGCCTTACATCTCTAAGCTTAACCGCGCCGTCGTCATCATCGGATACCTGGCCCTGAGCTTCGCCTGCCGCTATGTGGTGGCCAAGTCAAACAGCTATGTGATCAGCATGCTGGGATTTTCCGGTCTCGCGGCTGCGATGGGGCTTCTGCTGACGTATGTTATCAGATTCTATTCAAGCTCCTCCATTTACCCTGCCTTTCTGACAACGGGAATCATCGTGGTCGTCATGATCATTGCCTCCACCATCTTTCCTGCGTTCTTCCGCAGTCTGGGAAGGGTGCTGTTTATTGCACTGATGGGTTCGATCGTGGTCGAGCTGATCGGAGGACTGATCTTCCATCTGAGGCTTGGCATCCTGGACTATGTCATGGTCGTCATATTCTCCGGCTACATCGGTTATAACTGGTCGAAGGCCCAGGCTTACCCCAAAACACTGGACAATGCCATTGACAGTGCGGCAAGTATCTATGTGGATATCATCAATATTTTCCTCCGTGTCCTGAGGATCATGGAAAGGAACAAAGACTGATCAAAGGAGAAGAGGCAGATGCAAAACACAAGAGTGGTCGTTGGAATGTCGGGAGGAGTGGACAGTGCTGTCGCTGCCTATCTCCTTAAGATGTCCGGATATGATGTGATCGGTGTTACGCTCCGGACGTGGACAGCCGGCGATGAAAAAGAGAGCCGCTGCTGCGAGATCGATGATGCTCTGCAGATTGCCGGGAAACTGGATATCCCTTACCATGTGGTCAGCTGTGTCCCCGAATTCCGGGAAAGGGTGGTTGAACCTTTTATACAGGAATATATCCACGGCAGGACACCCAACCCGTGCATTGAATGCAACCGGTATCTGAAATGGGACAGGATGCTCCATTTTGCGTCGACTGTGAATGCCGGATACGTGGCGACAGGGCATTACGCGAACATCGTCCGTCTCGAAAACGGGCGGTACACGGTACGCCAGGCTGCCCACGCGCAGAAGGACCAGACCTATATGCTCTATAAACTGAGCCAGGAACAGCTTGCATTGACACTGATGCCGCTGGGAAACCTGACCAAGGATGAAGTCCGTAACATTGCAAAGGCAGCCGCTCTGCCGGTTGCGGATAAGCCCGACTCCCAGGAGATCTGTTTTGTAACGGACGGCAGCTACGCCGATTTTATCGCCGAGCACAGCCAGGAGCCCGTGCCGAAGGCCGGCTATTTCGTCAACGAGGAGGGAGAGATCCTCGGAAAACACCGCGGGATCATCCACTATACGGTCGGGCAGCGCAAAGGACTCGGGATCGCCTTCGGCTATCCGGCTTTTGTCAAGGAGATCCGGGCAGAAGAAAATGAGATCGTGATCGGGGATGAACAATCCCTGTTTAAGAACACTGTCCTGTGCCGGGATGTGAATTTCATGAGCATTCCCGGGCTCGAACCGGGACAGGAATTAAGGTGCCGAGCCAGGATCCGCTATCACCACAAAGCGCAGCCTGCTTACATAGAAACAGCCGGTGACGGGTGCATCCGCCTGGTGTTTGACGAACCGGTAAGGGCTGCCACGCCGGGACAATCCGCCGTCTTTTATGATGAGGACGACTGCGTGATCGGCGGCGGGATCATTTTATGACAGATTATGACAGGATTCTGACAGGGACGGTTCTGTGTCATATTGCGCTGACAGGGGGACACTCCTCTTTAATTCATAATGGCAGTTTATGGCCAATTCAATAAGAGCTTAAGCGAACTCGCCGCTCTTGAAAATGCTGCGCCGCCTATTAGGGCGCTTTCTCCGCAACTCGCACACATACGTGTGCTCAGACAAGCTCCGAAAGCACCCGCTAGGCTCGCATTTTCTGCAGCGGCTTCGTATGCTTAAGCTCTTATGAATTGGCCGTAAACTGCCAAATTACGTTAATTCAGAGGAGTGTCCCCCTGTCAGCGCAGCATGACACAGAACCGTCCTCTACTGTCAGAAAAAAATTCTTGCATTCTCACAAAAGTTATATTAAACTAACCGTGATTTTTAAAATTAACTTGAGGAGTGATTGCATGAACATCATAGAGTTAACGGATATTTCAAGGGTTTATACTAACGGCGAGCATGAGCAGCGGGCGCTTGACCATGTGGACCTGGCGCTGGAGGAAGGCAAGTTTATCGTTGTTCTCGGGCCCAGCGGCGCCGGTAAGAGTACTCTGCTCAATCTGCTGGGAGGACTCGATTCTCCTACATCGGGTACGATCAGGGTGAACGGAAAGGATATCTCGACGCTGTCGGAAAGTGAACTGGCTGATTACCGGGCGGAGACAGTGGGATTTGTTTTTCAGTCCTACAACCTGATCCCGACGCTGACGGTGCTGGAGAATGTGGCACTGGTAAAGGAGATCGCGAAAAACGCTCTGAGCAGTCACGAGATGCTGCGGGCTGTGGGGCTGGAGGATCATATCCATAATTTCCCATCCGAGCTGTCGGGCGGTGAACAGCAGAGGGTATCGATCGCAAGAGCCCTGGCCAAGAACCCGAAGATCCTGCTGTGCGATGAACCGACCGGTGCACTGGACTCGCAGACCGGCGTCATGGTGCTGAAGCTGCTCTTATCCATGGCGCGTGATATGAAGAAAACGATCATTATCGTGACGCATAACCAGAATATTGCCGGAATGGCGGATGTGGTCGTCAAGGTCAAGAACGGCAGGATCGTCTCCTGCACGGAGCAGCCCAATCCTCTCTCTGCGGAGGAGGTGGACTGGTAAGATGCTCAGAAGAAAACTGTTTCGTACCTTCTTAAACTATAAGGCGCAGTTCATATCGATGATCATTATGATCGCGCTGGGGATCGGCGTCTTTTTCGGCTTCAACATGGAATGGTATTCCCTGGTGAAGGACGTCAGCTATATCATGGATGAAACCGGATATTCGGATTTCAGGATCTATTCTGAGGACGGATTTACCGCTGAGGACCTTGAAAAGGTCATGGCCATAGACGGCGTCCGTGACGGAACACGGTTCCTTACGGTCAACGCTTCCGTTAAAGATGATACGGACGTGCTCGCCATCGCGGTGAGTGAAAATATGAACGTATCCGGCCTGTATCTGATGGAGGGCGAGCCCTATGACGAGACAAGCAGCGACGGAATGTGGATCAGCGACCAGTACGCGCAGAAAAATGATATTCATATCGGAGATGAGCTGACCCTGACCTATAAGATGCTGACCGTGACCGGAACTGTCAGGGGACTGGTGAAAGCGAGTGAATTCCTGATCTGCCTGCCTGATGAGACTCAGATGATGCCTGATTACAATTCTTTCGGGTTCGTTTATATCTCGCCGGCCATGCTGAAAGAGATCATCCCGGCCATTTTCCGAAGCTTTATCGGAGATGACCCGTATTTCCAGATCAATGTCCTGTCCGATCTGAATAAAAAAACCTTTGTGGAGGCCGTTGACAAGGCACTCGGCAAGACTTTTCTCGTCCTTTCAAAGGATGAGACTGTCTCCTACGCGGAGGCGATGGGGGAAGTGGAGGAAGGAAAGACCATGGGCCTGATCCTTCCGGTACTGTTTGTCGCGATCGCCGTCCTGACGATGGTCACGACCATGCACCGGATCACGGCGAGTGAGAAAACACAGATCGGAACCCTCAAGGCGCTGGGCTTTCATGACGGCGTGATCCTGCGTCATTATGCTTCCTACGCGCTGATGATCGGCGCCGCCGGTTCCGTGCTGGGGATCGCCATCGGGTACGGGCTCGGGTACTATATCATGAATCCGAACAGTGCCATGGGAACCTATATCGACATGCCCAGATGGACCTTGTATATTCCGGGATTTTGCTGGATCGTGATGGCGGCCATGATCCTGTTCCTGGTGCTTATCTGCTTCCTGTCCGTGAAGGAAATGCTGAAGGGAAGCGCGGCGGATGCGCTTCGTCCTTATACCCCGGCCAGGATGAATCACCTGGCGCTGGAGGAGACAAAAGCTTTCAAGTCGCTGAGTTTCGGGACAAAATGGAACCTGCGCGACTGCTTCAGGCATAAAGCGAGGAGCTTTATGACGCTGTTCGGCATCATCGGGTGCATGATCCTGCTGGTGGGCGGCCTGGGCATGAATGATACCCTCCACGGTTTCATGAATTCGTTTTACGAGGATGCGATCAACTATGAGAGCCGAATCAACCTGGATCCGGAAAACCTCTCGAACGAGGAGGCGGTGGAACTGGCGAAGGAGGTTGACGGAGATTATGCATCCCTTGGGAGCGTGCAGTTGGAGGATAAAGGCGTTGCACTGGAGATCTATCATATTGAAAAGGACCATGTGCGTTTCCCAGACCGGAATATGAAATACCAGCCGCTGGGAAATGACGGCGCCTATATCTGCCAGCGTCTTGCCGATGAATTCTCCGTGAATGTCGGGGATGAGATCACCTTCTCGCCTTACGGAAAAGAAGAGAGCTATACGGTGAAGATCGCCGGCGTGCTGCGCTCCCTGACCGAAGGCATCATTATGAGCGACCAATACGCCGATGAGGCAGGAATCGATTATTCGATCAATACGATCTATACCGACCGGACAGATATCGAACCGGACGATGCCATCCTGAATGTGCAGACTAAAAAAGCCATCATGGATTCGTTTGACACTTTTGTCGAGCTGATGAATGTGATGATCGTGCTGCTGGTGATCGCCGCGGTCGTCCTGAGCCTGGTGGTCCTGTATAATCTCGGCACCATGAGCTATGTGGAGCGTTACCGTGAGATGGCCACGCTCAAGGTGGTCGGATTTAAGGACAGGAAGATCGGCTCTTTGCTGATCACCCAGAATCTGTGGCTGACAGTGATCGGGGCAGCGATCGGGCTGCCGGCGGGTGTGGGCGTGCTGGCCTATCTGCTTAAGGCGCTGGCCTCCGAATATGAGATGAAGCTGGTCCTGGGACCGCTTACCTACCTGGTCAGTATTCTGCTGACTTTCGGAGTATCTTTGGCTGTGGGGCTGATGGTGGCCAGAAAGAACAGGCATATCGACATGGTAGCTGCGCTTAAGACCCAGGAGTGACGCCGGGAGGTTGTCCCCGGCAAACAGAATATAGTATAATCAGTGCGTATATCCATTCAGTGAATGACTTGGTGAAAGGAGAGGGATGCCCTCTGCCCGGAAGGCAGTATGGATATCCGCACTGATTTTTATATGAAGATCAACATTGCCATCGTTGAGGACGAGGATCAGGCGGCAGCCTCGATCGAACAGTTTCTCGAACAGTTTGGCCGGGAGCAGGGCTCGCAGATACGGATAAAGCGGTATACGGACGGGACTGCGATCGCCGGGGCAGAATCGGATGAATATGACATTATCCTGATGGACATCATGATGGGAGAGATGGACGGGATGACAGCCGCCGAGAAGATCCGGGAGAGGGGCGGTGACGCGGTCATCATCTTTATCACCAACCGCACCGACTATGCGATCCGCGGCTATCAGGTGGACGCGCTGGACTATGTCCTGAAGCCCCTGAACTATCTCTCATTTTCGAGGACCCTGAAGAAGGCGATTGAAAAGCTGAATAACCGCAGGGGACAGAAGGTCGTCATCAGCACCAGAAGCGGAAAACTCTTTCTGGATGCCGGCGATATCTGCTATGTGGAAAGCCAGGGCCATAACATTACCTATTCGACACTGCGGGGAGATGTGACGGTGCGCGGACGGATCCAGGACGTGGAGGAAAATCTGGTGCCGATGGTTTTTTTCAGGAGCAATAAGGGCTATCTTGTAAACCTCAGGCATGTGGACGGCGTACAGGATGAGTGTGCCCTGGTGAACGGAAAGAAGCTGCCGGTGAGCCGCAGCAGGAAAGCCCCGTTCATGGCCGCGCTGACAAGATTTATGGGGGAGAGCTGAGATGGAGGCGTATTACGATATTCCCCGCATCTATACGGGAATTGCGCAGATCGGATCCTGTTTTCTCTATATCCTGCTGCTGGGGAAAAAGAAAAGCTCTCTGGGAAGAGGCGTGAAGTTCCTGGCGGCCCTTCTGATCCAGTGTACTTTTCTCCACCTGACTGGTCATGTGCCGCGCTATCTGTGGATTCCCTGCATGATCCTGTCCTTCGGGCTGATGTATGTCTATCTGTACGCGAATCTTTCCCTGGATCCCGTCAGCCTGTGGCTGATCGCCATCCGGTCATTCATCCTGGCGGAGACCATAGCCTCTGTTGAATGGGAATTATACATTGTCGTCACGCTCATGAGGACGGGGGAGGCCTGGCTTTCCTTCGTGATGATGCTGGCGGTCTATGTGCCGCTTTTTACGGCTGTCTGGTTCCTGGAAAGATCCTTGATGACGGACAATTTACTTCCTGTGTATTCCGTGAGCGAGGTGATCGCATCCACCCTGCTGGCGGCAGGTATTTTTGCATTCAGCAACACCGGTTACCTGATAAAGGGAAGCCGGTTCGAGATTTCCAACTTGTGGATCTTTAATACCAGGATGCTGGTGGACCTGGGCGGCATGGCGATCCTCTACGCGTACCAGTTCCGGATCAGCCAGCTCCAGGCGCAGCGGGAGCTGATCTCGATGAGTGCTGACCTTCGTCTTCAGTATGAGCACTACCGGGATTATCAGGAGACGCTGGACCTGATCAATATCCGGTATCACGATCTTAAGCATCATACCGAGATGCTCCGGGCGGAGCTTGATCCGGAGCGGCGAAGCGTACACCTGAGGGAACTGGAAAATGAACTGAGAGCCTTTGCGCCGGATCAGCAGACGGGAAGTCCTGTTCTCGATACACTGCTCCTCGGAAAAAGCGTCAAGATGAAGAACCTCCGGATTCGGTTCACCTGCGTGGCGGACGGCAGTCTCCTTGAAAAAATGCATGTGACGGATATATGTACCATATTCGGGAATGCGCTTGACAACGCTATCGAGTGCGAAGCGCTCGTGAAAGAGGAGGAAAAAAGGATCATCAGCATGACGCTGGCAAGGAAAAAGGATTTTATCTATATTGAGGTCAGCAATTACTGTGAACGTCCGATCACGATGAAGGACGGACTGCCGGTCACCACGAAAACCGACAGTTCCCTCCACGGGTATGGTGTGAGGAGCATACTCTATACGGTAAAGAAATACAGGGGAACGCTGACATTCGACTGGCAAAGCAGTTTCCTGGAGATGAAGATCCTCATTCCCGTTTAGGACAAAAAAAGAGCAGTTCAGGACATAAAGGGGAAATAACAAAGAAGTATGGTATGATTATCATACTTCTTTTTTGATTCAGTATATTAAAAACAGATTTCAAAAAACCAGTAAAAAGGAGGGAGATATGAAGCACAGGGAGATCATAGAAAAGCTTACGCTTGAAGAAAAAGCGGCTCTCCTTGGCGGAAAGGGAGAGTGGGATTCGCGGGATATCCCGCGGCTTGGCATCCCGTCCATGATCATGTCGGACGGACCGCACGGAGTCCGCAGGCAGGCCGGTGCCGGAGACCATCTGGGGCTGAACGCGTCACTTCCGGCGACCTGTTTCCCGACGGCAGCCACCATGGCCAACAGCTGGGATGAGGCTCTCGGGCAGCAGGTAGGAGAAGCGCTCGGAGAGGAAGCCAAAGCCATGGGAGTCCATGTGCTGCTCGGACCGGGCATGAACATCAAGCGCAGCCCGCTGTGCGGACGAAATTTCGAGTATTTCTCGGAGGATCCTTATCTGGCCGGGAAAATGGCCTGCGCCTATGTGAAAGGGATCCAGAGCAAAGGAGTGTTCTCCTGCATCAAACATTTTGCGGTCAACTCCCAGGAGGAGCGCCGCATGGCGATGAACGCCGTCGTGGATGAGAGGACGCTCCGGGAGATCTATCTGACCGGTTTTGAGATCGCTGTCGAAGAATCTCATCCCGGTTCGATCATGACCTCTTACAACCAGGTCAATGGTGAATATGCCAATGAAAACACGCACCTGCTGAAGGAGATCCTCAGGGGAGAATGGAAATACGACGGCTTTGTCGTCTCCGACTGGGGCGGCGCGAACGACCATGTGAGCGCGGTAAAGGCCGGATCCGACCTGGAAATGCCCGCCCCCGGTCTCGGCTCGGCCCGGGAACTGGTGGAAGCGGTCAAAAACGGTTCTCTTTCGGAGGCAGATCTGGATGCACGTGTGGATGAGCTGCTCGAGGCGGTCCTGGTGACCACGAAGGCAGCGGAGGGCGCTTCGGACAAGTTTGACGTGGAGGGTCATCACCTTCTCGCAAGGAAGGCGGCTGCCGAGTGTGCCGTCCTGCTTAAGAACGAGGAGCATATCCTGCCGCTGGCGCCCGGGACCGGCGTGGCCGTGATCGGTGATTTTGCCTTTGAACCCAGGTACCAGGGCGCGGGATCGTCCATGGTCAACGTGACGAAGCTCGAGACGATCGAGAAAACGATCGGGGACGAGGAAACACTGACCGTGAGGGGAATGTGCCGCGGATACAGACGTAACGGGGAAGCCGATAAAGCGCTGCTGGATGAAGCAAAGGTGGTCGCCCGGAATGCCGATGTTGTGCTCTATTTCTTCGGCCTCGATGAGATGAGCGAGTCTGAGGGCCTTGACCGGAAACACATGAGGATCCCGCAGGCGCAGATCGATGTGCTCCATGCCATCCGGGAGGAAAACCCCAACGTGATCGGAATCATCAGTGCCGGATCCTCCATCGAGATGGACTGGGAGAGCGACCTCAAGGCGATCCTTCACTGTTATCTTACCGGACAGGCCGGGGCGGGAGCCGTGCTCGACCTGATCACCGGGCGGGTCAATCCCTCCGGAAAACTGGCGGAGACTTATCCGCTGAAATTTGAAGATATGCCTTCCTATCCGTATTATCCGGCCAAAGAGAGAAATTCGGATTATCGGGAAGGAATTTATGTCGGGTACCGCTATTTTATTACCGTGAAAAAACCGGTGCGCTATCCCTTCGGTTTCGGCCTGTCCTATACGGAGTTCAAATATTCCGATCTTACGGTCGACGAAAAGGGTGCCTCTTTTGTGCTGACCAACACGGGAGAGCGCGACGGCGCCCATACGGCGCAGCTGTACGTATCGCTTCCGGATGCGAAGGTGTTCAGGCCCGGCAAGGAACTGAAAGGGTTCTCCAAGGTCTTCCTGAAGGCGGGCGAGAGCCGGAAAGTGTTTATCCCCTTCGACAGCCGTACTTTCCGTTACTGGAACGTTAAGACCAACGGCTGGGCGGTGGAGGGAGGCAGCTACCTGATCAGCGTCGGGGGCAGCGTGGAGGATACGCCGCTTACGGCATCGCTTGCGGTAGCGGGAGACAAGGCTCCGGTTCCCTACGACAATGAGAAGATCGCGCCGTATCTGACCGGTCAGATCGGGAATGTTCCCGATGAAGCTTTTGCGGAGCTTCTTGGATATCCGGTCCCGGACGGAAGATGGGGCAGCGTCCTCACTGCCAATGACGCGATCTGCCAGCTCGGCAACGCCAAAAGCGGACTGGCAAGGTTCGCATACGGTATCCTTGAAAAGAAAAAGAAGAAGGCTGATGAGGCAGGCAAGCCGGATCTGAACGTGCTGTTTATCTACAACATGCCCTTCCGGGCTATCGCGAAGATGACCGGCGGAGCCGTGGACGCGAAGATGGTGGACGGCATCGTGAAGGTGGTCAACGGCCATTTCTTCGGCGGCGTCGGCAGCATCATCGGCGGCTTCTTTAAGAACAAGAGCGCTAACAAGAAATATGAAAAAATGCTTTCGGGGAAGGAGTGAGGCAGGAACATGAAAGACTGGATCGAAAAACATCCGGACCTGTGGGAATTCATCAAATTCAATATTCTCTCAAATGTATCGACGATCGCCAGGTTCGTGATGACATGGATCGGAACCGCGGTTTTCATCAATGCGCTGAAGATCCTCTCTCCCTTCAAATTCGCGATCTTTGACTACACATCGGAAGGCTCGCACGGACTGGGAGGCTTCCTGACATTCCTGATCGCGGAGGTGATCGCCCAGGTGGTCAACTTCTTTGTACAGAAAAACTGGGTATTCAAATCGAACGCGGACTTCTCGAAATCCGCGCCGAAATATGCGGTCCTGGCGATCGTGATCGTGGTGGTCAACCTGATCCTGCCCGGACATGTCACCAACTTCTGCATCAACCAGTTCGGCATGGGAACAGGCGCAGCCTCGACCGTAGCGACAGTCGTCAACACACTGCTCGCCGTAGTGGTCAGCTACCCGCTGCTCAAGTTCTGGATAATGCCCAAGCAATGAGAAACGCGGCACTGCGAAGGAGCACAGGGAAGAGCATGCTTGCATGCGAAGAACTGTGATCATTCGCAGGGACATGTGGTGAATGCCACACATCGAGTGAGCGAAGCTCACGAGATGCCGCGTTTCGAAGAAGATAATAAGGAAACGCGGTAGTGCGAAGCTCACGAGATGCCGCGTTACACAAAACCAATCAACTCTTTCTTTGAAAGGAGGATCTGTAAATGAAGAAAAAGATTTCCCTCCTGCTGGTCCTGTCACTGATGGTTTCATTAAGTGCCTGCAGCGGGAAAAAGGAAGAAGCGCCGGCCGGCGGCGAGGAAAGCGCGCAGTCGACGGCAGTTGCGGATGACAGCCCTTACAAGCTGGTCATGGTAGAGGAACCGAAGCCCTCCGGACAGGGAACTGCCGCGGCGGAGGAAGCAGCCGAGCCGGCAGCGGATACGAGCGATCCGTATAAACAGGCGGCGGCCGATACCTCCGACCCGTACAAGCAGGCGGCAGGCGGCGACACCTCCGACCCGTACAAGCAGGCAGCAGGCGGCGACACCTCCGATCCGTACAAAGCGGCGGGCGGCGGCAACACCTCCGATCCGTACAAGGCGGCGGGCGGCGGCGATACCTCTGATCCGTACAAGCAGGCAGCGGGCGGTGCGGCAGAGTCCGTGGAAGAGATCGCGACCGAGCCGGCAGCTCCGGAAGCCTATGTGCCTGAACCCGGAGAGGGCGCGAAATATACCGTGGCTGTCACGGATGACGGCTGGGTGAAGATCGAGAACGAAGGCGGCGAGACGCTAGGCCTGTCCCAGAATTCCGGTGTCAAGGTCCTGGAAGAAGACGGGTTCGCGTTCAAGGATCTGAACCAGAATGGTAAGCTGGATGTTTATGAGGACTGGAGACAGCCGTATGAAGACCGCGCTCAGGATCTTGTACAGCAGATGCAGGGTGTCGAGAAAGCTATGATCCTGGCACACGGCGGCTGGGACGGCCCGTTCACTACAGAACCGCTGGCAGCGGATGACGCTTCCCTGACCTATCTGCAGGCAGGCGGCCGCGGCGGCGTGACCCGTGCCATCTCCAACGGCGGCGGTGCCCATGCCAAGTGGACCAACGCGATCCAGGAAGGAGCTGAGAGCTGCTGGTACGGTATCCCGGCCATGATCTCCATCGATCCGGCCAATATCTCCGGCCTGATCGAGACACTGTCCCTTGCCTCCACGATGGATCCCGAGCTGGCAGCGCAGATCGGCCAGGAGACCGCGAAGCAGTACAGGGCAGCCGGTGTGACGGCTCTGCTGGGACCGCAGGTGGATATCGCCTCTCCGGTGATGAACCGCGCAGGCGGAACCTACGGTGAGGATCCCCAGCTGACGCTGGATATCGCCACGGCCTATGTCAATGGCATGCAGTCCACCTATGACGAGAACGGCGAGGACCTCGGATGGGGCGCTGAGTCCGTCTACTGCTTTACCAAGCACTTCGGCGGCGCCGGCTCGACTGAGGGCGGACGCGATGACCATACCTATGCGGGACGCTATGCAGCCTTCCCGGGCGGCAACCTGGAAGCACACTTTATCACCTATTTCGACGGCGTGTTCAACCTGCCGGGCAAGACCGGATCCTCCGGCATCATGACTCAGTATGCGATCGATGTCGACAAGGACGGCGAGCCCTTCGGCGGCGAATGGGGCGGCGCTTACAACCCGTTTATCTACGGACTTCTAGACGAGTTCGGATATGATACTTTAAAGATCACTGACTGGGGCGT
>DGTA01000080.1 GCA_002394165.1 Lachnospiraceae bacterium UBA4348 | reverse complement strand
AGTCTCCTCAGAATGCATTTATCCTGAATCTGGGCCTGGAGTCGCTGCACGTGAGGATGCCCAGACATGTTGAGAACGCGCAGGCGTGCGCGGAATTTCTGGAGAAACACCCGAAGGTGATAAAAGTCAATTATTCCGGCCTTCCTTCGGATCCCTGGCATGAGATGGCCATGAAATATATGCCCCGCGGCGGATGCGGCGTGGTCTCCTTCGAGATCGAGGGCGGAAGAGAAGCCGCCCAGAGGTTCATGAAGGCTCTTAAGCTGGCGGCGATCGAGACCCATGTGGCGGACGCGCGGACCTGCTGCCTCAATCCGGCCACGTCCACCCACCGACAGATGAACTCAGAGCAGCTTAAAGCCGCCGGAATTCCGGAAGGACTGATCCGCCTCTCATGCGGACTGGAAGATAAGGAGGACCTGATCGCGGACCTTTCGCAGGCACTGGAAAGGAGTTAAAATGAGCGAGCTTCTTCGGATCGAAAATATCAGCAAACGGTTTGGCAGCTTCTATGCCAACAAGAACATCAACCTTACCGTGGAGGAAGGGGAGATCCACACTCTCCTGGGAGAAAACGGCGCCGGCAAATCGACCCTGATGAACATCCTGGTGGGTCTGTACCAGCCGACCGACGGAAAGATCTTCCTGAAGGGGGAGGAGGTACATCTTCATTCCCCCAACGACGCCGTCAGCAAGGGAATTGGCATGGTCCATCAGCATTTCATGCTGGTGGACGCGATGACGGTATTCGAGAACATCATTCTCGGGGACACGAACGCGAAAGAGATCGTGATCGACCGTGAAAAACGCAGGGCGCAGATCCAGGAGCTGGCACAGCGCTACGGCTTTCGGATCGATCTCGACAAGTATATCACCGAGATCTCCGTGGGAGAACAGCAGAGGGTGGAGATCCTCAAGGCTCTGTACCGCGGAGCGCAGCTGCTGATCCTTGATGAACCGACCGCAGCGCTGACGGATATCGAGGTGGAAGGCCTCTACGACGTTATGCACAAGCTGGTGGAGGAGGGAAAGAGCATCATCTTCATCAGCCATAAGATGCGCGAGGTGATGCATGTTTCGGACAGGATCACCATCCTGCGCGCCGGAGAGGCTGTGGCGACGGTCAAAAAGGATGAGGTCAGCGCACAGGAGCTGGCCGCCATGATGATCGGCCGTGACCTGGCCGCTTCCTCGTTTGAGAAGGTGATTTCCGGCGGCAGCGCCGTGGCGGAGCTCGATCACGTCTCCTATAACAGGAATTCAAAGCATTACGGACTCAATGATATCTCCATGAAGATCCGAAGCGGGGAGATCGTGGGGATCGCCGGAGTGGACGGAAACGGCCAGACGCAGCTGGCCCAGGTACTGACCGGCGTGATCGCCCCGGAGGAGGGAACGATCAGTCTCGGAGACAGTAAGATACTGGTCTATGATCCCAATAATTTTATTCTGCGCAGAACGGCTCACGTTCCGGAGGACAGGAACCTGCAGGGACTGGTGGGAGATATGAGCATCGCGGACAACCTGGTCCTTCGGAGAGTAGAGACAGATAAGTTCAGCTCGCTGGGCGGCGCTTTTCTCAAAAAGGGAGCGATCCTGTCTTACGCTAAGGAGATGGTGGAGAAGTACGATATCCGAAGCCGCAGCGCTTCCCAGACGGTCCGCTCGCTTTCGGGCGGAAACCAGCAGAAGGTCATCCTGGCCAGGGAGATGGAAGCGGAACCTGACCTCCTGGTCGTGGCTCACCCGACAAGAGGCCTGGATATCGGAGCCACCCGCTTTATCAGGCAGCAGATGATCGACGCGAGAGACCGCGGCGTGGGAATACTGCTGATCAGCGCCGACTTTGACGAGGTGCTTGAACTGTCAGACCGGATACTGGTCCTGTTTGAGGGACAGATCATGGGAGAATTTCCCGGAGAGAACCCGCCGGTCGATGAGATCTCACTGGCGATGACAGGCCGGTAGGAAGGAGGGGAACAATGGATAATTCGAGAAAGAACCTGGTCAATATCTTTGTCCCCGTGCTGTCGATCCTGCTGTCTATCCTGATCGGCATGATCATTATGGCTTTCTTAAAGGCCAATCCGGTCACGGCAGTGAAATACCTGGTGATCGGTGCCTTCGGGACAAAACAGAATCTCGGGACGACGCTCACAAGGGCGACCCCGCTGATCTTTACCGCCCTGTGCGCCTGCTTTGCCTATCGGTGCGGCGTTTTCAATCTGGGAGGCGAAGGACAGTTTATCATGGGATCGATCGCTGCCTGCTTTGTTTCGCTCAAATTTGGGCTGACGGGCATTCCGGCGGTGATCGTTGCCCTGGTATGCGGCACGGTGGCCGGCGGACTGTGGGGGGCTATCCCCGGTGTCTTAAAGATCACCCGCGGCCAGAATGAGATGATCATCTCCATCATGTTCAACTATATCGCGACCCTGCTCATGGGCGTGGTCTACACCAACTGGCTTCGCGAAGGCTCGGTGCCCCAGACGGCGCAGGTGCCCAAGGAGAGCCAGCTGGCCAGGATCGTCCCGGGGATCCGGGTGACCTGGGGATTTGTGATCGCGATCGTGATCGGTCTTCTGATCTACTATTTCCTGTTCTGGACGAGCCTCGGCTTCAAGTTCAGGGCGGTGGGACTCAACCAGACGGCAAGCCGTTTCAACGGTTATCCCGTCAGACGCTACATGCTGAGCGCCTTTATCATCTCAGGCGCCGTGGCGGGTCTTGGCGGAGCCGGGGAACTGATGGGTACCCAGTTCAGGCTTATCAACGGATTTGCCAGCGGGTACGGGTTCGACGGCGTGGCCATGGCGCTGATCGGACAGCTTAATCCGATCGCCACCATGTTCGTGGCCCTGTTCTTCGCGGCGCTGCGGACCGGCTCGACCACCATGCAGGCGGCGACCGGGGTGCCCACAAGCGTGTCCGATATCATCCAGGCGCTGGTCATCGTCTTTACGGTGGCAGGCATGGCGCTTACACAGCTTCCTGAATTCTCAACATTCATTGGCAGGTTTTTTGGCAGGAAGGAGGCGCAGGCAGTATGAGTTTTGTATCGAACCTTCTTCTGGCGAGTGTGAGAATGGCAGTACCCCTGCTTCTGATCGCTCTGGGCGAGCTTTATTCCGAGCGGGCCGGCATGGTAAACATCGGCCTTGAAGGCCTGGCGGCCATCGGCTCTTTAGTCGGCTTCCTGACCTGCTTTATTTCCGGCAGCACCTGGGTCGGCATCCTTTGCGGAGCCCTGGTCGGGATCGCCGTCAACATGATCTATGCCTTTGCGACCGTCACACTGTGCGCCAATCACACGGTGTACGGCATGGCGATCAATATCCTGGCACCGGCCCTGGCGTCATTCATCTACAGGATCTTCTTCGGATCCGGTTCGGACCTTTCCCAGATCACGCTGATGAAGACGATCAATATTCCGATCCTGAAGGATATCCCGATCATCGGGCCGCTGCTGTTCTCGCAGACGCCGATGGTCTATCTGGCATTCCTGCTGGTGATCCTGACCGGGTTCTTCTTCACGAAGACACAGGCCGGCTTAAATTACCGGGCTGTCGGTGAAAACCCGAAGGCCGCCGCGACCCTGGGCATCAACGTGATCCGGACCAAGTACCTGGCCTGTGTGATCTGCGGAGCCCTCTCAGGCATCGGCGGCGCTTACCTGACCACCTGCTATTCAAACACTTATACCGAGGGGAACATCTCTGGAAGAGGCTTCATTGCGCTGGCCGCGGTGATCTTCGGCAGATGGTCCGGCGGCGGTATCCTGGCGGCATGCCTGTTCTTTGGCTTCTGTGATGCCCTGCAGATCCGTCTCCAGGTAGCCAGCGTCGGAATCCCCTACCAGTTCTTCCAGATGATCCCGTATGTGGCGACCGTCATCGCGCTGACCGTGATCGGCTCTGGCAAGTCCGGTCCCAAGGCGGCGGGTAAGCCCTACAGGAAAGAGGAACGGTAATCCCAACCATGTGTTGACCAGAGAGGAAAGGCGCAGGAAGCGTCGGGACTTTCTGTCGGCAATAGATCTTTTAATCCGTGCGGGCATACTGCCCGGCGGACGACCCATTTCATTTGAAGAAAAGGAGGAGCAACGAATGAGAAAAGGAATTGTTTTAGCGGCAGCTGTACTGGCAGTGTGTGCCCTTCCGATGGCAGCGGCAGCAGATGAGGCACCCAAAAAGATCGCCATGATCTGCGATTCCAGCATCAATGACGGCGGCTGGGGAACAGCCTGCTACAATGCCATGGTCCAGGCCTGTGAAGAGCGCGGCTGGGAGTACGAGTGCACGGACAACATCAGCCAGAACGAGTACTATGACTCGATCGCATCCTATTGCATGCTCGGCGTTGACATGATCTACGCACCCGGCAACCAGTACACCGATGCTGTCCTCCAGGCAGCCGAGGATTACCCGGATATCGCATTTGCACTCCTGAACGGTGCGGTTACCACTCCCGATGAAGCCGTCAACGGCAATGTGACTTCCATGCTTCCCGATGCCCAGCAGATCGGCTGGATCGCAGGCGCCATGGCAGGTCTGATGTCCGAGACTGGCACGATCGCTTTCATCGGCGGTATGGAGCTTGACACCACCCTCGGAAAATATGCCGGCTACACAGAGGCTGCTCAGTTTGTTGCCGCAGCTGAAGGCAAAGAGATCACCGTTCTTGATCCGGTTTACGCAGGCTCCTTCGATGCTTCCGATAAGGGTATCGAGTTTGCAAAAGCCATGATCGAGCAGGGCGCCGACGTATTCTTCGGCGATGCTTCCGCAGTTGACTCCGGTGCCCGCCAGGCCATCGACGAGGCCAACAAAGAAGCCGGCGAAGTCAAGATCTATGACATCGCTCAGCCCGCTGATTTCCTTGGCCAGAACGAGTGCATCATCACCTCCCAGGTGACCGACAACTCCGCCATGATCGCTGTGACCATGGAAGGCGTTGAGAACGGCGATCTCGGCGGCGAGACCATCTTCGGTTCTCTCCAGAACGGCGGCCTTTCCGCAGGCGCGATCAGCGACCTGGTACCGGCTGAGGTGCAGGAGAAATACAACACCTACATCCAGCAGATGATCGACGGAGAGTTCATGGCTGAATAATGACAGTAATGACAGAGTAATGACAGAGAGTCGCGCGCACCGCGTTCGCTAGCTCATCGCGCACCGCGCACGGAAATGGACGGCTCTGTGTCAGCGTATGCTGACACAGAGCCGTCCCCTGTCATACTGTCATAATTTCAGCCACTTCCCTTTCCGGAAATAGATGGCCATGGCGGCTGCTGTCAAAGCCCAGGAGATGGGATAGCTCACGCACAGCACCGGCAGGGTGTGGAAGCGGAGGAATACGGTCACTATCCAGATGATCCTGAATATGCAGATGCCAAAGCTGATGATGAGGAACGGGCGCAGAACATCGCCTGCTCCGCGCAGGATGGCTGAAAGGACTTCGATCACGGTCCAGATCAGGTAGTACGGGACGAAGTAGGTCATCATGCGGAAGGTCGTGTGTATGACGGCCTCATCGGCTGTCAGGACGTGAAGGAGCGGGATGGCAGCCACCATGATCGCGACCGACAAGAACAGATTGATCAGTCCGGCGAGCACGAGGGCCTGCTTTACACAATCACGTACCCGGTCTGTCCTGCCGGCTCCCAGGTTCTGGCCGATAAAGCTGGTGATCGCCGCCCCGAGGGCATTGCTGACGGCCCAGAAAATGCCGTCCGTCTTGGAAGTCATGGCCCAGGAAGCGACTACGACCGTGCCCAGCGAATTGACGCCGATCTGGATGATCATGTTGGAGATGGCGTACATGGACGACTGTGCACCGGCAGGGACCCCGAGTTTTAAGATGTTTTTCAGGTAGACCCGGTGGATCTGCAGATGGCGCAGGCTGAGCCTGTAGTTTTCCTGTGCTCTCATCAGCCGCCATGTCAGAAGGGCCATGTTGATGACCTGTGCGGCCACGGTGGCAATGGCGGCGCCGGCGATTCCCCATCCGAAATTGATGACGAATACAATATCAAGAATGATGTTGGAAACGCAGCCGACGATCATGAAAAGGAAGGGCCCGAAGGAATCACCGACAGCACGGAGCATGTTTGACTCCATATTCAGGACCAGGATAAACGGAACCCCCAGGAAATAGATCCGAAGATAGAGGGAAGCTCCGGGGATCGTCTCCGGGGGCGTTTTGAGGAGCGCAAGGATGGCCGGGGAAGCGATCACTCCGAAAACGGTCAGTACCAGCCCGAGAAGAGCGAAGACGCTGATCGCGCACCCCGAGACATTTTTAACATCATCATACCGGCCGGCTCCGTAAACCTGGGCAATGATAACCGAGGAGCCGGCGGTGGCGGCAACAAAAAAGCCGATCAGAAGATTGATGATCTGGGTGGAACTGCCCCCGACACTGGCCAGGGCAGCCGTTCCGACAAAACGGCCGACGATTAGACCGTCGACCGCGTTATACAGCTGCTGGATGCATGTTCCTGCAGCGATGGGAAGAAAAAACAAAACCAGAACTTTCCATATCGTTCCCTGAGTCAGATCCCTGTTGTGAAGGTGTTTTTTCATCTGCCGTCATCCTCAAACCAGCGAAGGGCAAAGTCCGCCACCGCCCGGGCCAGCTTTTTCATATCCCGGCCGCCGGCGTTCACAGTCATGTCATAGGTGCTTATGTCTGAAAGCTCTTTTCCGGTAAGGATCTCTCTTGTCTGGATGCGCTCCTTGTCGATCCGCTTTATGTTCTTAAGAACCTGTTTTTCGGGAAGCTGTTCTTCGACCGGCCTTTTCCTTTCGTGTTCCATGCACCTGGCGAGCCGGTCTTCCTGGGTCGCGCAGACGAACATGCGGAAGGGCCTGTATTCATTCAGGATAATGTCGGCATTGCGGCCGATGATCACGAAATCATTCCCGGATTCGGGAATCTCACGGATGATCTCCCGTTCCTCGGCCATGATCTGAGTCTTTAAAGAAGAGACCGGCAGGACGGTGGTAAAGCTGCTGTGATAGGTGAGGGGCACCTGATGCCAGCCGTGAAAGGAGAGCTGGGAGCGGACATATTCCGGGTCAAGTCCCTGGCGCTGAGCGAGGGTATCAATGATCTCACGGTCGTAATAGTCAAATCCCAGTTCATCGGCCAGGCGTTTGCCAAGCTCCCTGCCGCCGCTGCCGAACTGTCGGCTGATCGTAATGATTCTCATGTTTTTCCTCCCTTGGTTTTAATAGTTTCTCAGATCGACCTCATTTCCCATAACGGCATCGTGCCCGATACCGTATTCATTGACGCTGAGCCATGCGGTCGTAATAGTGTTGAATTCACCCATATCGTACAGGTGAAGGCTGATCAGGCCGTCATCGTCCCGGGAAGCGTCCGCATAGGCGGGTCGGTGACCGAACTCGGCCTTACAGTAGTTGAGTGCCTTTTCTATGAGCTCGTCGTTGGTGTAGACAGTGTCGGTTCCGTATTCGGGATCGGATGTGTAACCGGAATCCGAAGAAGGTCCGGCACCCGGCTCTACGACCAGTTCCAGGAATCTGACGGACTCCGGTGAGCCGGCATCAGCGGCGTCGTTCTCTTCGAACCAGACCCGGAAGCGGCCGTTTGCTTCATATTGTCCGGAGGAAGATGAATAGACCATCAGCGGGCCGGAAACGCTGCCGGCTCCGTCCTCCAGATAGAAATCATCGGGACTGGCAAAATAGAAGGATCCGGCATCGCCGAAATCTCCCGTTGAGGCTGAAGTCCAGATATCTCCGTATTGATAATCGGCGTAGTGGCCGGTATATTCAAGCCAGACACTGTCCAAAGCCTCCCCGAAAAGTTCCTTCTGGATCTGTTCCATCAGCTCCCGTGTAATGAGGTTGCTCTCCTGATCGTAGGGAGTGATGCGCGGATCGGACGCATTATACTGGTACCAGTAGAGCATGAACGCGCGCTGGCCGGGAGTGAGCTCATTCAGTGTAATATCGGTATTTACGGGCCCTGAAGACCACCCGTAATTGAGCCCGGTATTACAGGAGTACAGAGAACTGCACATATTTGCCAGTGTGATGGCGGCACGGCTGGCTGCATCTGTCTCTTCCGGGGAAGAGGGATCAGCGGCATAGCCGGAGTCGGAGGTATATCCGTAAAGCCTCAGCTCGCTGATGCAGGTGTCTTCGTAGGTGCTGCCTGGGCGCGCAGAGTCGATGAACGCCCACACGCTGCCGCTGCTGGTAAGGGGCGGATCGAAGGTGAGACTGATCCCGGCAAAACACTCGTCGAAGCTCCACACGCTGTCGGACAGATCCACGCTGCGGGCATCCATATCGACCTCGAATCGCATCGCTTCCGGAGCCGCATTCTTGAAAAACAGATCCTGGCTCTTGGTGTAGCCGGGCCGGATGAGGGCGCCCGTGATCACAGTTCCCTCCGGAACTGTAAAAGTGACGTACTCGCCGATCCCGTTTCCGGAAACGCCCTCCACCCAGGCAGTGGACTCTTCATAATCCCACAGGTTCCAGCTGTCGTAGTCACCGCCGGACAGAGTGGAGGAGGCGGTGATATCGTAGACGGCCGGGATCTCCGAGGCCGCGCAGGCGGCAGAGGCGGACACGATAAAAGCGAGCGTACAGATCAGTCTTTTCATAGAGCATACTCCTTTCTGAGTATATGATTCAAGGCTGCAAAATATGTCAGATAAAGAAAGAAAATGATTGATTGTTCGAAGCATTTATCTATAATAGTGAGGAGGGAGTAAGTATTTATTCTCTCTCACTATCACTTTACATGATGACTCATCAATATTCAATGAAAAGAGGGCCAAATGATGAAGAAGATCACTGTATTCGGCGGCGGAACGGGGCTGTCCTGTCTGCTCTCCGGACTGAAACTCTTTCCCGTTGATGTGACGACCGTCATTACGGTGACCGACAATGGCAGCAGCACCGGAAAACTCAAGGAGGAGCTTGATATTCCGGCTGTGGGAGATATCGGAAAAGTCCTGCTGGCGATGGCTAATGCCGACGAGGATTTCATCCACCTGATGTCCTACCGCTTTTCCAAGGCCGGGTCGCTGGAGAATCATCCTGTCCGGAACATCCTGCTGGCGGCGCTGATCGACTTAAAGGGCAGCCTTTCGGAGGCGGCGCGTTATATGTGCTCGCTGCTGGAGGTAAAAGGCACGGTTCTTCCGCTTACGGAAGAAAAGGTGGAACTGGTCGGAAAAAGCTCTGACCGTGAGTATTTCGGCGAGGAGGAGGTCAGCGCGAACATCAGGCATATCCGCCGTCTGGCCTATGATCACGATATCCGTGTGAGCAATGAAGTGACGGATCATATCATGGACGCGGACCTGATCATATTCAGCCCCGGAAGCCTATACACGAGCATCCTTCCGCACCTGCTCGCGGATCAGGTGAGAGACGCACTGGTCAGGACTCATGCGCCTTTGATGTATGTCTCCAACCTGGTGACCCAGCCGGGTGAGACGGATGGCTACAACGTGAGCGATCACGTGGCCGTCCTGAACAGGTATCTAGGCCGCCGGTCCATCGGACTGGTTGTGGCAAACAATGGCCTGGTCGATCCGGCTGTCACCGCCAAATACCTTGAACTGGAGGGAAAGACACTGGTCGGACTGGACAGGGAAAGGCTTGAAAGGCTGGGTACCCGGATCATTGAGGGAGATATCTTCGCCATTGAGAACGGATCGATCCGGCACAATGCGCTGAAGACGGCTTACCTGATATTCAGCTTCCTGATGGAAAACGTGTGAGGAGGAACGCGTATGAATCAGAATGAACTGGTGAATGCGATCAGCGTCAATACCCAGAGCAGCATTCGGATCGGGGCGGATAAAGTCGTTTATTTCGATCCGATCGAGATCCGCAGTGCTGCGCATGATGCCGATGTGATCTTTATCACCCATGAACACGGGGATCACTTCGATCCGGAAAGCATCCGGAACATCTGCAGGGATGATACGGTCCTTGCAGCTCCCGCATCCATGAGCGGTCAGCTGGGCTCCGCCGGGATCCCGGCCGGAAGGACAGTCCTGTTTTCGCCGGGAGAAAAGAAGGAAGCGGGAGGCATCGCAGCGGAAGCAGTACCGGCCTATAATACCCTCAAACCCTTCCATCCCCGCAGGAAAGGCTGGGTCGGGTACATCGTGACCATAGACGGCGTGAGGATCTATGTGGCAGGAGATACCGATGCTGTAAAGGAAGTCAAAGCGGTAAAGTGTGACATTGCGCTTGTGCCGATCGGCGGGAAATTCACGATGAACGCGAAGGACGCGGCCGCGGCCGTCAACTGCATCCGGCCCTCCGTCTGTATCCCCACTCATTACGGCAGTATCGTGGGAAGCCGGGCGGATGAAGAGGAGTTCAGAAAGCGAGTCCTGCCGGACATCACAGTCACAGGAAAACTTTTCTAAGAAAAGGATTTAGTGATTGAAAAATTGTTCAACTGGACTTATAATTCTATTATCTTTGTGTGCTCGAAAGGAGGAAACTAAATTGAGAAGTAAAGTATGGGCACTGGTTCTGAGTGTTGTTATGGTCGCGGTAGTAGCTTCCGGATGTGCGAAGAAGAAAGAAACGGAAGCTCCCACGCAGGCTGAAACACAGGCACAGACGACAGAAGCTGCGACCACAGAGGCCGCCGCTCCTGAGACAGAAGCAGCTGCAGCCATTGAAGAAGCTGTCAGTGAAGCCGCTGAGACGGTCGAAGAGATGACCACCGAGGCTGCTGAGAGCGTAGAAGAGATCGCCAGTGAAGCTGCCGAGACAGTAGAAGAGACTGCGACCGAAGCAATGGAAGCTGCCAGCGAGGGCGTTGAGTCCGTAGCTGAGATGGCCGGTGCTGCCGCTGGTGCTGCTGAAGAGCTTGCTACCGAAGCAGCTGAGACTGTTGAAGAGCTGGTATCCGAGGCTGGTGAGTCTGTTGAAGAAATCGCCACTGAGGTTGAGGAAGCTGTTGAGTCCGTAGAAGAGATCGCTACCGAAGCAGCTGAAACTCTTGAGACCGCAGAAGAGATGACGACGGAAGCTGCAGAAGCTCCTGCAGAGGCAGTGTCCGCTGCTGAAAAAGCCGCTTCTCTGCTGAGCAAGCTGTTTGGCTGATGCCAAAGAGCCGGGCTCTGGACTAAGTTCGGAATCATGATCCATTCCCCTCTCTGCCTGCAGAGAGGGGTTTTTAGTAATCAGTAATTATAATCAATGAAAGGGTTATTTCCATGTATATCACAGTTCTTCTGCTCGCGGCGGTCATTCCGCCCCTGATACTCCTGAGAGGGATCTACAGGCTCGACAAGATCGAGAAGGAACCGGCCGGCATGATCAAACGCCTGTTATGGTGGGGGGTCATCAGCGCCATACCGGCCATCGCTCTCGAGGAGCTGGCGGCCATACTGATCTTCCGGTCCGGGCTGAGAATGGATATCATGATCCTGATCGAGAATTTTGTCGGAGTAGCCCTGGTGGAAGAAGGGTGCAAGTATTTTTTCCTGAAGAAAAAGACGTGGAACGATCCTGAATTCAATTATCGCTTTGATGCGATCGTTTACGCGGTGTCCGTGTCATTGGGCTTCGCTGCGATCGAGAATATTTTCTACGTGGTTTTTTCCGGCCTGGGGACAGCTGTCGTAAGGGCTTTCCTCTCAATTCCCGGGCACTGTATCTTCGGGATCTACATGGGTTATTATTACGGGAAAGCCAGGTATGAGCAGACTCACGGACAGGCGGAAAGAGCGAAAAGTTTTCTGCTTTTGAGCGTGCTCATTCCGACATTGCTTCATGGTTTTTATGATTATCTGCTTTCAACCGAAAATGAAACTGCCATTCTTATATTCATCGTATTCGTTGTCGTGATGGATATCGCTGCCTGGCGGTCTGTCAGGCGTTTTTCCAGAGAAGATGAATTTATAGGGGCCGCCGGCCTGAACAAGAGGGATATCTTCTGAGAAGATATCCCTTGACATATTCCTACCAATATACTAGTATTAGTTTGACTAAAAAACCTAGTAATTTCGTAGGAAATGGAGCGAGCGGATATGAATGAGACATTATTGAAGATCAGCGGCCTGAAAGCGGATGCGGACGGGAAAGAGATACTTCATGGAATAGACCTTGAGATCGGACCGGGAGAAGTCCATGTGCTGATGGGGCCGAACGGAGCGGGCAAATCGACCCTCGGAAATGCGCTGATGGGCCATCCCTCTTACGAGATAACAGGCGGAAGGATCCTTTTTGGCGGAAAGGATATCACGGATGAGAGTGTGGAGATGCGTGCCCGGGACGGCCTTTTCCTTTCTTTCCAAAGTCCGGTGGAGATTCCCGGAGTAACTGTGGCGGACCTGATCCGCACCGCAGCGGAAGCGCTGACCGGGAAGCGGATCTTTCTTGCCGATTTCAGGAAACGTCTCTATGAAAAGATGGATTTTCTGCGTATGGAGCGTGAATGGGCCCAGAGAGAGGTCAACGTGGGATTTTCCGGCGGTGAGAGAAAAAAAGCGGAGATCCTGCAGCTTCTGATGCTGGAACCGTCCCTGGCGATACTCGACGAGACCGATTCCGGCCTGGATGTCGATGCGGTCCGCACCGTTTCCGCCGGGGTGGAAGCTTTCTGCAGCGACGGGAAAAAATCACTGCTGATCATCACCCACAGCGCCAGGATCCTGGAGGAACTGAAGGTCGACAAAACCCATGTGCTGGTGGATGGAAAGATCGTTGACGAGGGAGATGCCGGCCTGGCCGCATCGATCATACAGGACGGATTTACACGATACGAGAAAGCTTGAGAGGACCATCCATGAAGCAGAAGACATTTGTAGATGATATTAACCGGGAGCTGTATGATTTCCGGTATGAAGAAAAGGATTATTTCCGGGTGCGCTCCGGTCTGGACAGGGCCGTGGTGGAGGAGATCTCATCGGAGAAGAACGATCCGCAGTGGATGCATGATTTCCGGCTGCGAAGCCTGGAGATCTATAACCGTATGCCCGTCCAGAACTGGGGCCCGTCCATTGACGGACTCGATATGGACAACATCGTCACCTATGTGCGTCCGAACACCGGGATGAGCGCCAAGTGGTCCGATGTGCCTGACGAGATCAAGGAAACCTTCGAAAAACTGGGGATCCCGAAGGCAGAGAGGCAGTCGCTTGCCGGTGTGGGCGCCCAGTATGATTCGGAACTGGTCTATCACAATGTCCGGAAAGAGGTGGAGGAGCAGGGCGTGATCTATACGGATCTTGAAAGTGCCCTTCACGGCCCTTATCAGGAGATGATCCGGGACCATTTCATGAAGCTGGTTCCTCCGACCGATCACAAATTCGCGGCGCTCCACGGGGCTGTGTGGTCCGGGGGATCCTTTGTCTATGTTCCCGCGGGCGTTAAGGTCGAGATCCCTCTCCAGTCTTACTTCAGGCTTAATGCCAAGGGGGCCGGCCAGTTCGAGCATACGCTGATCATTGTGGATGAAGGTGCGGACCTGCATTTTATTGAGGGCTGCTCTGCCCCGAAATACAATGTGGCCAATCTCCACGCAGGCTGCGTGGAGCTCTATGTCAGGAAGAATGCGAAGCTGCGCTATTCTACGATCGAGAACTGGTCCAAGAATATGTATAACCTCAATACGAAACGAGCCCTGGTGGCGGAGGGAGGCAGCATGGAGTGGGTGTCGGGGTCATTCGGCTCCCATGTATCCTGTCTGTACCCGATGACGATCCTGGAGGGGGAAGAGGCGTCCATGAACTTTACCGGGATCACTTTTGCCGGTGAGGGCCAGGACCTGGATACGGGCGTCAAGGTGGTGCATAACGCACCTCACACAACGTCGAGCATCGGAACGCGGTCCATCTCCAAGAGCGGAGGCGTGAGTACCTTCCGAAGCAGCGTGCAGATCACCGCCAGGGCAAAAAAAGCCAGGGCTTCTGTTTCCTGCCAGTCTCTGATGCTGGATGAGATCTCCCGGTCCGATACGATCCCGTCAATGGATATCCGAACCGGGGATGCGGATATCGGACATGAGGCCAGGATCGGAAGGATCAGCGACGAGGCCGTCTATTACCTGCGCTCGAGAGGACTCTCCGAGGAGGACGCCCGGGCCATGATCGTTACAGGCTTTTGCGAGAGTGTATCCAGGGAACTTCCGCTGGAATACGCGGTGGAGATGAATAACCTCATCCGTCTAGAGATGAAGGGAAGTATCGGATGAAAGGAGCGGAAGATGAATAATACAACGAACGTCACGATAAATCCGCTTCCGGTGAGAACCTGGAACCGGCTGAAACTGAATGATTCATCGGTCGATCTGCCTGTTCCCGGCATTTATGCCCGAAACGAATCTCCGGTCCATACGCTTCCGGCCGGCATGGGAGAAGGCCTGGATGATTATTTCCGAAAACTCGGGGTCAGAGCGGAGGAGAACGAGCTGACGAAAGAGACCGGATCTTTTTGCTGCGCGATCAGACCCGAAAAGGGAGAACTGGCGGCGCGTGAATTTGTGTTTCATGTGAGAGAAGGTGCGGCAGCGCTGATCCGGATCGATATGGATCCTTCCGGTGAATGCTGTCCGGATAACTGTCATGAGAACAGCCGGGCTGATAATCTGGGGAAAGAGGGCGCCGTCACGGCTGTGCGGACCCTGATCCACCTCGAGAAGAATGCGAGCGTGGATCTGATACAGGTGCACAGCCCCGGAGAGAGCGACCTGATCCTTTCAGATACAGGCGTGCATGCCTGTGAGGGGGCTGAAATCAGGGTGTTCCATGTGTTTCCCGGTTCATCGGGGGATAAGGACGGAAAGAATGCGAAGATCTATGCTGCGCTGCGCTCTGACCTGGCCGGAGAAGGAAGCTCCCTGTCGCTCAGGGGCGGTTACCGGCTCGGGGATGAGTGCGTACTTGACATGAACTACATCGTCAACCATCTGGCGCCTTCGACGAAGAGCGACCTGGATATGCGCGGATCCCTTCATAAGGGCAGCAGAAAGACATTCCGCGGAACTATCGATTTCAGGCGCGGATCGGGCGGCTCGAAGGGAGCCGAGCTGGAGGATGTGCTCTTTCTGGACGATGACGTGGTCAACCGTACCATTCCGCTGATCCTCTGCAGTGAGGAGGATGTGGAGGGCGACCACGGCGCGGCAGCCGGAAAGATCTCTCCGGAAGCGCTGTACTATCTGTGTTCGCGGGGCCTTGATAAGGAAGAGGCGGCCCGGATGCTCGAGGAAGGGCGGATCGCCGGCGTGATCCGTGCCATACCTGAGCGCCGGGTGAGAGAGGATCTGCTCAGGAAAGTATTCGGAGAGGAGAGTGTCTGATGAACAGGATCGATCAGAGCGGACTGGATATCGGAAAGATCCGGGAAGATTTTCCGCTGCTTGATACGGCCGGCCTGGCGTATCTTGATAACAGCGCAACGTCGCAGAAGCCCTTGTGTGTACTGGAGGCGGAAAAGGATTATTACAGCCGCTACAACGCCAACCCTATGCGCGGCCTGTATTCGATCAGCGTAATGGCGACTGATGCCTATGAGGAGGGAAGGGCGCTGACCGCAAAGCTGATCGGGGCTTCATGCAGCGAGGAGATCATTTTTACGAGGAACGCCTCGGAGAGCCTTAACCTGGCGGCGTACAGCCTGGGCTCGTTTCTGAAGCAGGGAGATGAGATCATTATCTCTGTATGCGAGCATCACAGCAACATGCTCCCGTGGCGGGCCGCTGCGGCCAGGGCGGGAGCGGTCGTGCGCTATCTTGAACCGGACGCATCGGGCGAACTGAAAGTGGAGGATCTGGAAGCGCTGCTTAGTGAACGGACCAGGATCGTGACGCTGACGCACATGTCCAATGTCTTCGGATATCTGAACGATATCCGGGCGCTCGCGGGGGCTGCCCACCGGTTCGGGGCCTGGTTCGTGGCGGACGGTTCTCAGAGCATTCCCCACATTCCTGTCAATGTCCGGGAACTGGGGGTCGACCTGATGGCCTTTTCGGCTCATAAGATGCTCGGCCCGATGGGTGTGGGTGTGCTGTGGGGAAGAGCGGAGCTTCTTGAGAAGATGCCTCCGTTCCTGACCGGCGGCGAGATGATCACCAAAGTGACTCTCGATGACTGTACCTGGGCCCCAATCCCGCATAAATTCGAGGCGGGGACCGTAAACGCGGGCGGTGTGATCGCCTTTGCTGAGGCTATCCGCTATGCGGAGCGGATCGGCAGGGACAAAATGGCGCTGCGCGAGCAGTATCTGACGGATCTTGCCGCAGACGGCATGAGAAAGATCCCCGGAGTGACGCTGATCGGCTCGGAAAAGGCACAGGATCATCACGGCGTGCTGACCTTCCATATCCGGGATGTCCATCCGCACGATGCGGCCGCTATTTTTGATGCGGATCATATCGCGGTCAGGGCGGGCCATCACTGCGCCCAACCCCTGCATAAGTATCTGGGCGTCCCGTCAACCATCAGGGCCAGCCTGATGTTCTACAACACGGAGGAGGAGATCGGACTCTTCCTGGAAACTTTGTCAACCATACGAGAGCGGATGGGATGTCCGAAGATTGAGGAGTGATCCGATGAATACTTTTTATAACGAGATCCTGATCGATCACAATGCGCGCCCGGGGCATCATCATGCGGTTCCCGGCGCCAATATGGTGCTGGAGGGAGTCAATCCCAGCTGCGGAGATGACATCGTACTCCAGCTGAAGGTGGAGGACGGCGTCATTCTGGACGGAGGTTTTGCCGGAGACGGGTGCGCCATATCAAGAGCCAGTGCGGACATGATGCTGGACCTGGTCATCGGAAAGACCGTGGAGGAGGCAAAGCGCCTGAGCAGCCTGTTCATGAAAATGATCCGGGAGGAGATCTCCGGCGAGGAACTGGAAGAGCTGCAGGAAGCAGGCGCCCTTCAGGATATTTCCCACATGCCTTCCCGGGTAAAATGCGCCGTGCTTGGCTGGCATACCATGGATGAGATGCTGGAGAAAAATTGACCTTTTTGAGAATCCGTATATCCGGAAATGTGAATCAAATTGATATTGATGCCTTCATACTATATAATGTTCGTATTGATGGCCGGCGGCCGTAAAGTGAGCCGCCGTAGACGTGATCGAACAGGGAGGAGACACGAGCAATGGGAGTCACATTAAAGGATATTCAGAAACTGATCAAGGAAAACGATATTAAGATCGTTGACTTCAAGCTGACCGATATCGACGGACGCTGGCGTCATCTGAGCATTCCGGCGCAGAAGCTTAATGAGAGCACCATGACGAACGGCATCGGCTTCGACGGTTCCAATTACGGGTACGCCCCGGTGGAGAACAGCGACATGGTCTTTGTGCCGGTCCTGGAATCGGCTGTGATCGATACCTATGCGGAAATCCCGACGCTCTCGATGATCGGCGATGTGCAGGTGATCGCACTTCCGGAGAACCGCCCCTTTGACCAGTATCCGAGAAACGTGGCCATCAGGGCGCTTGACTTCATGAAAGAAGAGGGCGTGGCCGATGAGATGATCATCGGGCCGGAATACGAATTCTATCTTTTCGACGAAGTTAAATATGAGACGAATCCCCAGGAGATGGGCTACAGCATCCATACCCGCCAGGCACACTGGGCCGGTGCGGATGAGGACAACAACAACGGTTATCAGATCCAGCATGAGGGCGGTTATCATATCTCCCTTCCCATGGACATCAACAATGACCTGCGCAGCAAGATCTGCCTGCAGATGGAAAAATGGGGCATTGATGTGAAATACCACCATCATGAGGTCGGCGGCTGCGGCCAGATGGAAGTGGAAGTCGAACTGGGCGAAATGCTCAAGCTGGCCGACGATACCATGTCCGCGAAATACATCATCCGCAATGAAGCTGTCCGGAATGGCTGCACGGCGACCCTGATGCCCAAACCCCTTCCGGCGGAGGCCGGCAGCGGCATGCATGTCCATATGCTCCTGAAGAAGGACGGAAAGCCGGTCTTCTACGATGAAAAAGGATATGGCCAGCTCTCCGACACAGCCATGTGGTTTATAGGCGGCCTGCTGACCCATGCCGCTTCCCTGTGCGCGATCACTAACCCGTCGACCAACTCTTACAAGAGACTGGTTCCCGGATTTGAAGCGCCTGTGACCATCGGCTATGCGATGGCAAACCGCAGCGCGGTCGTGAGGATCCCGGCCTATGCCAAGACACCTGACAAAAAGCGCTTTGAGCTGCGCAACCCGGATG
>DGTA01000096.1:4064-26566 GCA_002394165.1 Lachnospiraceae bacterium UBA4348 | reverse complement strand
TGTTCATCATCTCGTTCTTCCTGGAAACGGGCTGGATAAATTCCGGATGAGTATTGATATGCTCGATCAAGCGGTCGGCATATTTGCTCATCTTAAAGAAATAGGCCTCCTCGGATGCCTTCGCCACGGGCCTGCCGCAGTCCGGGCATTTGCCGTCGACGAGCTGGGACTGGGTCCAGAAAGACTCGCAGGGAGTGCAGTACCAGCCCTCATAGCTTCCTTTATAGATATCGCCCTGGTCATAGAGCTTCTTGAAGATCTTCTGGACCTGCTTCTCATGATAATCGTCGGTGGTCCGGATGAACTTGTCGTAGGAGGTGTTCATCAGGTCCCAGATCCGTTTGATCTCACCAGCCGCCTCATCCACGAACTCCTTCGGCGTGATCCCCTTGTCGGCGGCTTTCTGCTCGATCTTCTGGCCATGCTCGTCGGTTCCGGTCTGGAAGAACACATCGTATCCCTCCGCTCTGCGGAACCTGGCAATGGCGTCCGCCAGCACGATCTCGTAGGTGTTGCCGATGTGCGGTTTGCCCGATGCGTAGGCGATGGCTGTCGTAATATAGTATTTCTTCTTTTCCATGATCGATCACTCCTGTCTGTTATAGTTGATCAGGCACCCGTCGAGGATGATCTGGCGTTCATCCTGTGTAAGCGCTCCCATTGTCAGCTCCGTTTTTGTCAGGGCGCCGTCCCTGATCACATAAGCCTCCGGCATCCTGCCCTCCGCCAGGACCTTGCGGATCCCGGGCAAAAGCAGCCAGTCTCCTTTCCTGAAGGGAAGATCATCCACGCCGGCAGCGCAGGTCAGCGGCAGCATTCCCCAGTTGATCAGGTTGGAGCGGTAGCGCTTGGTGGCATACTCTCCGGCGATGTTGGCCCAGCCGCCCAGCACTTTCTGGCACGATGCGGCCTGCTCCCTGGCGGAGCCGTCCCCGGGCTTCACGGCGTAGATCACACTGCCGATCCCCAGCGCTCCGGGCGTTCTTCCGTCCGCTTTCCCCGACGGTACCGCCTGCGGGAAAGCCTCTGCGACAGCCCTGAGGACCTGTCCGGCTTCCGGCAGGGCCGCTGCGGGATCCTCCCCGTTTTCAATGGCCTTCTGGGCCAGCTGCACCTTCTTGGCCTCCCCGACGTAAGCCGGATCCTTCCTGGAGAGTGTGAACTCGGCCAGCCCGAGCGGATTGGACCGGTAGGAACTGGTCTCCCCTGAGGGGATCAGCTCGTCGGTCGTGGTCACCGGATCATGGATCTCGCTGACCACCTTCAGCAGAAGGTTCTCGGGAAGCGGCTGCATCACGGGCCAGTCTTTGATGTTCGGTCCCATGACCAGTTCCACACTCGGGTCTGCCTTTCCGTGGCTGTCAAAGACTCGGTTGGCATAGATCTTTGAGTCAAAATGGTAAACCGGCCCGGTGTACTCCACATCCATCTCCGCCGCGGATGTCAGGCGTCCACCATTGGCGGCCGTCGCCGCGATCGAGCGCGCATCCATCAGCGCCACGGAAGCGATCTGCCCGTTCTGTACCTTGGAGCCCTCACGGTTGGGGAAGTTCCTGGTCGAGTGACGGATGCTGAACGCGTTGTTGGCCGGCGTATCGCCCGCACCGAAGCACGGTCCGCAGAAGGCGGTCTTCACGACCGCGCCGGACTCGATCAGGGAGGCGAGCCGTCCGTTCAGCGCCAGCTCGCGGTAGATCGGCGTGCTGGCCGGATAGACACTCAAGGTAAATGCGTCCGCGCCGATGAACCTGCCCTGCAGGATGTCGGCCGCCGCACAGATATTTTCAAAACCGCCGCCGGCGCAGCCGGCGATGATCCCCTGGTCCACCATGAGGTCTCCGCCGCGGATCTTGCTGCGCAGGGAGAAGTCGACTTTCGCCCCGAAGCTGACCTTCGCCGCTTCCTCTGTGGCTGCCAGGATATCCTCCAGGTTCTCTTTCAGTTCCCGGATGGTATAGGTGTTGCTCGGATGGAAGGGCATCGCGATCATAGGCTCGACCTTGTCGAGGTCCACGTACACGCACCCGTCGTAGTAAGCCGCGGCGGCGGGCTTAAGCTCTCTGTAGCTCTCCTCCCGGCCGTGGATCTGATAGAACTCGCGGATGGTCTCATCCGTCTGCCAGATCGAACTCAGGCAGGTGGTCTCGGTCGTCATCACATCCACGCCGATCCTGAAATCAGCACTGAGATTCGCAACGCCAGGCCCCACGAACTCCATCACCTTATTCTTGACATATTCATTCTTGAACACGGCGCCGATGATGGCCAGCGCCACGTCCTGCGGGCCCACGCCCTTTGCCGGCTTTCCGGTCAGGTACACGGCCACCACGCCGGGCCTGCCGATATCATAGGTCTGCCCCAGCAGCTGCTTGACCAGTTCGGGACCGCCCTCACCGACCGCCATGGTACCCAGGGCGCCGTAGCGGGTATGGGAATCGCTTCCCAGGATCATGCCGCCGCTCTCGGCGAGCATCTCCCTGGCGTATTGGTGAATGACCGCCTGGTGCGGCGGGACGTAAACGCCGCCGTAGCGCCTGGCCGCGGAAAGGCCGAACATGTGGTCATCCTCGTTGATGGTCCCGCCCACCGCGCACAGCGAATTGTGGCAGTTGGTCAGCACATAGGGGACCGGGAACTTCTCCAGCCCGGACGCTCTTGCCGTCTGGATGATCCCCACAAAGGTAATGTCATGGCTGGTCAGCTTGTCAAATTTGATCCTGAGCGCATCCATGCTGCCGGAAGTATTGTGGGCATCAAGGATCGACCAGGCCATGGTCCCCTTCCTGCCCTGTTCGGGATCCGCCGCTCCGCCCCGGAGCATTTCCTCGTTTGTCATCAGCTGCGTCCCGTTCAGGAGCCAGACGCCGTTCTCATAAAGTCTGATCATAAAAGCCTCCTCAGCCGCAGGCAAAGAATTGATTGCCCTGTTTCTCAAACATCTCTGTGGAATCATTGATTCCGTAATAATACCACTCTTCACCGCCCGGGTCGAGCAGATGAGTGTTGAATTCATCAAATCCGACGATCGTGACCGGTCCCTTCTCGGTGATGGCCGCGACCGGCCTTCCGCTGCCGACGAAGTTCAGGACCTGCTCGAGGGTACAGCCGCTCAGGTCAAGGCCGATCTGGCCCGCCTGCGTGATCTGGCTGATATCCGTCACGCCCGCCTTCAGGACTTCCGGTACCTTGTCGAGCGCGATCTGGGCCGTCACCGGCACCATTCCTCTCACCCACAGGTAGTCCCTGGACGAGAGCAGCGCCACGCCCACATTCTTGTCGGCGCAGTCCACCGCCTCATTCGCCCTGTAGAAGATATCATACAGACCGCCGTGGGCGTAGACCGTGTAAAGCGGCTTCACGTCGCCGGCAGGCTCCACCCTCACGCTCCGCGAAGAAGACGGCCGGATGATCTTGCTGTACACCAGCGCGGCGGACGTATCCGAGATCGTGCCGCCTGTCCGCAGGAACACTTCATTGAGCTTGCGGCTCGAAGCGGATGTCGCGATACCCACCGCCACCGAGGAGGAGGTGTTCGTATCGACGATCTCATCATCCGTGTAGGCCTCCAGGCCGGTCTTCGCCGCGTTGAGCCTCACTCTCGTGAGCCGGAGCAGATGATCGGACAGGACCGCCTTCGTCACGCGGCATCCCCTCGGGGTGTATTCCTTCAGGATCTCGCCCTCCCCGCTGCGGATCACCAGCTGGTACATGGGGAAATATCCGCTCGAGAGAGAAGCCCGCGCCAGGTCCTCATCCCAGGCCTGGCCGTAGACCAGGTCTTCATTCATAAAACACACCGGCTTGATCTTTGCCTTCGCCGCGGCTTCGATAGTCTCGATATTGCCCGTTTCAAGATCGGCGAAGTACATCTCCTGCGCCTTCGTGGGATCATCTCCGCTGATCCAGGCATAGTAGCGGCCGCTCTCCGATGAGGCGCTTCCGCCCTCGATAATGTTTTCCGCCATGACCTTGATCTGATGGTCGGCGATCCGGATCCTCACGAGCTGCTGCTCGAGCTGCAGGTAGAAATAAGCGCCGTCGTCCGTCACATAGGTGAGCGCGTCCACATCCCGCCTGAGCATCTCCCGGTCAACGACCGTCTGTACGAACAGTTTCTCCTCCGTCATGGCCGTCGCCGAGTCGTAATAGCACAGGGAGACTCCGTTTTCGCCCTCGTGCTCGCCGCGGTTCATCCGGCCGGCGATCACAAACCACACATCGCCGTTTGCGGCCACCTTCATGATCCTGAAATCACAGCCGTTATGGAAGTCCCTCAGGTCCATGTTTTCCTTCTGGGGGAAGCTGAAGATCTGTGTCAGCTTTCCGCTGCTGCGCTCGTAGGACCACAGCTCATTCTGCTGCACGAACGCGATGATCCGGTTATTCTCGTCCGTCTTGAAGTTGACGTCCTTGCCCGTGATCCCCAGCCGGATCCCCTTCTCGGTGATCACGTTGTTGTCCGGGTTGAACACTTCGTCCGTGGACCGCTCGAAGTTCAGCAGGAACACACGGCTGTCGGTGAATCGCACCCGGTAGAACTCGTTGACGTTGTAGATCTCCGTCACCCCGTTCTCCCCGGTGGCGGCGATCCTGTATTCCATCGTCAGGGACGCCGTCTTGCTGTTGATCTCGCAGATGCGCGGCGTCGGCTTGTAGTAGATCGTCGGGAACAGGTTGCCCCAGGTCAGCGTATCCACGCTGTCGTGGATGTCCATCCTCGCCAGCGTCGCATCCTCGTCCGTCGTATCGTCCGGCTCCACGGCGGCACCGACGGTGCCAAGGTCCGTGCGGTTGACGGTCTTGTCATAGAACCCGCTCACGAAATTCAGGTAATCATCCGTGTGGAGCGCATCGGCCAGGATAACTCTCGTATAATAATAGATGTTTCTCCCGCCGGTGGTGAGCTGGATCTTCAGCGCGTACTCCTGATTCATCAGCATCTTGTTCTGCAGGGTGATCGTGGCCGTCAGCTCATCGCTCTCCTGATTGATATGGATGACCTTGGTATTCTCCAGGGCCGGCGATCCGTCCAGGGGCAGCACTTCGTAGGAGACCGAGTCGACCTTTACGGAATACGTCTGGATCCGGATGCCGATGCTGCGGTCGCTCTGCAGCGGCGTGATGGTATCGCGCATTCTTGTCACATCCATCTCATCGGCGTACCCGTACAGCCGGTTGAAGCTCACATTCCCCCGCTCCATGCAGATGGTCGGGAACGTGGAGTTCTCCATTGTCACCGCGCTCTCGGGAAGCGCCTTGTTGATCATGTTTTCAAAAATGATGATGGATACGACCAGAACCAGCAGTAAAAACAGGATCCGCAGTATGAAGTTCCTGATTCTGATCAGCGTGCTTCTCATATATATTCAAACCTCTCGTCAATACCGTTTCCGGTTTTACCAGAAGACTGTCACCAGATTAAAGTCCTCATCCGTCTGGTAGGTATACTGCCAGGTGGTGCGTCCGTTCATCTCCATCAGGTACGCGGTCGCGTCATAGAGCATGCCGTTGCTGAACATCTCGTAGACGGCGCTTTGGTAGGCCTCGGCGGACCCGAATTTCATGGTCACCGACGGCTCCCCGTTCCAGACGCTGTTCATCAGCACCTGATAGATCTCATCGTAGTCAAAGACCGGATAATACCGGCCGGTCATCCGGTAGTAGTCAAGGCTGTCATCGGTACACCCGGGCAGGCCAAAATCCTCCTTCGGCGTGTGCGTCCTGTACAGAACGCTGTCCGGACAGCAAAGATAGTTGTAGTTGCGGTATCCTTCCACCTTCGGGCCTCCCTCAAAGAAGGGATCGCCCCAGGTCACGTCCACATTGTAATACTGACCGTTTATCCGGACGATGTTCCAGGCGTGGTCTCCGCCGTTTTCGATCGTCCCGGTCACATAGGTGCAGAACATCCCCATCCGGTGCAGGATATACTGGAATGCCCTGGAGTATCCGGCGCAGACGCTGCGGTGGTTAAGCAGCGCGCTCTGGACGTTCTGGTTGTAGGGAGCGGACAGGTCGTAGTCCACCAGATCCACCAGATAATCATATACGAACCGGATCTTCTCATAATCCCCGGCGCCTTCCGGGATCTGCCGGATGCACTCGTCGGCAGCCGCCTCCAGCTGCTGCTTCATGCTCTCCCGCTCCTGAAGCGGAACGACGCTTGACATCGAGTACTTGACGATCTTGCCCGAAATGTCCGTGTAGCTTGTATTTCCGCCGGCCACGGCCTCGGAGTCCACGTCTCCGAGCCAGAAGATCTCCGGATGGTCGGCGAGGATGGCATAGTAGATCTTCCAGAAGTTGTCGGCGTCCATCCTGGCGTACATGTTGGCTTCGTCCTCGTTGTTCACCAGGCGCTCATACAGCTCGCGGTAAGTCTCGTTCATCTCGCTCGGGATCTGGTTGAACCAGTATTCCTCCACCCCGCCGTTGTCCCACGTGGTGTCCCCGAGATGATAGTACGGGCTTTCGATCAGGCCGCTCTGAACCGCCACCGCGTTGAGCCGCCCGCACCCGGTCAGGCACAGGACGGCGCCAAGCGCCAGCAGGCACCGCATGGTTTTTCTTTTCCCTTTTCCGGGAGCTGCCAGGGTTCTGTTCAAGACTGTCTATTTCCTTTCCCAGCGCTCGCACAGGTCGTTGACCTCGCGCGTGAATTTCTTCAGGTCCGCGGAGCCTCCGTCGGTGTAGCGCTCGATCAGCCGCATCAGGCGGGACGCTGCCCTGACCAGATGCACATAGACGGCGGAGATCGGAGCGGTCGGCGCGCCGTCCGTGTAGGCGCCCATCGTAAGCTCCGCCTTGCGGGCCGTCTCTTTGGCGTCCTCTTCTTTCTTGCTCCGAAGTCTTACCGGTTCTGCCTCCAGCAGGTATCTTCCCTGCGCCAGGTCGAACTCGGTCCCGGAATAAGGCGCATCCGCCTCATATCCGAAATTCTCCTTCAGCTTCCCGCAAAACTCGATCGCCGTCTGGTCCTCGCTGTGAACCACAAAGACCTTTTCGGGTTTTCTCTTTAAAGCCCCCGCCCAGGCGAGCAGCCCGGCGCAGTCCGCATGACCGCTGATGCCCGGCAGCACCAGGATCTGCGCTTCCACAGCGATCTCCTCTCCGAAGAGTTTTACTTTATCGGCTCCCTCCGTCAGCGCACGCCCCAGCGTGCCCACCGACTGATAGCCCACAAAGAGGATGGTGCTCTGCTCACGCCACAGGTTGTGCTTGAGGTGATGCCTGATCCGGCCGGCTTCGCACATGCCGCTAGCGGATATGATGACCTTCGGCTGAGTATCCTCGTTGATCGCCTTCGACTCGTCCGCCGTGACCGCAGTGCGCAGCCCGTTGAAGCTGATCGGGTTGATGCCTTTGTGCAGCAGCGCCTCGGCTTCCTCGTCCAGGTCACTGTACATCCTGTCCATAAAGACGCCGGTCGCCTCGATCGCGAGCGGTGAGTCCACCCACACTTCGAAGCCGTCATGCCCGGTGACCATGTTCTTTTCCTTGATCTGGCGGATAAAGTACAGCATCTCCTGGGTCCTGCCCACCGCGAAGGAGGGGATCACCACATTGCCGCCCCGGTCGAAGGTCTCCTGCAGCACCTTCGCCAGCTCCACCGTATAATCTCCGTGCTTTTCATGGAACCTGTTTCCGTAGGTGGCTTCCATGATCACGTAATCCGCCTCCTCGGGCATGGCCGGATCGCGCAGCAGCGGCTGGTCCGTATTTCCGATATCCCCGGAGAACAGGAGCTTCTTCGTAACCTCCCCCTCCGTGACCGTAACCTCTATCGAGGCCGATCCCAGAAGATGCCCGGCGTCGATAAAGCGGATCGTGATGCCGCTGTCCACCCGGACCGTCTTCCCGTAGGGTACGCCCACGAAGCAGCGCATCGTATCCTGCGCATCCTCCACCGTATAGAGCGGCTCCACTTCCTTTCCGCCGGCCCGGACATTTTTCCGGCTCTTGTATTCCGCCTCGGACTCCTGGATATGCGCACTGTCCATCAGCATGATCGAACAGAGCTTCTCCGTCCCCTCCGTGGCGAAGATCTGGCCGTGAAACCCCTCCTTCGTAAGGAGCGGCAGCTTCCCGGAATGATCGATATGCGCATGCGTCAGGAACACCATGTCGATCTGGCTTGCAGGAACCGGCACGGGCTTGTTCTCAAAGTAATCCACGCCCTGCTCCATACCGTAATCGATCAGGATCTTCTTATCACAGGCTTCCAGATAAAAACAACTGCCTGTCACCTCATGGGTGGCACCGAGAAAAGTCAGCTTCATGACGTCACTCCTTTCATGCGCACATTTGGAGTTTATTATACACGCATTCTTATATAATTTCAATTTATGACAGGGGGACAGTCCTGCATACAATGCGTCATTCGCCGATGGCGTAGACACTACTCCGGAAGCGGCAGATTCTGTGTCAGCGGGGGATGACAGTGGACAGTCCCCGGAAGTGCTGCGAAACAAAAACATAGGGCAAATTCAAAAGGATCTGCAGCTTATGCCGCCGCCGCAGAAAACGCGAGCCTGCCGGATGCTTTCGGAGCTTGTCTGAGCGCACATTAGTGCGCGAGTTGCGAAGAAAGCATCCTAATAAGGCGGCGCAGCGTTTTCAAGAGCGGCAAATAGCTGAAGATCCTTTGAATTTGCCTTATGTTGTTTTTCATCAGTTTCCCGAGGAGTTGCGCGCGACTCCCCTGTCATAATTATTCATACAGCAGCAGCACATTCGCCGGCGCGATCCCCAGCTCCTCCGGGAAAGTCCCCGGCCGCCTGTCCTTTCCCAGCCTCCACCACAGCGGCGGGCTGTCAGGCTCCTGGTTTTCGTACCGGAACCGGATGATGGTCTCGAAGGGCTCTTCCATCTCGCTGTCCATGGTCACCCGGTAACGGTTTTGGGGGGCGAGCGCGTTGAAATAGTGGGCGCGGAGTCCCACAGCCTTCAACCCGTCGCGGATCTCTCCGGCCGTCGTAAGGCGGATCCCCCACTCCGGCACCTCCGCCTCGAACGCGGAGATCTTCCGGGCCGCGGCGATATTCTTGCAGCCGGTGATCCGGGCCGCCGCCACACTCCCGGGATCGGCGAAAAGCTTCTTTGTCGGTTTGATGGCAAGCAGCCGGCCTTCATCCATCACCCCGACGACACTGCTCATGTTGTAGGCTTCGTCGCGGCTGTGAGTGACCATCAACACTTCCTTACCATATTCGAGCAGGAGATCCCGCAGCTCGATCTTCAGAGAATCCCGCAGATGCGCGTCCAGGGAAGAAAAAGGTTCGTCCAGCAAAAGCGCCCGGGGGCGGCCGGCCAGGATCCTGGCAAGCGCGGCGCGCTGCTGCTGCCCGCCGGAGAGCTGATGAGGCCTGTAGTCTTCAAGACCCTCCAGCCGCATCATGCGGATCATCTCTTCCAGCACCTTCTCTTTCTTTTGCCGGTCCTTCTCCGCATGCAGGGCGCACAGGATATTCCGGCGCAGCGTCATGTGCGGGAAAAGGGCATAATTCTGGAACAGGTACCCCACGCCGCGCTTCTGCGGCGGCAGGTCGATCTTCTGTTTTGAATCGAACAGCACCTTCCCGTCCAGCTCGATATGACCCTCATCCGGCCTTTCAATGCCGGCAATGCATTTCAAGGTCAGGCTCTTGCCGCTTCCGGAAGCGCCAAGCAGGCCGGTGATCCCGTTCCCGGCCTCAAAGGACGTTCTCAGATGAAAATCGCCCAGATCCTTGCGGATGTCCACGATCAGGCTCATCTATCGCACCTCCTTTTTATGCGGGCGCTCCAGCATATTGACCGCCTGCAGCACCACCGCGGAGATGGCCAGGTTGATCATCACCCAGAAAAAAGCACCTTTCTCATCGTTGGTCCTCCACAGCTGATAGACCGTGGTCGAGATCGTGGCGGTCCGCCCGGGCGTATAGCCGATCAGCATGCTGGTCGCACCGTACTCACCCAGCGCGCGGGCAAAAGACAGCACGGCCCCCGCCAGGATCCCCTGGCGGCAGACCGGCATGCGGATTCGCCAGAAAATATACGTATTAGACAGCCCCAGAGTCTGCCCGGCGTAGGCCAGGGTCTTGTCAAAGCTTTCGAAAGCGCCGCGGGCCGTCCGGTACATCAGCGGGAAAGCCACCACCGAAGCGGCCAGCACCCCGCCCGGCCAGGTCATGACAAAGCGGATGCCCCGCTGCGCGAGCCACATGCCCAGGGGGCGGCGAAGGCCGAATACCCTCAGCAGAAGATATCCGCAGACCGTCGGGGGCAGCACCATCGGCAGCGTGAAGATCACATCCAGCACGCCCTTGACCGCTCTGGGAAGAGCGGCCACATAATAAGCGAAGAATATCCCCAGGAAAAACACCAGTATGCAGCTGACGGCGGCGATCCGAAGGGAATTCCAAAGCGGAAACCAGTCCATGTTCATACGATTCCTTTTCTGAAAACGGGGAGCTTTTGGCTCCCCGGTGCGGTCTACTTGCTAAGAGGGGTAAAACCGACCTCCGCAAAAACGCCGGACGCCTCCGGGCCGGTCAGGTACTCCAGAAAAGCCTTTGCCTCATCGGAAACCTCGCTGTTCTTTAAAACAGCTGCCGGATAGATGACCTGGCCGCACATCTCGGGTGTGGCCCTGTCCACCACATCCAGGCCTGCGGAAAAAGCATCCGTGCAGTAGACGACGCCGCAGTCCACGCTGCCCTCCGCCACCTGTGTGGTCACTTCTTTTACGTTGGTCCCGTAGGTCAGCACGCCGGCCGCAGCCAGCTCTTCCTCGTCCAGGTCATACCAGGCCAGGATCTTCTGAGTGTACTGGCCGACAGGAACATCACTGTTGCCCATTCCCATCAGGATGCTGCCTTCCTTCAGCGCCTCGGCGAGGTCATCAAAAGAAGTGATCTTCTTCGGATTCCCTTCGGGGACCACCAGCGTTACCTCGTTCTCCAAAAGGTCGAGCCGGGTGTCGGGATCCACAAAATCCAGTTTGTCCGGATTGGCTTCTTCCGATGCGGTGATATCCAGCGCATCCATCTGCTTAGGCGCAGCGGAAATAAAGATATCGCAGGCCGCTCCTTCCTCGATCTGCGTCTTCAGCGTCCCGGACGAATCGAAATTGCAGATGACCGACACCTCCGGATCCACCTCCCGGTAGAGGTCACAGATCTTCGTCAGCGTCTCGGTCATGGAAGCCGCGGCAAAGACGATGATCTCCTTCCCCGCTTCCTGCCCTTCGGCGGCCAGGACATTCATTCCCTGGGCCAGTATCAGCCAAAACGCCAGGGAAACCATCAGGTTCCTTCTCCTTTTCCTCATAATCTGAGTCTCCTTTTCTTCCCATATTTCAGGGAGATATTTTATATGAACGCGATTTACGCGGACATATCCCGGAGATCAGGGAATCCTGCGCAAGCTTGCACTTCCCCTCAGAACATGATAAAAGAGAATTTGGGAAAAGTCCACAGCCTGTCCCGACAATCAATTAATCCATCCAAGGAGAATAATCATGAAAAAGATCGTCCTGACCGGGGGCGGAACCGCCGGTCATGTCACACCAAATATAGCTCTTTTCGACAAACTCAGAGAACGCGGCTACGAGCTGTACTACATCGGCTCCTACGAGGGCATGGAGAAAGGCCTCATCCAGGAACAGAATGTCCCTTATTACGGAATCTCAACCGGCAAGCTGCGCCGGTACTTCGATCTCCAGAACTTCACCGATCCCCTGCGCGTGATCCACGGGTTTGCGCAGGCGCGGGAGCTGCTGGCGAAGATCAAGCCGGATATCGTCTTTTCCAAGGGCGGATACGTTTCCGTCCCGGTCGTGCGCGCCGCGCACGCGCTTCATATCCCGGTGATCATTCATGAGTCCGACATGACGCCCGGCCTCGCGAACAAGCTCTCCTTCTCCAGCGCCAATGTGATCTGCTGCAATTTCCCGGAGACGCTGGCACATCTGCCCGAAAAAAAAGCGGTCCTTACCGGATCGCCCATCCGCTCGCAGCTCCTTTCGGGGAACCGGGATGCTGCGCTCGCTTTCACCGGCCTGTCCGGAGCAAAGCCCGTGCTGATGATCATCGGCGGAAGCCTCGGCTCCGTTGCCGTCAACGACGCGGTGCGCAGCGCACTCCCGCAGCTTCTGGAGCAGTTTGAGATCGTTCACCTCTGCGGAAAAGGAAATACCGACGAGTCGCTCAAAGGCACCCCCGGATACGTACAGTACGAGTACATCGGCAAAGAACTGCCGGATCTGTACGCGCTCTGCGACCTGGTCATCTCCAGAGCCGGCGCCAATGTGATCTGCGAGCTTCTCGCCCTTCATAAGCCCATGCTCCTCATCCCCCTGCCGGCGGCGGCCAGCCGCGGCGACCAGCTGCTCAACGCCGAGTCCTTCAAAAAACAGGGCTTCGCCATGGTCCTCCAGGAAGAAGAGATCACTCCCCAAAAGCTGGCCGGACAGGTCAAAGACCTCTTCGCCAACCGGCAGACCTACATCCGCACCATGGCAGAGAGCGGAGCCGGCAGCGGCGTCGACAAAATCATTGAGCTGATAGAAAAATTCTGACAGGGGGACACTCCTCCCCGGAAGCTGAGCAGTAAAACAAAACAAGAAATTCAAAAGGCTTTTAAGCATAAGCAGCCGCGCAGAAAATGCGAGTCTAGCTGATGCATTCGGAGCTCTGTCTGAGCGCACGTTAGTGCGCGAGTTAGCGGAGAATGCATCTAATAGGCGACGCAGCATTTTCAATGCGGCTGCTTCAGCTTAAAAGCCTGTGAATTTCTTGTTTTGTTGGCGGCTATGCCAACCCGGAGGAGTGTCCCCCTGTCAGGATTGTCAGGAAAATAAACTCTTTGCTTTCTCGATATCTTCCTCCGCCAGTTTCCCCGGCACCCATTTTACGCTTACCGTGTCTCCCTTATAGCGGGGGATCAGATGCGTATGGAAATGGAAGACTGTCTGGCCGGCGCACTCGCCGTTGTTCTGTACCACGTTGAAGCCGTCGCTGCCAAAGCCTTCGCTCAGCTTCGCGCCGATCTTTTTCGCCAGCGGCAGTACTTTGGCCGCTGTCTCATCCGGCAGCTCGAACAGGTTGGCGGCATGGTCCTTGGGAAGGATCAGGCTGTGGCCGCGCGATGCGGGATTCAGATCCATGATGACCCGGAAGTCATCGTCCTCATACAGGGTCGCCGAGGGGATCTCCCCGTTGGCTATCTTACAGAAAATACAGTTGTCGTCTCTCATCTGAAAAACCTCCTCATTACGTTTAAGAGCTTAACCGGCTGCGCCGCGGCGGAAACATGACCACAGCCATTAGAAAGCCTGCTGCCAGGCCGCCGATATGAGCAATATTGTTAGTTCCGGCTTCCAGAAATCCCTGCGCTACCATCAGCACTACAAGGATCCCCATCCTCCGGACGTGCATCCTCCGGTGGACGAACCGCCCGCTGAGTACCAGCCACATCAGGCTGCCGATCCCGCCGAAGATCGCTCCGGATGCGCCGGCGCTGACGGCGTAGGAGCCGCCCCGCCTCACCTCAACAAAGAGCGTGAGCAGGTTGCCCGCCAGGCCGCTGACCAGATAGATCAGCGCAAAGCGCACATGCCCGATCAGCTTCTCAAGCAGGTCGCCCAGAGAGACCAGGCAGACCATGTTGTACAGAAGATGCGGCAGCCCGAAGTGCAGGAACATGGCGGTAAAGAGCCTCCAGTAGTCCCCGGCCAGGACGCGCGGCGTATAGCAGGCGCCGTACCTGAGCATAAAAATGGTATCCTGCGTACTGCCCATGACGGACAGCACGATAAAGACCGCAATATTGACGGCAGCCAGAAACAGCGTCACCTTCTGCCTGGACCGCACAAATCCGATCGCCTCCTGCAGCATATTACATTCGCCTCCCGAACCGTGTCATGACGCCGGCGTCTCAAAGGGGAATGTAAACGGCAGCTGATACTTGTCGCGGACGCTGATCAGCTCCTTCTGCACCGCCTCACCGACCGGCACTCCCTTGTCTTTGCGATCGAGCCATACCAGGTATTCCTTCTCGCCCGCCGTATAAATGCGCTCCGCTCCGGGCGCCTTCTGCGATGCGCGAAGCTCCCGCAGGATCTGGCCGGCCGTCTTTTTGAGCGTTTCGGTTCCCATAAAGAATTCCGGATTGATCACCATGAAGAAATGTCCGAGGTGATACGGCCTGCGCTCTCCGTTCTCGTCGAAGCCGTTCAGCATCTTCAGGAAGGATCCCGCCTGCAGCGCCGCGCTCAGGATCTCCACCACAGTGGCATAGCCGTAACCCTTGTATCCGGCCAGGTCCTCGCCGATGCCGCCAAGCGGCGCCAGCGCCGCGCGTCCCTTTGTCAGGTCGACCAGGATCTGCTCGCTGTCCGTGAGCGCCTCGCCGTTGCGGCCGATCACCATGCCGGCGGGGGTATCCTTTCCGCTGCGGGCATAGTACTCGATCTTGCCCCTCTGCGAGATGGAGGTGGCGCAGTCTAGCACGAACGGAAACTCCTCATCGGTCGGGATCGCAAACGTGAGGGGATTGGTGCCGAGCATGTTTTCCACACCGAAGGTCGGCGCGATGGATGGCCTGGCATTGGTGCCGGCGATGCCGATCATCCCCTGCTTTGAAGCCATCGTGGCCCAGTACCCGGCAATCCCGTAATGCGTAGAGTTGCGGATGGCCGCCATGCCCATGCCATAGGTCTTCGCCTTCTCGATGATCGATGTCATCGCTTTATGAGAAGCGACCATGCCCATGCCGTCATGGGCATCCACGACCAGTGTGGTCGGCGTGTCCTTCAGCACCTCGTATTCGGTGACAGGCTTCTGGATGCCCGCCTCGATCCGGTCAATATAAATCGGTTTAAAGCGATTCATTCCGTGGCTTTCAATGCCCCTGCGGTCGCTCTCAAGAAGCACATCCGCACAGATGGCGGCGTCCTCCTCCGGTACCCCGGCAGCGGTAAACGCCGCGATCAGGAAATCCTGCGCAAGCTGCCACGGCAGATAAGGCCTTGTCTCTTTCATGGTTTCTCCTTCCGTCTGGTTCAGTCTATTTCAGACCGCTCATTTTCTTATATACATCACCCTGCGTGCCCGCGATGAGTATGCTGATTACAATGATCTTCCCGTTAATAATAGTGAACACGATCCGGTAACCGCCAAGCCTGATACGATAGTAATCGCTTCGCCTTCCTTTAATACGTTTTATGTCCACGCTTTCCGGATGGTCTCCCACAAGCAGCTCCCTGACGGCATCTTCATACTGTCCCCTTACATCCTCGTGTCTTTTCAGGAATTTGTCCGCTGCCTTCGTATATTGTATTTCGCAACTGAATTTCGCCCTTTTGTCCATCTTCTTCCTCATGTCAGACTGTAAAACATTTTGTGGAAGCGATGGTCAGGTCTTCATCACTCAGTCCTTCAATCTCCGCCAGGATCTCTTCCGTCTCCTCTTTGGATGCGTCCTGAACATTAGCCGTCAGCCTGTAAAAAGGATCGCTCTTGAGTTCACGGAGATATTCCTTTACCGCATTCTTGATCAGATCTGTAACAGACATATTAAAAACACCTGCTACCTGCTTCATATCACGGATCTCCGCCTCATCCATTTTGAAATTCACCGCTTTTGCTGCCATGCCCAACACCCCCTTTGCTATTCATTATCAGTATATATCGTAAAGACGGTCATTACAAGCCATACTTCTGATCTTTCCCACCCCGCACAGAGCTTTCACATCATGTGAAAGAATAATCATATCTTTTCGCCTCGCAACAAAGTATAATACCTATATATTTTAGCAGCGGACATCCTTTTCAGGAAAGGAAAAACCGGGTGCCCGTCCCCCACTCAAGAAATACAGAGGTAATTCCATGCAAGCTTTCACCCTTTCCTCAGGTGTCGTCATCCCCTTAATGATCTACATGCTGATCGGCTTCTTCATCCGCACAGCCGGCATCTTCTCCCGGGAAAACTTCAAGGCCCTCAACCAGATGCTGTTCCGGATCCTGATCCCGCTCTCTTTGTTCAACAGCATCCGCGGCTCGGATTTCTCGTCGGTAGCCGACATCCGGCTGGTCATCATCACCGAAGGTCTGCTGATCGGCAGCTGCGTCTTCCTCTGGTACGCCCTGAAAAGGCCTGTACCCGAAGTAAGAGACCGCTCCACCCTCGTACAGGGCTGCTTTCGCGCAAACACCGTCCTGATCGGGGGCGTGATCGCCTCCGCCCTCTGCGATGAGGCGGGCACCGCCCTGATCGCGGCACTGACCGCACTGGTCGTTCCCACGATCAACATCGAGAGCGTTGTGCTTTTCGAGCTTGCCGGAGGCAGAAAGATCCGCCCCCTCGATCTGCTGGGACGGATCTTCAAAAACCCTATCGTTTTTGCCGGCATCATCGGCATCCTCTTCTCCCTGCTTAAGCTGAAGCTGCCGGGAGTGATCGAGACCCCCATAAGAAGCCTCGGGAACGCAGCCACCCCCATGGGACTGGTAGCCCTTGGCGGAGTACTGTCCTTTGGCAGCATCCGCAGGCATCTCCCGCTGCTCGGCCTCGCCTCGCTGATCAAACTGGTCCTGATGCCGCTGGCCGCGCTCGCCATTGTCATCCCCCTGGGATACCGGGGCGGCGCCATAGCCGCCATGCTCGCGGTCTTCGCCTCCCCCACCGCCGTCGCCTCCGCCCCCATGGCCCAGGCAATGGGCGGGAACGGCGACCTCGCCTCCGAGATCGTCGCCGCCACCTCCGTGCTGAGCCTGCTGACACTGTTCGGGCTGATCAGCATGCTGGCCCGATTTTTATGACAGGTTATGACAGGGGACACTCCTCCCACTAAAGCTGAGCTGCACAACAAAACAGGAAATTCAAAAGGCTTTTAAGCATAAGCAGCCGCGAAGAAAATGCGAGTCTAGCTGATGCATTCGGAGCTTTGTCTGAGCGCACTTCAGTGCGCGAGTTAGCGGAGAATGCATCTAATAGGCGACGCAGCATTTTCGATGCGGCTGCTTCAGCTTAAAAGCCTATGAATTTCCTGTTTTGTTGGCTACTAGGCCACTCGGAGGAGTGTCCCCTGTCAGAATTTGATAACAGCCTTAACGACTTCGTTCTTCTTGTTGACGGAGTCATCAAATGCCTGCTGGATCTCGTCGAGGCTGTACATATGTGTTGCCACCTTCTGGACGGGTGCCAGTCCGCTGGCCACAGCAGCCACGCTCTTCGGGAACATATTCACATAACGGAACAGGGAGCGGATCTCCAGCTCCTTGGCCATAACCTGGCCGAAGTTGAAGGTAATCTCTTCTTCAGCGGACATGCCGACCAGCACGATGCGTCCGCCGCGGCGGGCGATGTGTGCAGTCTGAGCGATGGTGAACTTGCTGCCGGCTGTCTCGAAGACAACATCCGGGCCTCTGCCGCCGGTCAGTTCCTTGATGCGCTCTACGGCATCTTCTCTTCTGCCGTTGATCACATAGTCAGCGCCCAGCTCTTTGGCCTTGTCCAGACGGATGTCTTCCAGATCGCACACGATGATCTGGCTGGCGCCTCTGGCTTTGCAGGCAAGCATGGTCATCAGGCCGATGCAGCCGCTGCCGAGGATGGCTACGGTGTGGCCGACAGTGATCTCGCCTTTTTCAGCCGCGTACATACCGGTCGCGAACGGCTCGATCAGAGCGCCTTGAACGGCATCCATGCCCTCAGGAAGCTTGTAGCAAAGGTCAGCCTGGAACGGAACATACTTCATGTAGCAGCCCTGTACAGGCGGAGTTGCCCAGAAGATAACATCCGGGCACAGGTTGTAATGACCGGATTTGCAGAATTCGCACTTGCCGCAGGTGATGGAGGGCTCGCAGCAGACACGGTCGCCGACCTTCACGTTCGTCACGTTCTTACCGACTTCCACGATCGTTCCGGAGCACTCATGGCCGAGCATGAACGGGATATCCCTGTCCTTCTCTACCAGGAAGGTGCCGCAGCGGCCGTCATGGAAATAGTGAACGTCAGAACCGCAAACACCGACCGCTTCGACTTCGATCAGGACCTGGTCGTCCGCGAGCGGTTTAACTTCCAGCTGAGCCTTCATAGCTGCAGCCATATCGGCGTCTTTCACGATCTCATCGACATTGGTCTCGTCAACGACGACCATCTTATCGACTTCCGTCATGAAAGCGCCTCTGTTAACGTATTTCTTTCCCATAGTTGATCATCCCTTTCTATATTTATTTGACAAAGCCATATTACACAGCTGTGTAAAGGCCGTCAATAATGATGTCTGTACCGTTGGTGTAGGTGGATGCATCGGAAGCAAGCCAGATCACGGCGCCGACCAGTTCTTCCGGTTTCGCCATGCGGTGCATGGGCATAAGCGGCTTCCACGCCTCGAGGAGCTCCGGCTCCACAAAGTTGGGATCCACTGACATAGGCGTTGCGATGTAGCCGGGGCTGATGCTGTTGACGCGGATATTGTTGTCCACCAGCTCAATAGCCAGGCTCTTGGTCATCTGCATGACGCCCGCCTTGGATGCGTTATATGCCGCCTGCTTCTGCGGGATATTGGCGATGGAACCGGAAATGGAAGCGATATTGATGATGCTTCCCTTGCAGCCCTTGTCGATCATGATGCGGGCAGCCTCTCTGCACACGATATATTCGCCGGTCAGGTTGATGTCCAGGCACTCCCTGAACTCTTCCACGCTTGCTTCGAACATGCTCTTATGATAGCAGACGCCTGCGTTATTCACGACGATATCCAGCTTTCCGTAAACCCTGATCACTTCCTCAAGGCCGGCCCTGACCTGCTCCTCGCTGGTGCAGTCGGCGATGATGCTGACGGCTTTGCCGCCTTCGCCTTCGATCAGCTTAACGGTCTCATCAGCCCCTGAGCGGGAAAAAATGGCGATATCCGCGCCAGCTCTGGCCAGGTCCCTTGCGATGACCTGCCCGATGCCGCGGCCCGCGCCTGTAACCAGCGCAACTTTTCCTTCAACGGAAAACAGGTTGCTTACAAAATCTTTCTGCATATGTTTCTCTCCTGTTACGAACTAAGAACGGCAGGACATACGCCTGCCGCCCTCCGTCCCAATACTGATAAAGATTGGATCGATAACTCAGCAACTGATCAGATCACTCCTTGATCTGGCCGTTTGCCTTGTACATTTCAACGTACTCATCAACATTGTCCTTGGTGATAAGCGGAGCGGGAACGTTATCATAAACGTCGGTAACTTCCATTTCGCCGGTAAGGACTTTGTGCATGTACTCAGCGTTCATCTGAGCCAGGTCGCCAGCGGACTGCAGACCGGTGGAAGTCATGCGGCCTTCCTGGATGAGCAGGCAGGCTTCAGCGGTGCCGTCAACACCATAGGACCAAACGCCGTCGTATGCGGGATCATCTTTAACAACTTCAAGAGCGCCTGCGCACATATTGTCGTTCATGGAGATGATGGCATCGATGTGATCGTTAGCCTGTACCCAGTCTTCCATGAGGGTCATAGCTTCGTCTTTGTTCCAGTTTGCGATATCCTCTGCAACGATCTCAACGTCCGGTCTCTTGTCGAAGAACTCAGCCTGCCATGCGTTTCTTCTCTCGGTGCTGTGGAAGTTTCCGGCCGGTCCGAGAAGAACGACAACTTTAGCGTTCTCCGGAATCTGGTCAACAGCGATGTCGCAGTTTACTTTCGCCTGCTCGTACGGATCAGCATCGATGGAGCCGGTGCCTTCGCACTCAACACGCGGATTGGTGGTGATGCAGGGGATGCCTGCGTCCACAACCTGCTGGATGTAGGGAAGCTGAGCCTCGCCGTTGTTCGCCTGGATGATGATGCCGTCATAACCGTTAGCGATGCAGTTCTCAATCAGGGAGTTCTCTTTCTCGTCGTTAGCCTGGCCATCGAAGACGTCCAGTGTCATGTCATCATAGGTGTCGAACTGAGCTCTGAGCTCGTCTGCCAGCCATGCAGCGAAGGAGTCTTCCTGTGCTCTTGCGATGTAAGCAACTCTGAAAGCATCATCAGCCAGAGCGCCGGTAGCCATTGTCAGGGACAGAACGGCTGCGCCTACCAACATACCAACTGTTCTCTTTTTCATGTGAATACCTCCTTGAAAAAATATGTTAATAAGTTTCTGCAACTTGTGCATTCATTTAATGGAAAGAGATCATTTCTCCTTCTTGTCGTCCTCGACCAGGATGACCTTCCTGGTCTTGCGACTCTTCGAACGGATATCGAAGACCACGGCCACCGCGATGATCAGGCCCTTGACCATCTGCTGCACGTACGAGTCCACGCCGTTCAGGTTCATGATATTGTTCAGGAAACCGATGATGAACGCGCCGGCAAGCGTGCCCATGGTGGTTCCGATACCGCCTGAGAAGCTGGTGCCGCCCACGATCGTAGCGGTCAGACCTTCCATCTCGTAACCGACAGCTCCGTTGGGAAGACCGGCGTTAACGCGGGACATGAAGATCACGCCTGCGATACCTGCCAGGATGCCGTTGATCACATAGGTGATGTATTTGCTGCGCTTGACGTTGATGCCGGATGCGACCGCCGCGGCCTCATTGCCGCCGATCGCGTAAAGCGAACGGCCATAGCGCGTGTGGTTGACGATATACCAGATGATCACCGTGATCACCACCATGAATATGACCGGGACGGGGATCACTCCGATGCTTCCCTGGCCGACATTCACATAATTGCCCAGCTGAAGCAGGTTCTGTCCGTTCGTCGAATAAAGCGCTGCGCCGCGTGCCGCCATCTGCATGGCCAGTGTCGCGATGAACGCGGGCACTCCGAAATGAGTGACCAGCACGGCGTTGATCAGGTTGCAGCCGACGCCGACGCCGATGGCGACCAGCATTGCCACAAGGATCGACTTTGTCGCATAGAAGCTGTAGATCGAAAGGCAGCCTGCCAGTGCCAGCACGGAACCGACGGAAAGGTCGATCAGGCCGGAGATGACGAGAAGCATTTCACCGTAAGCCAGGATAATGCCCACCGTCAGCTGACGGGCGATGTTGATGATATTCCTGGATGACAGGAAGTTTTTATTGAGCAATGAGCAGAGCAGGAACATCAGCACCAGAATAAAATAGATAGAATATTTCTCGAGCGCCTGCCCGAACTTTGAATTTTTCATCACTGCACCTCCATTTTCTCAGTTCCTGTTGCGTACCTCATGATAGCCTCCTGAGAGAACTCCGAAGGATCTTCGAGGCATCCTGTGATCTGGCCCTTGTTCATGACATAGATCCTGTCACACATGCCGATCAGCTCCGGCAGCTCGGAGGAGACCATGACGACCGTCTTTCCTTCCTGCACCATCTCTGTCATCAGCTTGTAGATCTCGAACTTCGCACCGACATCAATACCTCTGGTAGGTTCGTCCAGGATAAGGATCTCCGGTTCGCGGAGCATCCATTTTGCCAGCAGGACCTTCTGCTGGTTGCCGCCGCTGAGTGCCTGGATAAGCGTATCCAGGCTGGGCGTTTTCACATTCATGCGTTTAAAGTATTTCCCGACCACTTCGCGCTCCTCCTGCCGGTGAGCGTGTCCTTTGTAGAAGAACTTGTCCAGGCTGGAAATACTGGCATTTTCCATGACCGAGCGGATGGGGATGATGCCATACCGCCTTCTGTCCTCGGAAAGCATGACCAGATTGTGGCTGATGGCATCGCTGGGTTTTTTGATGCTCACCTCCTGGCCGTGGATGCGGATCTTGCCGCTGTCGAACGGGTCGAGACCGAAGATCGCACGCATGGTCTCTGTACGGCCGGCGCCCATCAGGCCCGCAAAACCGACGATCTCACCGCGTTTTACATGGAAGGAAATGTCCTTGAACACTCCCTTGCAGCAGAGCCTGTCTACTTCAAAAATGGTTTCTCCGATCGGCACCTTTTCCTTGGGATAAGCGTTCGTCATCTCCCGGCCGACCATCAGGGCGATCACCTTGTCGAGCGTCAGCTCGCTGGCCGGCTTCGTATCCACGACCGTGCCGTCACGCAGAACCGTAATGTCGTCCGCGATCCGGAACACCTCTTCCATCTTATGGGAAATATAGATAATGCTGACGCCCCTTGCCTTCAGCTCCGCGATCTTCTGGAACAGGATCTCGACCTCACGGTTCGTGATGGCGGAGGTAGGCTCATCCATGATAACGATCTGGGCGTTGTAGGAGATGGCCTTGATGATCTCCAGCATCTGGATATCCGACACCGTCAGTGTTTTCAGCTTCTGGTCAGGCTTGTAGGGGAGGCCTTCCTGCTCCAGGAAGCGCAGTGTTTCTGTTCTGACCTGTTTCCAGTCAACATTGCCGAATTTCTTGACCGGCAGCCTGCCGAGGAACACATTCTCCTCGATGGACATCTCGGGGATGTAGTTCAGCTCCTGCGCGATCATGGCGATGCCGTATTCCCTGGCCTGGATGGGATCCTTGATCTCCACCGGCTTTCCGTCGATGAGGACTTCGCCCGTATCCTGCTTGTAAAGGCCGTTGATCACCTTCATCAG
>DGTA01000096.1:0-4008 GCA_002394165.1 Lachnospiraceae bacterium UBA4348 | reverse complement strand
GTGGATTTTCCGGCGCCGTTCTCTCCGCACAGGCAGTGCACCGTACCCTTCCGGACGGCAAAATGAACATTGTCAAGCGCTTTTACGCCGGGAAAGGATTTGCTGATCCCTCTCAGCTCTATTTTGATATCGCTCAATGATGACACCTCCTTCGGCAAATGGCATCGGGTCATTTGTCTTTGTTAACAGCCTGTGATTGATTATACCATTTTATCGGCAAAAAGCAAATACTTCCGGCCATTTTTTCTCCATTTGGAGTGTATTTTATTCAACAAAATATTATTATAGGCCGAAAGAATTGTGCATTGTATACAACACTTACTTCATCCCGAAGCAAACCGTCTTTCTTTTCGCTTCATTTTCGAAGTCGTTCCGAATATGTCCGGAAAATTCCGAATATTTGTTCGGAATTTCTGACTGATTGTCCGCTTTTACGGACAGTGCTTCTGAGATACTCTTTTCAGCAGGAACGGTTCCGGGGCCGGTGCACACCCCGGAAAAAGTTCCGTCACGATAAGGGGATATCGGATAATTACAGAAAGGGGAGTTTTCAATGCTTAAAAAATTACATATCGAGTATGACGATTTTGGAGAATACCTGGAGGAGATGGATGATTCGGGAGAACTTCGGTGGATGATCCCTTCCGGAAAAGATTGATAGAAAAACAGCGGCCGGTCCCTTTCGGGGCCGGCCGCTGCTGCGTTGCCAGGTAAGTCAGGGCGAGTCACTTATTACATCCCTGACTCATTTACTCATTTTTTATTTGCGCCTTCTGCGCCGGAAGATGATAATGCCTGCCGCCGCGGCTGCCGCAGCCGCTGCCGCCAGCAGTCCGAGATACAGCGCGATCGGTGTATCATCGCCGGTCTCCACATTTACGATCGGTCCGCGCTTGCCGACGGAGCTGCCGCCGCCCGAGCCGGTCGTCTTCTTCGTGGTCTTCTTCGCTGTGTTCTCGATCACGAGCGCACCGTCCTTCGCGATCTTCGCTGTCGTCTTGCCGGATACGTAGCTGCCATCCACATCAAGCATGAACGTCTTATCCGCTGATGCCGTGTAACCGGAAGGAGCCGCCGCTTCGTGCAGCATATACAGAACGCCGGGCTCCAGATCCGTCAGCAGATAATCCTTTCCGTCGCTCTTCCAGGTCTTGACCACTGTCTTTCCTTTCAGCAGCTGCAGTGTCGCACCTTTGAGCGCCTTCTGCGTGGAAGCGTCCACCTTGCGGACCTTCACCTGAGTCACCAGGTTGACGAACGTCGGGACATATCCCTCTTCTTCGCTGTCATCATAAACTGCGGTGAGCTTCAGCATTCCTTTTCCGTCATCTTCTGCGGAAATGGCCACCTTATGCTCGGTAGTGTCATAGACGATGCCATCCTTATAAGGATTATCCGCATCCACACCCTCGGGCAGATGCTCACGCATCCCGCGCACGTACGGCAGCTCGATCCCATACTGTTTGCCAAGCTCGATGTCTGTGCTGGTCAGGTCGAACCTGTAAAGATATACCGTTCCGTCTTTCCCGTTGGGTGCCGTAGCGATCACACTGCCATCCGTGTGAATAAAGTCGAAGGAGAAATCTCCGGCTGCAAGGTCACCGCCGGCCAGCATCTTCTTCGACCGCAGCGTAATGGACCCTTTTGCTTCGTAAGTATTATAGAAGTCAAGTTCCTTGGGATCATCTCCATTGTCCCGGTCAGCTGCTACTGCCAGTTTGCCCTTGCCATTATCGGTAACGTTGAGAACGATATGATAGGGAATCGGGTCGCAGGTGATCCCGTTCCCGTTTTTCGCAACTTCCCTTATCTCATATTTATGTTCTCCGGTATCATCCCTCTTTTCATCCAGGTAGAAACGCAGCACAGGATAATTGATTTCCCCGGTCTCACCGTTCTTTACTTTCCAAATGACTTTTCCGGTATTCTCATCAATGATCTCATATTCATAAATGTCGTCTTTTCCGACTTTCCTGTATTCTTTATTCACAGGATCCGGATAGAAGATATGCAGGAAGCCCTTGAGGGTATAATATCCTTTTGCTTCGTATTTATTCTCAAAATCCAGCTTCTCAGGGTCATCTCCGGCGGTTTCAACCTTCAGGGTTCCGTCGCCGTTGTCGGTAACGGTTACCGTTACGGTATAATCCTTTTCCGGCTTAACCTGTGTAATTCCTTTGGTACCATTTCCGGTTTCCGTGATCGTGTAGGTATGCGTCCCGGTATCATCCTTCTGTCCGTTCTTTTCGTAAGTGATGACCGGGTAAGCAATCTTCCCTTTCGCATCACTCTTTGCGGTCCAGGTCTTTTTGCTCGCCTCTTCCTTGATTTCAAAGGCAAAGGGTTCATCCGATGTCAGTTTTCTGTTTGTAAGGGTTTTTGTTCCCTTGAACTGAATTTCACCTTTTGCTTCATATTTATTAGTAAAATTCAGTTCTTCGTAATTGTCGCCGGTCGTCTTGGCCGCAAGGGTTCCGTCGCCATTGTCGGTAAGCTCCACTGTTACCGAATATTCTTTCGTATCGACGGTGATGCCGTTTCCGTCCTTAGAAGTTTCCTTAATAATATATTTATAATCCTTCTGGGTATCGTCCTGCTCGGAATTCTTCACAAAGGTGAATTTCGGATACGGGATATTGCCGTCCTTGTCATTCTTCCCGGTCCAGAGCTGTTTACCGTCTCCATCCGTGATCTCAAATTCAAAATCGTCCCCGGCCAGCGTCCCGCCTTCAAGGATCTTCTTCCCCTTGAACTGAAGCTCGGCTGTCGCTTCGTATTTATTGGTAAAGTTCAGTTGTTCGTAATTATCTCCGTCCGTCTCGACTGTAAGAATACCGTCGCCTTTGTCGATCGTCTTCACGGTTACTGTATATTCTTTTGAATCAACCGTGATGCCCTTTCCACCCTTAGACGTTTCTTTAATGATATACGTATATTCTTCCCCGGAAGACGTATATGTAAATGTCGGATACGGAATCGTGCCATCCTTATCGTTCGTTCCGGTCCAGAGCTGTTTGCCGTCCCCGTCCGTAATTTCAAATTCGAAATCGTCTCCGGCCAGTTCCCCGCTTTCAAACGTCTTTTTTCCTATAAACTGGAGATTGACCGGTTCGAATTTCTTGTCTGTGATAGGTGCTCCACCCTTTTCGCCAGCGAGGAACTTTTCTTCCGCAGTAGAGTCAAGAGCCTGAAGCCGTTCGCTTACGCCAACCGGTTTTTCATCTGTCTCACTCTCGGTCTGCGCTGCTTCCGTTTCGCTCTCCGTCTCAGCTGTTTCAGATTCACTCTCTGTCTCTTCCGCAGGCTTCAAGATCACACCGGCCGCAAAAGGAGAAAAGCTGTCCGTTTTAAAGCTGACGCCAGTGATCCTCCCTGTCTTCTCATCCATATTTACGCTTCCGCCCAGCTTGTCGACAGAGCCGCTTTCATTTATGTGCGCGACAAAAGCTCCCCCAATTTCACCCTCAAGGGTTCGCTCTGCGGGATTCGCAAATTTCAGTGTGACCTTCACACTGCCTTCTTCCGGTTTGATTTTCTCTTTATCTTTATTGAGAAAATAGACGTCATAGATAATGACACCGTCGATCTGCCCGCCGTATGCGGCCTGCAGTTTTTTCAGTATGCTCTCATAAGAAGCACTGCCGGAAGCAACCTGCTCCGCACGGATCTCGGCATCCTGAGGCAGTTTGGCTATCTCAGGCGCTGATGCCTGCACAGTGACGCCGTTTCCCTTAAACTCGAACTTTGTCTTCGGCTCCGCCTCGGTCTCAGTTTCGGTCTCGGTCTCTTTCTCCGCCGCTTTCTTAGCCGGTTCTTCAGTCTTCTTTTCAGTGACTTTCTCCGTCTCTTTTTCAGCCGGTTTTTCCGTGACCTTCTCCGTCTGTTTCTCAGTCGGTTTTTCAGTCACCTTCTCCGTCTGTTTCTCAGTCGGCTTTTCCGTGACCTTCTCCGTCTGTTTCTCAGTCGGCTTTTCAGTCACTTTCTCCGTCTGTTTCTCAGTCGGCTTTT
>DGTA01000033.1 GCA_002394165.1 Lachnospiraceae bacterium UBA4348 | reverse complement strand
AGGCCGCGATGACATCCATCTCCATACCGATCATGTTGTTCGGATTGACAGTCATCATCATAGACGCACGGCAGACACCGATAAATCCTGCCATGGCACCTGAGAAACAGAAGATAAACATGCGGATCCCAAACACATTGAAACCGGCTCTTGCAGCCGCAACTTCATCGCCGCCTACCGCGTAGATCCCTCGGCCGAGCATGGTCTTGTTCAGGATGAACCAGCCGATCAGCACCAGAATAACCGCAAAAGCGAAATGAACGGGAAGATTTGAACTGAACCCTGTCTGGGCATTGGTTCCGGTGAGGATCTTTGCTCCTCCCAGCTCATACAGCGGGTATGTCAGCGGATACTCGGAGGATCCCAGGATACCCTGCATGACGCCGATCCAGAGAGAGGAGGCACCGAGGGTAACGATCATCGCGGGGAATTTGTATTTTGCGACGATAAAACCGTTCACCGCGCCCATGCACAGGCCCAGGGCCATGGCAACCAGGAAATACGGGATCGGGTTGGCGAAAGCTCCGTCCAGCTTCGTGCACACAAAATACATTGACAGGGACGCGATCGCAGGAAATGAACAGTCAACACCGCCCGAGATAAGGACCATCATCTCTCCTACCGCAAACATCATGGGGATCGTCAGGGAGCGAAGAAGGTCAACTATGTTGTTCGGCGTGAAGAACTGACCGCTCCGGGCCTGGATGATCAGGCAGAATGCAATCAGGATGAGCGCAACATAAAACTCTGTTTTCTTTGTCAGTCTCTTTAAACTCATCTTTGTCCCCCTCCTCAATACTCAACCGAAAGCTTCGAAAGGGTCTCTTCATCCAGATCCTTCGTCATTCTCTCGTCGACAAGGTGTCCGCGCCTCATGATCAGGACCCTGTTGCAGTTCAGAAGCACTTCGCGGATATCATCAGAGATGATGATCACGGCAAGGCCGCTCTCGGCAAGTTTTTTCGTCAGATTATAGATATCGTATTTTGCGCCGATATCCACACCGACCGTCGGCCCGTTCAGGATCAGGACCTTCAGGTCAAGGGCAAGCCATTTTGCAAGAACACATTTCTGAGCGTTTCCGCCGGACAGTGTTCTCATGGTATCCGCTGCGCTTCCTATCTTGATGGACAGTTCTCTGACCCAGCGGTCTACAAGGCTATCGATCGCATTCTGGTCCATCACCGGCCCTTTCCTGCAGTCGTTCCATCTCGTTACGGAGATATTGTCTGAGATGGACTGGTCCATGAACAGACCCATGACATTTCTTTCCGGCGGCACATATCCGATACCGTTGGCCATGGCATCCTGTACATTCCGGAAATTCACTTCTCTGCCTTCCAGGATTATCTGTCCGGAATCCGCCTTATGAACACCGAAAATGGTCTCTGCCAGCTCGGTACGGCCGGAACCGAGCAGACCGGTGATCCCGAGGATCTCACCTGCTTTAATGGAGAAGCTGCAGTCCTTGTAGCCATCCTTCAGGGACAGATTCTTTACTTCAAGGACGGTCTTCCCGCCGCTGTTCTCCTCATAGGAAAACGCTTCTTCTTCAATATCGCGGCCTGTCATGTAGTGTGTAAACAGCGCCTGTGTCAGTTCTTTGGTCGGTCCGGAATAAACATTATGTCCGGAACGGAAGATAGTGAAATGATCGGCGATCTCAAATACCTCATCCAGTTTATGAGATACGAACAGAACCGAGATCCCTTTCTTCTGCAGACCGCGGATCACTTCGAAGAGGTTCTTGACCTCTTTCTGTGTGATAGCCGTGGTCGGCTCATCCATAATGATCAGCTTTGCGTCATATAAAAGAGCACGCGAGATCGCGATCAGCTGCTTATCTGCAACCGTCAGGTTCTCAACATACTCGTCAAGGTCTACGTCAAAATCTATGGTTGAAAGCGCCTTATGGGCGATCTCATCAAATCTCTTCTTACTGACGAATTTCCTTCCGCTGGATTTCTCCATGGTGATCGCCAGATTTTCCCTGACTGTCAGGTTCGGGAATACGGAAAGATCCTGATAGATGACCTGAATTCCGGCCTCGATGGCCTGCTGGGTAGTCAGCTTTGTATATTCCTTTCCGTCGATCTCAATCGTTCCCGCATCCGGTTCGTAAAACCCGGAAATAACATTAATAATGGTGGACTTTCCGCAGCCATTCTCGCCCGCCAGGCAGTGTACCTCGCCCTTTTTGATGACCAGGTCCACTCCGTCCAGTGCCTTGACACCGCCGAAATATTTCTTGACCCCTGTTACTTTAATGATGTTCTCAGACACACTCAAACCCTCCAACTTTCAGCAATGCTGTTTTCTCTCAGAGCGCCGCTATCGTTTCAAAAAAGGTTCCTGCTCCTGCGTGAACAGAAGCAGGAACCTGGTTCAGTTAACGAAATCCCTACATTCAGATAGGATCATCAGAAATTATAGTCATCAACGTTATCAGCGGTGATAGCGATGGAAGCATCTCCCATAAGAAGATTGTCATCATCTTCGGAAACCTTCAGGTTTTCATATCCTGCCACTCCAAGGTCAGTTCCTTCGCCGATCTCATTGCCGTCAAGAACCTGAGTTGCCAGATTGCACATTGCATAGCCTGCATCCGCCGGATCCCAGAGGGTGATGGTGTCAAGGTCGCCGGATTTAAGAAGATTACGGCACTCATTGGGCATTCCGGTACCAACTACGAATACTTTGCCTTTCAGGCCAAGCTCATTGATCGCGCGTGCAACACCGGGCGTGTCATCAGAAGAAGAACCGGTGAAGCCCTTGATGTTGGGGTTGGTCTTCAGATACTGCTTCGCAACTTCATAAGCGGTCTCAGCGGAGTTCTCAGACTCAAGTCTCTTCTCTGCTGCCAGCGTCATGTTCGGATAAGCTTCTTCCTGACGGGCAACCGCACCGTCTGCCCACTCGTTATGGGAAGCGGAAGTCAGGTAACCGACCATCGTGATGTACTCGCCTTCCTCGCCCATCAGCTTTGCAAGTTCGTCCATGATGAATGCGCCGTATCCGGCATTGTCGAAAGCTTCCACATCATAGTCACAGTTCTCAACAGAAGAACCTTCGTGGCAGATGACCTTGATGCCTTTTTCTCTTGCTTCTGCAAGAACATTCTCGCAGGCGGCCGGATCGATCGGTACTACGCAGATGGCATCCGGGTTCTGGGAAACAACATCCTGAAGAACCTGGATCTGCTGAGCAGAGTCTGTGTCGGACGGGCCGGTCATATAAGCGTTGATCCCGGTCTCTTCAGCATAGCGCTTGATGCCTTCTTCCATCCTGACGAACCAACCGTTGGTGTTGCCTTTAACAACAACTGCAATCGTGTAATCTTTAGCCTCTGCCTCATCTGCCATTGCGGTAAAACCAAGGCAGCTGACAGACATAACCGCTGCAGCACCAAGAGTAAGAACTTTCTTCAGTGTCTTCTTCATGTGTTTTCCCTCCTTAGGAATTGTCTTTTGCCTGCTTTCCGGCATTTTCAGTTCTCAGGCCGTATGCCCGATAAATCAACATGAAACCGATCGGCTGTCAAAATACTCATTAATACAAAATCTGTAACCGGTTTCATATATGCATATTAACATCATATTATTTCTCTTTCAATACCCGTTTTTACCATTTTTTCACTTTTGTAAGAAATTAACAGATTTTAGATGAAGAGCTGTTACAGATATGAAACGCAGAAAATCCTATATATATCGCAGTTATAGACATTCGAACAGGGCTGGTATGAATGTAACCGATTACATCTCTTTTTAGGCGATTTGCACAATTAAAGAGGCTGTTCTCAGAGAGCAGCCTCTTTTGGCGGGTGAGTCACCCTGACTCATTTGTGTCCCCTGTCTCATTTATCCTTTGATCCCTGTCATCGCTATTCCTTCTATAAACTGCTTCTGGAATACTGCAAACAGGATCAGCAGCGGAATGATCGCCATCATGGCTCCCGCCATCATTTCAGGGTAATTCGTATGGTACTGGCCCTGCATATACGCAAGACCGGCTGTCAGCGTCATCTTCTCCCGCGTTGTATTGACGATCAGGGGCCACATCAGGTCATTCCAGGCAAACCTCAGAGTCAGGATCCCTAAAGAGACAAGACCCGGTTTAGCCAGGGGAAGCATGATCCTCCAGTAGGTCATGAAGGGGTTGCACCCGTCCAGGGCCGCTGCATCCTCCAGATCGGACGGCAGCGACATGAAAAACTGCCGCAGGAGAAACGTCCCGAACGCACTGAACAGGTTGGGTATGAACAGGGCCGGAAGCGTATTCAAAAGTCCCATCTTCTGGATGATCAGATACTGCGGCAGAATGAAAAACGAGGACGGCACCATCAGGACGGCCAGCAGCGTCACGAAAATGACATCCCGCCCGGGGAATTCCAGCTTCGCAAATGCATAAGCCGCCATCGAACACAGCAAAAGCTGCGCTGTAACTGTTACCGCCGACGAGAGGATCGTATTGAGGTACATCCGTCCGAACGGAACATCCCGGAATACGTCCGCATAGTTGGATAACACCGGTTTTGCAGGTAAGATCACAGGAGGCACACGGATCGCTTCAGACTGGTTCTTCAGTGATGTGAGAAGCATCCAGATAAAAGGCCCAAGTGTGATCAGCACCCCGGACAGAAGGACTATGTATACGATGATATGGCCTGTTTTTTTCTTGTTCGCTTTCTTATTCATAACAGTCCCTCTCTCACTGATCGTAATTGACCCACTTGTTCTGCATCTTCATCTGGAAGGCTGTGATCAGCATGATGATCAGGAACAGGAAGATGGCGATCGCGGAAGCATATCCCTTCTTCGAATACTCAAAGGCATTCCGGTAGAAATAAAGCACAATGCTCTGCGAAGCTTCCTTTGCCAGGCTCTTGGAATTGATCATCATGTAGATGACGTCAAAGATCTGGAACGTGGAGATCAGGGTCGTGATCAGGACAAAGAAGATCGTTGGTGTCAGAAGCGGCAGCGTGATCTTCCGAAACTGCTGGAATCTTCCCGCGCCGTCCAGTGAGGCCGACTCATAGTATGTCCGCGAGATCCCCTGCATCCCCGCCAGGAGAATGATCATCTCATATCCCACATTCATCCAGACCGCGACGATGGAGATCGTGATCCAGGCGGTTTTCGGATCGCTCAGCCACTGCACAGCCGGAATACCAAGCTTTGACAGGATAAAATTGAGGATTCCGAAATCACCGTTGAAGATCCAGCGCCAGATCATGGAGATGGCCGTGCTCATGGTGATCGCCGGAATAAAATAGATGACTCTGAATACGGAACGTCCCTTAATGCCTGTATTCAGGAGCGCCGCTATAAGGATCGACAGCGCCAGCGTAGCCGGGACGATCACGATCACATACCGCAGTGTATTCCACAGGGTAGACCACATCACACGGTCCCTGAACATGGCCGCATAGTTGGAAATACCTGCCCAGGATGTCTTATTAAAAGCGCCTACCACATGAAAGCTGTCATAAAACACTTTGAAAAAGGGATAGAAATAAAAAATCCCCAGTCCGACAGCCAGCGGGGCGATCATGAGATAGCCATACAGGATATGGCTTCTTTTTCTTCGGCTCATCCGCTTTCTCTTCATGAAACATGCTCCCTGTATAACAGATGCAGGCGCTTTCGCGCCTGCAGTCTACGATCCTTCGAATAATGATTATTCCGCCGCAAGCACTCCGTTCATCTGTCCTGCAAGATCCGTGCAGGCATCCGCTACCGGAACATCCAGACTGAAGGCTCTCTTCAGGCAGTCGGCTTCATAGGTCTGCCATTCTGCGGTATTGGCACTTGCCGGATACGGATAGGAGTATTCCTCGGAAGAGGTGATGAAGCTCTGCAGATTCATCTCCGGGGAACCTTCCACCCACGCGGCTGCTGTGCCGGCCAGAGCCGGGATCGCAGCTCCGGTCTCAGCCGAGATCAGGTTTGCCGTTTCGCCAGCGAGGAAGCTGACCCATGCCTTTGCAGCTTCCGGTGACTTGGTGCCTGCATAGATGCAGTTGCCGAGACCGTGAATAACCGTTGCCTTTTTGCCGTCGATCGAAGGAAGCGCCGCCACATCGATATCACCCATGATATCGGAGGTCTTCACCGCGCCGAGGAACCAGGAGCCGCCCCAGTACATCGCCAGACGTCCGGAAAGGAACTGTGCGTCTGCCGTGGTCTCCTCCAGGGAGGCCTCAGACGGGCTCACGCCTGCTTCCATCAGGTCGATCCAGCACTGGACGCCGGCCTGCGTCTCCGGCAGTTCATATCCGGAAGACTTCTTATCCTCAGAGATGATATAGCCTCCGCAGGCATAAATCGTGTTATAGATCCCGCATTGGGTATCAAATCCTGCGCCGATGCCGTAGACGGAGCCATCCTCCTTGGTCAGTGCCTTGGCCTTCTCCGCCATGTCTTCCCAGGTCCAGTCGTCCGTCGGGTATTCCACTCCTGCCTCATCGAAGAGTGCTTTGTTGTACCATACGCCGATGGTGTCAAAATCCTTCGGGAGCGCATACTGCGCGCCGTCGATGTTATACAGGGACACCAGGCCGGCCGGATAGTTGGCGACGTCGATTCCCTGCTCCGCGATCATGTCGTCGATCGGCATGAGGATCTCGCCTTTGGCGTACTTGGTGATATTCGGACCGTTCATCCAGAACACATCCGCAATGCTTCCTCCTGTTGCCGCGGCTTCCAGTTTTGTCCAGTACTCATCCCAGGTGTTCGGTTCCAGCGTGACCGTCACATTGGGATACACCTTGTTGAATTCCTCGATACACTTCTCAATATACGGAGTCTGATTGTCATCCCAGTATGCGTAGCGCACTTCTCCGGCAACGTCCGTATTCGCCTCTTCTGCAAAAACCGCTGTTCCGGTCAGCATGGCTCCCGCCATGACAGTTGCAAGCCCCATTGCGATCCATCTTCTGATACCTTTCATACTACTCCTTTCTTTGCCTGGTTAAGATCACCCGTCCCCGGGCGCCTGGGCATGTAACGATTGTTTTGCTGCCTGACAGTTACTTTTATTACCCGATATACAGCCCGGTCCGAAATGCGCGCCCCGGACTGATAGTGGTCTTTCATTCCAGAAATCTCTCAAACAGATCGCAGATCTCCTGCGCATCCTCCTGATCCTTCATCTCAGCAAAGATCCGCAGCAGCGGCTCCGTCCCGGAAAAACGGGCGATGATCCAGCCGCCGTTTTTAAAATAGACTTTTACGCCGTCAAGATAAGAGACATGATCGATCTCAAACGGGAACTCCGGCAAAGCCTTCTCCTCAAAGAGCAGCTGCCTGATGGTTTCTTTCTTCTCCCCGTTGAAACGGCATTCGCGCTCCTCCATGTAATAGCTGCCGCACTCGCGCTCGATCTCACTGTAGATCTGCGAGATATTCCGGCCGGTGACCGCGATCATCTCAATGAGCAGCATGGCGGCGTAGATGCCGTCCTTGCCGTTGATATGTCCGCGCACCGTCAGTCCGCCCGAGGACTCTCCCCCGATAAGCGCGTCCGTCTCAGCCATCCTGGCAGATACGTATTTGAAGCCGACCGGCACCTCATAGCATTTCTCCCCGAACCGCTGCGCGACCAGGTCCAGGCGGTGGGTCGTCGCGATGTTGCGCACGACCGGCCCTTTAAGTCCCCTGTAGCGGATCATGTAATAATACAGGAGCACGAGCACATCGTTTGCATGCAGATATCTTCCGGTGTCGTCGATGACCCCGAGTCGGTCCGCGTCTCCGTCCGTGGCGATACCGATCTGGAAGCCGTAGTCGATGACCCTCGTGATCAGCTGGCGCATCGTGCTGGCGCTCGGAGCCGGCATCCTGCCGCCAAAGAGCGTATCATGGGTATCATGGATCGTCTCCACGTCACATCTGGCGGTCAGCAGCAGCGTCTTTAAAGGCAGCTCCGCCACGCCGTACATCGGATCGAGGGCGATGCGCAGGTTCGCCTTCTTGATCGCATCCATGTCGATCTTGCCGATGATGTCATCCAGGTATTCATTGAGCGGATAGATCTCTTCGATCAGCCCCTTCTCCAGCGCCTCTTCATAGGGCATGGACGCGATCCGGTCCGGATCGATCCCGGAAGCGATCTGCTCGATCTCGTCCGTCGTCTCCTTGTCCGCGTCCCTGCCGCCTTCAGTAAACACCTTGATCCCGTTGTAAATGGCCGGATTATGGCTGGCGGTGACCATCATCCCGTAGGGCAGCTCATGCTTCATCACATAGAACATGATCAGCGGCGTGGGCGACGATTTGTTGACAAGGGATGCCCTGATGCCTTCCGCGGCGAACACCTCCCCGCACCAGCGCATGCTCTCCTTGGAAAGGAAGCGCCGGTCATAGCCCAGGATGATGCCCTTATCCGTTTTTCCCTCCCGCTTCATTTTCACGCACATGGCCTTTGCCAGAAGCCGGATGTTGCTTTTGATGAACTCATCCCCGATGACGGCTCTCCAGCCGCCGGTGCCAAAATGGATCATTTTTCCAACTCCTTTGCGTAGGCAGCCAGGTCGATGGTGCAGCCGTCTGTGCGGGCTTTTTCCGCCGCGCAGGCCATCAGGTGGCTCTCAACGGAATTCTGTATGGATGTGCGGCTGCCATCCGTGCGCTCTTTTTGAAGGCCGGCCGCGAAATCTCTCATCAGCCCCTCGTCGCCGCCGTTATGGCCGCCAAAGACTTCCCCGATATAAATGGTCTCTTCCCGATATTCCTGCGTGACAGCGGAACGGAAACGGCTGATCCGGATCTCTCCTCTTAAGTCATCTCCCCAGATCTCCCCCTCCTCGCACATGATATGCAGCGTGCGGCGGATGTTATTCGTCATTCCCGAAAGGGTAAAGACAGCCGTGACACCGTCCTCAAATTCGATCAGAGTGCTCTGGTGGTCGCACACATTGTTGTCGCAGCGGAAAACGCAGCGCCCGTAGGGCCCCTCCCGCAGTGCCTTCATGATGCCTTCCTTTGACTGGTCCCTGGTCACCGCCGTGGCCGGCCAGGAGCCGGCTATCGGAAGATAGACCTTCCTGCCGTCAAAGCGGCAGCCTTCTGCCACCGGGCAGTCCAGGCAGCGATCTGTGCTTCCGGCCGGAGCATTTTCCGGGATAAAATAACTTAAACTGCCGGCTGAGGAGATCCTGAGCGCATGCTTTCCGGTCAGCCACAGCAGGATATCCATGTCATGACAGCTCTTCTGCATGATGATCGGACTCGAAAGATCGCTGTTTCTCCAGTTCCCCCTCACAAAGCTGTGGGCCATATGATAATTGCCGATATTTTCCGTATGCTCGATGGCGACGATCCTGCCGAGGATACGGCTGTCCAGGATCTCCTTGAGCCTGACGAAGAAGGGGGAATAGCGCAGCACATGGCATACCGTGACATTGAGTTTTTTCTCCTGCGCCTTGCGGCAAATGTCCAGGCATTCCACGGGATCGGGTGAGATCGGTTTTTCCAGAAGAAGATGGAACCCCCTCTCCAGCCCGGCCATCGCCTGGGCATAGTGAGCCTGATCCATCGTGGCGATGATCAGCGCATCCGCGTCCGTAACCGTACTGATCAGGTCCATCGCATCTTCAAACACCATTTCTGAAGGAATTCCGAACATTTCACGGGCCTGTTCCCGTTTTTCACGGTCAAGATCCGCGACCGCCACGATGCGTGCTCCGAGTATTTCATGCGCATAACGGGAGTAGATCATCCCGCGTTCTCCTGCTCCGACCAGCGCCAGCCTCATCCTGCACCTCCTGTGTTTGTTTCGTTCGCTGTTTTCGTGGTTCTTTTCAGCGATTTCTGAATATTGCTGTAATTATATACACTTGTATTCACAATAACGAAATAAACAACCAATGTCAATATCTCCGACAGCGTTGACACGTATTTACTGCCTTGTTATACTAAGTTTGTTTCGTGGAGTTTTCGTGATTCTTTTTCTTTTACGAAACAATTTTTTGATCCTGTTTCAGGAAAATACAGGAGAAAGGACGGACCATTATGAGTACGATCCGGGAAGTGGCTGCCCTGGCGGGCGTTTCCATTGCGACTGTATCCCGTGTCATCAACAACGACACGACCTATAAGATGACGGATGAGACCAGAGACAAGGTCTGGAGAGCTATTATAGAACTGAATTACAAGGCGCCGGCTTCCCGCCGCAGAGTAAGCGCGTCCGGGGGCGTTTCGGCTGTGAAAAGGATTGGCTGCGTAACCAAGCTCAGAGGCGGGAAATATTCCGATCCCTACTACCTCGCCCTTCTCGCGGGCATGGAAAACTATCTCACCCAAAACCGTGCGGAAATATCCTTTGTGAGGACCTGGAATGAGCTGGAAAACAGCGAAGTACTGCTGCGGACATTCTCGGAGCAGCTGGACGGCCTGGTGCTGATGTCCCATGTCGGCAATGCTTCTTTTCAGTACGCGCTCTCAAAGGTTCCGCATGTCGTCGGTATCGACACCGGTTTTTATCAGATCGACAACATTGAATATGACCATATGCAGTCTGTTGAGACTGCCATCCGCTATCTGTATGACAAAGGGTACCGGAGGATCGGATTTATAGGAGGCCCGGAGGGGGAGATCCCCATGAAGCGCTGCCGGAGATTCCATGGCTACCAAAACGCTATGAATGACCTGAAGCTCCCCATCCGGGAAAAGCACATCCTCGACTGCCGCTGGAACGATGCTACCTGTGTGCGGCTTCTGAGAGAGCTCGGCGAAAAAAACATGCCTGAGGCATTTTTCGTTTCCAGTGACCTGATGGCGCTGGCCGCGCTGCGTGCGCTCTCCCTGATGAATATTCCGGTGCCCGGACGCGTAGCCGTGATGGGTCTGACCAACCTGGAAATGTCACGCTACTCCAACCCGCCGCTCACCACCCTCGAGATCCCCGCTGAGGCGATGGGCGCCTACGCCGCCAGGACACTCCTTGCACGCATAGAAGGAGAAGACTCTCTTCCGCGCCGCATCCTGTTTCCGACGAAGCTGATCGAAAGAGAGTCTGTGTGATTACCGGATCCGGATCACGACCGGATAACCGCTCTTAAGTCCCGGCGCCTTCACATGAAGTCCATCCGGATCCCTGCGCCAGAGGATCTCTCCCCCAAAGCCCAGCACATCCACCTGCCGCACCACCCCGTGGAACGGCGCGTGGTTTGCCGTGATGGAAGAAGGATCCGGGGACGAGGCAAAGCTTCTGATAAGGAAATTCCCGTCCTCCGGGCAGGCCAGGCAGATGGCATAGACACTTCCTCCCCTGCAGGTAAAGCGGTAATCCCTGCAGGTGTATTCTACCTTTTTTTCCCTGAATGAGCCGTCCTCAATGTTTCCGTCTCCTTCCGTCGAGACCCGCCACGGAGCGGTTCCGTTGATCGCTTCTTTGTTGACCTTCATCCACGCTCCGATCTCCTCAAGGATCTTCCGGTCTCCTTCGGGAATCGTCCCGTCCGCCCTTGGCCCGATATTGAGCAGCAGGTTGCCGTTCTTGCTCACCGTGTCCGCGAGGGTGATGATGATCTCCCTCCCTGTCTTATAATCCAGGCTTTCCGTATAACACCACGAATTATTGGCGGCTGCGGTATCTGTCTGCCACCGGAACGGCTTCGGCTCCTTATATCCGCCCCTTTCCACATCCGGGATCCCGCTTCCGAAGGCCATCGCATCATGTTTATAACAGATCATGACGTTCGTTCCCCACGACAGGCCCATATTATAGTAAAATGCCGCGATCTTCCTCAGCGGCTCTTCAAAAGCCGTGTGCTGGATCCACCAGTCAAAATAGATCAGGCGGGGCTGACAGGTGACGATCAGCTCGGCTGTGCGCGCCATCCAGTCATCCAGGTATTCTTTGTCCGGGAAAGGTTTGCTCTCCCAGTCCTCAAAAGCCGGTTCCGGCATGGCCGGCCAGTAAAAATCCCCCTGCCGGAGCGGTTCTTTGATATCGCTGTCGAATTCCTTCCCGTGTCCCATAAAAAACCAGTGCTCCGCCCGGTGGGAGGAGGCGCCCAGGACCAGCCCCGCTTTTTCGGCCGCTGCTTTCAGTTCGCCCAGCACATTCCGCTCCGGTCCCATGTCCTTCGCATTCCAGTCACTGAGCCTGCTTTCATACATCTGGAAACCGTCATGGTGTTCGGCAACAGGAACCACATAACCGGCTCCCGCCTCCCTGAAAAGACCTGCCCATTCGTCCGGATCAAAGCGCTGCGCCCGGAACATGGGAATGAAGTCTTTATATCCAAATTCTTTATGAGGTCCGTAAGTCTTTACGTGGTGATCAAATTCATCCGTTCCCTGAATATACATCGTCCTGGAATACCACTCGTTCGCATAGGCCGGCACACTATAGACGCCCCAGTGAATAAAGATTCCCAGCCGTCTTTGGTCAAACCATTCCGGGACCGGCGCCTTTGAAAGTGAATCCCATGTCGGTCTATAAAATCCTTCCCGGTTGACTTTCTCGATCATTTCAAGATACTTTTCCTGAATCCCCTGTTCTCTCACGGCTCTCCTCCCTGCTGAAACGGTAAAAGTTGTGCCCCTCAGACATTTTCATTCTATCATATCTTCGGCAGTTCTCCCGATTAATGTTATAATTGACCGGAAAGCAGCAGCGTACCCCCGCCGGGGTACATACAGCAGGAGGAAAACCATTGATCTATCTCATCCGCCACGGAAAAACCGAACTGAACAAAAAGAATGTTCTTCAGGGACGCAGCGATTTCCCGCTCAACGAGGAAGGGATCAGACAGGCCCGGACAGCGGCCTCACTGCTGGCCGGCATCTCCTTTTCCCATGTTTTTACCAGTCCGCTCATCCGGGCAGTGCAGACAGCCCGGATCGTCGCACCGGAAAAAGAGCCGGTCGTCGATGACCGGCTCATTGAAATGGATTATGGTCCCTTTGAAGGGGCGGACCTTTCTGACCCCGATCCCGTACTGATGCATTTCTTCCGGGACTTTGTCCGTCATCCGGCGCCGGAAGGAATGGAACCGCTGCCTGCCGTTGTCGCCCGCGCCGGAAGTTTTCTCGAGGATATCCGGCCGCTCACCGGAAATATCCTCATATCGACCCACGCTATCGCCATGAAAGGTGCCCTTGAGTACCTGACTCCGGATTCAGGCGGAAGCTGGTGGTCAAAATATATCGGTAACTGCGCCGTCTATGCTTTTGAAAATACCGCCGGGCAGTTCGGTATCCCCCGTGAGATCACTGCCATGCCTCCCCGTTGACATAGAGGGTGTACCCGTTGAGATCGATGTTTTCCGTATTGCCGCTGATCTCGGATACGCTGCTGTCCCCGGTCAGTTTCCAGGAAGAAGTCTCATCGAGTGTTACGGACACCGTTCCCCGGCCGTCCACGGCGCCGGTGAAGCTTGATCCTTCAGTCAGGCTGAGTGCGGCTGATGAGATCTCATCCACCACGATATCGCCCTCGATCGCCTGGGATTTCAGGTTCAAAGTGACATGTCCCCCGTTGCTGCCGCTGTTTCCCCAGGAGTCGGCCGCTGCGCTCAGGAACGCCCCGTCCGAGCTGGTAAACTCTACGTTTTCAAGGTTGATCGTGGTCGTGACATTTGTTACATGGAACATATCGCCAATATTCGATACCATTTTCCCGCCTGTCATCGTGAAAGTGGAATTGCCTTCCGAGGCGTCTCCCGACATGGACTGATAGATCAGTACATTCGTGTTCACGGTAGACTGTCCGTTCAGGGAAGCATTATTTCCCGTGATATCCACATTTTCAAGCGTTACACTGTTTCCGCCTTCGATGACCACGGCTTCCGAATTCGTGGCTTCCAGCGTTGAATCGGTCACAGTGATATCTGCCGTTGAATAGATGGCCGGGGAACCTACTCCGTGAGAAGCTGCAGTACTCTCTGTCACCGTCACAACACCGCCGCCCCTGTCGCTTCGGATGGCCGCAGAAGAGTTGCCGGAAGTATCGATGGTCACTGAGCTTGCGTTCATAGCGGCGCCGCCGGTCGTCATCAGGCCGCCGGAGTTATTGCCGGTCGTAACGATATCGGTATCACTGACGTTGACGACCGTCCCCTCCCCGTAGGAGAAAATGCCGTTCGCGTGCGTGCCGTCTGTTGTGATCTGCGTGCCCGAAACCGTAAGATCTGCTCCGTCCTTTGCCAGCACGGCTGCGTTGACGCCGTAAAAATCAGCATCCTCGCCGTCGGAGTCACCGGTTTTTGTCACCTGGGCACCTGTCATGGAAACCGTCTCTCCGGACACGATCACCGAGTTTTCATCAGCTGTTTCCGATGTGAAGGTTTCTCCTTCGCTGTCCCCGGAAAGTTCATTGGCTGCATGGTATTCAATATCAGCTGAGGACCCCGGGCCGCCCTGTCCCGGCATTCCGCCGGGGCCTCCCTGTCCGTTCATCTCTCCCGGGCCGCCCTGTCCGTTCATCTCCCCCGGGCCGCCCTCCGGCGGCTGGCCATTGCCGTCCATCGCCGGCATCTCGCCGTCAAACTCAGGCGGCTGGCCCTCTGGCATCTCGGGCCTCTCTCCGTTCTCATCGCCGCCGGGCACCTGCTGTTCACTCACAGCCGTATTGTTCGAGTCCGTGCTCTGAGCCAGTCCCGTAGTTGTCATAATTCCCGCCAGCATAGCTGCTGTCATAATAAAAGCATATCCTTTTTTTCTCATGATGTATTTTCCTCCTGTGTTTTGTTTCTTTCGATGGTGTCAGTATAGGAGGGTTTCCTTAAATGAACCTTGAAGACAAATAGTTCTTTGGTTGTCAAAGGAAGCTCTTTCAGAGTATACTGAAAACACGATCATATTTCCACTAAGAGAGGACAAAAAACGATGATTGAGCTGAAGCACAGCGGCCTTCCGCTGTTTCTGGATGAAACTTCCCACATCATGACTCCCGGCGGCTCGCTTCGGATGGGCGGCTATTCCCGCAAGGAAGCCGGGGCTATGAAAGGCCTGCTCATGGATGAGAGCAGTCTTGAAAGCCAGGCCGGTGAACCTTTCTACGATGTTTACCGCGATATAGCCTTCGAAAAGGATAAAGCGCTCCTTGAAGAACATCAGTACCGCTATGACATCACCATCGTGATGCCCGGCCTGATCGGCGGAGAGTGCAAAAAAACCTCCGGCCACTATCACGGATGGACGCCGGAGAAGACAACCACCTACGCGGAGGTCTATGAGGTCGTAAAGGGCACAGCCCTCTACGTCCTTCAAAAATCGATGAACTTCGATGATAAGGATCCTGAAAATGTCAGGGTGGATGACCTGATCCTCGTGACGGTCCCCGAGGGCAGGACGCTTCTGGTCCCGCCCGGTTACGGACACTGCTCCGTCAATATCGGAGAAGGTCCCCTGGTTTTTTCTAACCTGGCCTATGTCCCCTGCCCCATCCATTACGATCCGGTCAGATACTGCCACGGCATGGGAGCCTATATCTGCCGCACACCGGAAGGGATCCGCTTCCGCTGCAATGACCGTTACAAAGAACTTCCGAAAGCCCGTTTTGCGGCCGTAAAGGATGAACCGGAATTCGGGATCCGGGAAGGACTGCCGGTCTACAAAAGTTTCTGTGAGAACCCCGGGGCCTTCGATTTCCTGGCACACCCGGACGCATACACCGACCGGATCATGCAGATGCTGGTTCCTTGCGAAGACCTTATTCAATTATAGACAGCATGTCTGGACAGGAGGAGAGATGAAGCTGCAGATCGCCATAGACAATGCAAACAGCTCGAACATATTTGATATCGTGGATCCGATCGCCGATGTGATCGACATCGTGGAGATTGGGACGCCCATGGTCATCCGCGAAGGCCAGACGGCCGTACGCATGATCAAGGAAAAATACCCGGACCTGACCGTCCTCTCCGACAGCAAGATCGCGGACGGCGGCGCCCTGGAATGTCAGTACGCGGTGGATGCCGGAGCCGATATCATCACCGTGCTCGCTATCGCTGCCGACCAGACCATACAGGACGTGATCAGTACCGCCCACGAGAGCGGCCGCAAGGTGATGGTCGACCTGCTCAGCATCACGGACATCAAGGCCAGAGCTGTTGAACTTAAAGAAATGGGAGCGGATTACATCGCCGTTCACACTGCGTTCGATGTTCAGAAGACCGGACGCACTCCCTACGGAGACCTCAAACAGCTGCTGGAAGTCATCCCTGCCGACATATGCGCCGTCGCCGGGGGCGTAAAGCTGTCGACCGTATCCGATTATGCAGCGCTCCACCCCGGGATCATCATCGCCGGAGGAGCACTCTATAACGCACCGGATGTTCGAAGCGCCGTCATTGAAATGAAAGAAAAGATCTCAGCACAGGAGGAATGAAAAATCATGACAGAAAAAATGAATGCGGTTGAGATTTCATGCCGGATACTTGAAGAAGTAAAAGATAAGCTTTCTCAGGTCAATCCCGCCCAGACAGATGCGCTGATCGGCGCCATCCGCCGGGCCGACCGGGTCTTTGTGGCCGGCGCGGGCCGGTCCCTGCTGATGATCCGCGGCTTCGCCATGCGCCTGATGCACCTGGGACTGACCGTATATGTCGTCGGCGAGACAGTCACCCCGGCGATCACTGCCCGTGACCTTCTGATCATCGCCAGCGGAAGCGGTGAGACCGGAACACTTAAAGTCGTTGCGGAAAAAGCCAAAAAGCACGGGGCCCGGCTGGCTCTGATCACCATCCATCCCGACTCCTCGATCGGCGCTCTCTCCGACCTGACCGTGACCATCCCGGCGCCGGAAAACAAAACCAGCCGCTCAGAAAAAGAGACCGGCAGCGTTCAGCCCGGCGGCAGCACCTTCGAGCAGAGCGTCCTGGTCCTGGGCGATGCCATGATCATCCGGATGCTCTCAGAGATGAACGTCGAGTCCGGCAACAGCCAGATCATGTCACTGCACGCCAACCTGGAGTAATCTGACAGAATCTGACAGGGGACGGTTCTGT
>DGTA01000114.1 GCA_002394165.1 Lachnospiraceae bacterium UBA4348 | reverse complement strand
CTTCAGCCAGTTGCCGCTGTTGAAAATGCTGCGCCGCCTATCAGACGCATTCTGCGCAAACTCGCGTTCTGACGAACGCTCAGACAGTGCTCCGAATGCGTCGCTATGCTCGCATTTTCTGCCGCGGCGGCCTAGGCTGAAGATCCTTTTGAATCTGTTCTTTGTTGTTTAATACTATTTCTTCCAAGGACTGTCCCCGTGTCATCAGCCGCTGACAGAGAGACATTCTTCTTCTCACAGGAAAAAAAGTACCACCCTGTTCCGAAGGGGACGTGGCCGCAGCGCCGGTACTTGGCGAGGGCGAAGCCCGAGCCTTATGTACCGCTGCGCGAGGCCAGAACGGGAGTGTTCCCCGCGGAACAGGGTGGTGCTTTTTCTAATGTGTGCTCGAGAACTGTCCCTTTGTCAGCGTATCATGACACAGACCCTCCCCTGTCAGAACCCTGTCAGAAGAATGAGCCTTGCGCTGTATTTTGCCGGCAGCTTCACCTGCAGGGTGCCGCTCTCGGCATTCCAGGCGGCTTCGCCTCCCATATTGTGCGGGAAGATGATCCTGGCATCGGCTTTCTGTCCGGTTTTTTCCGGAAGGGGAAGGTCGATGCTTTCTTTTTCGGTGTCGCAGCGCCAGACGGCGATCAGGTCCCGGTCTTTGCAGTGCAGGCCCAGGCTCACCCATTCGTCGGAGTAGGAGGCCAGGCCAAGCGGCCAGAAGGGTACGGCGTCCTTTATCTGGGAACGGATCTGTTTGTAGCAGGCGATCCCTTCGCTGACCAGATCGAACCGTTCCTTGTCGAGACTGGCCAGATGACCGCTCTGGTGGATGCGGAGCAGGATGGCGCTGACCAGGTTGAAGACGCATTCCTCCGCGTCGCCGCCGGAGAGCGGATAGGACCAGACGGCGGCCTGCTCGGGCGTCAGGGCCAGCGGTGAATTGGCGGCGATCGCCGGATAGAAGCGGTAGTCCTCATTGTCGCTGGTCGACTGGAGCGAGTAGAGGGAGAGCATGGCATAGTCCATGCGCAGTCCGCCGCTGGAACAGTTCTCGATCACGAGGTCCGGATAACGCTCGAAGGTGCGTCCAAGCCAGTCAAGGTAGGCGCGGCTGTGGAGGAGCAGACCCTCGCCGGCGCTCTGCGTATGAGTGGTCGTTCCGATGCCGGGTTCGATATTGTAATCCATTTTGATGTATCCGGCGCCATATTCCCGGACGAGCCTGTCGATCACACTGTCGGCAAATTTTCTCACCTCGGGGTTGGAGAAATCAAGCTGGTAGCGGCTCCGGTCAGTGATGCGCCTGCCGTGGCGGGTGAAGAACCAGTCATCGGGCAGCTTGTCGGCCAGCGGGCAGTTGATGCCCATTACCTCAAGCTCAAGCCATAAGCCGGGGATCATGCCTTTGCTCCGGATATAGTCGGTGACGCGTCGAAGTCCCTCCGGAAAGCGCAGGGTGCTTTCCTTCCATTCTCCGACGCCGTCCCACCACTCGCCGTCGGCATACCAGCCGGCATCGATCACGTAATACTCACATCCGGCCTGGGCGGCTTTATCGATCATCGGGTATTCCTTTTCGGCGGTCGGATCTCCGAAGAGGCAGTTCATATAATCGTTGAAGATGACCGGAAGGTCTTCATTGTCTGCGTTGGGGCGGCGGATCAGCCGGCGGTAACGGGTCAGGGCAGCGCCGGCGCCGTCCGGGAATGTGCCTGCGCCGACAGCGGCAGCTGCCGAAATGAATTCACCTCCGGGCTGAAGGTCCGTCCACCAGTGGGACTGGTGCTCGGTGGGACCCGAAAGCTGCAGGTACAGGTAACCGTCATGATCGGAGATCTCCCAGTGCCAGGAGCCGTTGTGCTCGATCTGCCAGAAAAGGGCCGTGCCTGTCTGCGTATCCTCCAGGGCTCCCATGGGAAGATACTTTTTCGCTGACCAGTTCCCGGTGTTGGAGATATCGATGTACTGGGAACTGCGTCGGTATCCCTCAGGCTGTGTCCTTTCCATGCCAAGGTTGGAGAGGGAAAACTCTTTCCAGGCCATCTCATGGCACCAGGAATGAAAAGGAACATGCACCTTCATGGCTTCATCATGCCATCCGAGCCCGGTCAGGGCAAAGGAGGAGACGTATTCGACGGTCAGCGTACGGGGACCGTCGTTGATCAGCTGCGTGTAACAGCGGATGACGGGGATCCCGTCAAAGAACTGCCAGTGGAGCAGGACCCTGAGTCCGGTTTCGGGATCGGAGAGGGTGATCAGGAGCCTGCGGCCTGTCTCGTTTCTCATATCTTCAAAGGAGCTCAGGACCAGCCGGTATCCGGGGGATACGCAGCTGTACTTGGGGCCGTGGATCTCACGGGGCATATTTTCGCCGGTCACTTTGACCATGACGGGGTAGAAGGGCTCTTCCTTCCACATGGCATCAGGCATTTTTCCGTCCCAGGGAAGGGAGGAGAAGTGCAGGAGTTTAAGCTGCCCGGACGGCGTCTCTCCAAAGACGATGTAAAGCCCGTTTTCCTCGATCGTTTTTATTTTCATTCCATACTCCTTTCTCGGAAGAGCAGATTTAACAGTCTGTGTTTATTATATAATGTCTTGTCTCTATTCACCAGAATTAACTGCTCCAATTTAGATATTTTAACGAGAAACATTCTTGACATCTTCGTCAACAGGTTTCATAATAATGGCGTTGGAAACTGCTTTTTATAGCATTGTGCCCAAAAACGACTGCAAAGGAGGATGCGGCTGACATGAGATCCAACAGGAAAAAGAGGGAGTACATCGAAAATTTCCTGTTTACGATACCGGCGGTCATTCTGGTCTGTATCGTGATGTATATCCCGTTTGTCATGAGCGGTTACTATTCGCTGACCGAATGGAACGGCATCGCCAAGGAACCGCTGTTTATCGGACTGAAGAATTTCAGGGAGATCTTTACCGGCAAGGTCGAGTTCTTAAGCTCGCTGTGGTTTACGGTGCGCTATACGCTGCTTTTCGTGATCATGTCCAACGTGATCGCGCTGGCGCTGGCGGTGGCGCTGACCAAGAAGTTCCCGCTGGTCAATGTGTACCGAAGCCTCTTCTTTATCCCGTATATCATGAGCATGACCATCGTCGGCTTTATCTGGAAGTTTATCTTCACCAGCGGATTTAAATCGCTGTTTTCGCTGACGGGATGGGGGTTCTGGAATTTCAGCTGGCTGGGTGATCCCAAGCTTGCCTTTATCTCGGTCACGCTGGTGGGCGTATGGCAGTCGCTCGGCTTTTATATCGTGCTTTACATTGCCGGCCTGCAGGCTGTCCCGCAGGAGGTGCTCGAGGCGGCAACGGTCGACGGAGCTTCCGGAGTGCAGAGCTTCTTCCGGGTGACGCTTCCGCTGCTTGGTCCGTCCATGACGACCTGTATCTTTATGTCGCTGACCAACGGTCTGAAGGTGTTCGATATCATCCTGGCCCTGACAAAGGGCGGGCCCGGTACGTCCACCTACTCCGCGACGCTCCAGATCTACAACGATGCCTTCACCAAGAACATGTACGGCCTTGGCTCTGCGGAGGCCATGCTGTACTTCTTTGCGGTGCTCGTGATCACGCAGGTCGTCCTGCGGGTGATGAGCCGGAAGGAGGTTGATCTGTAATGGCAAAGAGAAGAAAACGCAATACGGTCATCCTCATGATCGCGCTGACCATCGTATCACTGGTGTTCATCTACCCGGTGTTTCTGATGTTCCTGAACTCCTTCAAGCCTTTCGGCGAGGTCGTTTCCGATCCGATCGCGCTCCCGAAGGCGCCGACGATGGAGAACTACACCTACGTGATCAAGAAGATCAAGTATTTCAACCTGTTCATCAACAATGTGATGATCACGGTGATCGGTATCCTTGGAATCGTTGTCTTCTCCTCGCTGGCGGCCTACATCCTTGACCGCAGGAGGAACACATACACAAAGATCGTTCACACACTGCTGATCACTCCGATGCTGATCCCGTTCCAGACCATCATGATCACGCTGCTCAAGGCGATGAACGTGATCCACCTGGATCAGAGCCGTGTCGGTCTGGGCATCCAGTACTGGGGCTTCGGCATCCCGATGGCAACCTTCATTTTCTTCAACTTTATGAAGACCATCCCCAAGGAGCTTGACGAGAGCGCCATGATCGACGGGGCATCCACCTTCCGCGGTTTTATCTCCGTCATCTTTCCGCTCTTAAAGCCGGTTACCTTCACGGTCATCGTCATCGACGTGATGTGGATCTGGAATGACTTCCTGCTTCCGCTGCTGATGGTCAACAGCTCCAACAAGACCAAGACGCTGGTGCTGGCTTCCTACACGTTCGTGGGCCAGATGAACACGAAGTGGCAGTACGCGATGACCGCCATGGTGCTGACGGTGCTCCCGTCCATCATCGTCTTCATCTTCCTGCAGAAGTATATCGTGGAAGGTGTTGTTGCCGGCGCCGTGAAAGGATGATTTTATTACAGTACCCTCTGTCTCTGACTTTTAAGGGACTTTGGATAAATAGCAGTAATGCAGCTAAAAAAGGAGGAATTTAGCATGAAGAGAAAACTGTTGTCGATCCTGCTTGCAGGAACAATGACCGCTGCAATGATGAGCTTTGGTGCTTTCGCTGAGGAAGTGGACTATTCCGCAGATGAGGGCGAGATCTATATGTTCATCGCCAGCCCCGAGTATGCGGATGCGATCACCGAGCTGATCGACGCTTACAGCGAGGTCGCCCCGAATGTGACGATCAACTATGAGACCACTCAGAACGATTATCCGACACTGCTCAAAGCAAAATTGAATTCCGGTGAGGTTCCGGATATCTTTTCTTCCACCTCCGGCAAGGAGATCGATACCTACAAAGAGTATTCTTATGACCTGACCGGCCAGCCGCTCGTTGAGGCCATGGATCCGGGCGTTGCCGCTGCCATGCAGTCCCCGACGGACGGAACCGGCTGCTACGGCCTTGCCATCAAGGGCAACTACTTCGGCGTTGTCTACAACAAGGACATCTTTGCCGAGGCCGGCGTTGAGTCCTTCCCGCAGACGACCGAGGAACTCCTCGATGCCTGCGAAAAGATCACCGCTGCTGGTTACAGGCCCTTCACGACCGGTTTTGCTGAGTGGTGGGTGTTCAAACATGTAGCTCAGCATTTCGTTAATGCCGCTGCTGAAGGCGCCGGCATCACCACCGCAGAGCTGATCTCGAAATTCGAGAAAGGCGAAGCTAAGGTTTCCGATTATCCGGAGCTTTACAACAACTTCTTTGATTTCATCGACCTGGCTGTCGCCAACGGCGATGACAAGCCGCTTGAGACCGATCTGGCCGGCGAAGAAGCTGCATTCGGCAACGGCGAAGCTGCCATGGTCTGCGGACAGGGCGCCTGGATCGAGGCTGATGTTCTCGCGATCAACCCGGATCTGAACATCGGATTTGACGGCTATCCCGTGACTGACAACGCTGATCAGTGCAAGGTCATCACCGGATCCGACCAGGCTCTGCATGTATCCAGCGAATCCGAGAACCTGGATGCTGTCCTTCATTTCGTGAACTGGTGGTACACCTCTGAGTACGGCCAGAGCTGGTTCAACGATGTTGCCGGCGTTGTTCCGCCCATCGTTTCCGATGCTGAGTCCACCTTTGAAGTGATCAACCAGGGCGCAGCCCACGTTGCTGAAAAAGGTGCTTACGATCTGTCGATCTGCCTGTCCACAGACGGCTGGCATCAGACCTTCGGTCAGATCATGCAGGATTACATTGCCGGAACCACCGACAAGGATGCTACCTGCGCAGCGATCGAAGAGACCTGGCCGACCATCGACGGTGTCGAGGCAGCTGAAGCAGCTACTGAGTAATCAACAGATGACTTGATGTTCAGGGGACGGTTCTGTGTCATCAGCGGATGACACAGAGCCGTCCCTCTGTCATACCACGGAGGAGCATATGAAATATACTGAAGGCTACTGGCTGCAGCGGGAGAGTGTCAAGGCTTCTTTCGCCTCGCAGGCTTTCACGGTCAGACCGATCGAGAACGGCATGAGGGTGACTGCGCCCGAGAGGCCGATCCTGACAAGGGCGGATGCGCTTGACCTGACGGTGCTGACCATCGATTTTGTCAGCGCCGGGCATAATGATATCGCCGTGACGCTGTATCACGATATGGGCTATGAATCCGGGGAGCCGAGGTTCGCACTGAATACGGATCCGGATCCGGTGGAGGTGACGGTCACTGACGAGGAGGCGGTCATGAAGGCCGGCGACATCACGGTGACAGTGGACCGCAAAACCTGCGCCTACCGGTTTGAGGCGGGCGGAAGGCTGCTCACCTCATCGGGTTTTCGCAATACCGGATACCTGCGCGTGAATAAGAAGCCGGTATCCTTCGGGGCCGGCGACGGATATTTTCAGCGCACCTGGGATCCGTACATGCTCACGGAGCTTTCGCTGAAACCGAACGAGTGCATCTACGGTTTCGGTGAGCGGTTCACACCGTTTGTCAAAAACGGCCAGACGGTGGAGATCTGGCAGGAGGACGGCGGCACGGCTTCGACCGTCGCCTATAAGAACATTCCGTTCTATATGACCAGCGAGCATTACGGGATCTTTGTCGACTCCTCGGATCATGTCTCTTTTGAATGCGCCAGCGAGAAGGTGGAATGCGTCAGCTTTACCGTACCCGGCGAGCAGCTGCGCTGGCACCTGTTCTACGGGGAAAAACCGGCGGATATCATCGAGGCTTACACGGCGCTGACCGGGCGGCCGGAGAGGATCCCGGCCTGGAGCTTCGGCCTGTGGCTGTCCACCTCCTTTAAGCCCAGCTATGATGAGGAGACTGTGACCGGGATGATCGAGGGCATGGAAAAACGCAATATCCCGCTGGACGTTTTCCACTTTGACTGCTACTGGCTGCGCGCCCTCCACTGGTGTGATTTTACCTGGGATGAGAAGCAGTTCCCGGATGTGAAGGGAATGCTGCGCCGCTACCATGAGCGCGGGCTTAAGATCTGTGCCTGGATCAATCCCTATGTGGCCCAGGACAATGAGATGTTCGAGGAAGGCAGGAGAGAAGGCTATTTCCTTATGCGCGCCGACGGACACGGCGTCAAGCAGGTGGATAACTGGCAGCCCGGGATGGCGCTGGTGGACTTTACCAATCCCAGAGCCAGGGAGTGGTTCGCAGGCAAGATCCGCAGCCTTTTGGAGGCCGGAGTCGACTGCATCAAGACGGACTTCGGCGAGCGGATCCCGATCGATGTCGTTTATCATGACGGCTCGGATCCGAGAGCAATGCATAACTATTATACCTTGCTCTACAACCGGACAGTCTTTGAGGAGATCGAGCGGTTCAAGGGCAAGGGACAGGCTGTCCTCTTTGCCAGGTCAGCCACGGCCGGATCCCAGCAGTTCCCGGTCCACTGGGGCGGCGACTGCTCGGCGACCTATATCAGCATGGCGGAGACCTTAAGGGGCGGCCTGAGCTTCCTCTCGAGCGGTTTTGCCTACTGGAGCCACGACATCTCCGGCTTTGAGGCGACCGCCACTCCGGACCTGTACAAACGCTGGGTGCAGTTCGGGCTTCTCTCGTCGCACTCCCGCCTGCACGGATCGGATACCTACCGTGTGCCCTGGGTCTTTGACGAGGAATCGAGTGAGGTGCTGCGCACCTTCGTGAACCTTAAATGCCGGCTTATGCCGTATCTGTATTCCCTCACCGTGGAAGCTCATGAGAAGGGCACTCCGCTGATGCGTCCGATGTATTTCGAGTTCCCGGATGATCCGGGATGCCGGTCGCTGGACCTTCAGTACATGCTGGGGGATGCCCTCCTGGTCGCTCCGATCTTCAATGATCAGGGGATCGGGGAATTCTACCTGCCCGCAGGTTACGAATGGACGAACCTGCTCGACGGCGAGGTGCTGGAGGGCGGCCGGTGGTACCGCCGCACCTACGACTATTTCCACATGCCGCTGTTTGTAAAGAGCGGGACTTTCATCCCGATGGGAGCGGATGAAACTCATACGGAATATGATTACTTCAAAGACCTGACCGCTTTTGCGGGATCGCCCAAAGAAGGCGTGGAGATGAAGCGCACGGTGTGGAGCTGCGACGGGAGAGCGAAGACCGAGGTCACCGCGGTACTGGAGAACGGGAAGCTGAAGATCATGAACGGGTGAGTTCGGTGAGCGGAAAGCCTGAAATATACGCTGGTTAGAAAACTGTTTTGAGAAAGTGGCGTATATTCAAAAACAAATCTAATGTCCATACGCCTGCCTGAAAAGTATGTTTTATCAGGCAGGCGTATACAGAAAACAAGTCTTAATTATATACGCCTGTCTGAGGAATCCCCATCTTTATGCTGGCGTATAGGGAAAACAATTCTTAAAAATATACGCTGCTTTAAAAAATCGCTATCTAAAGTTGGCGTATAGAAAAATCAAGTCGATGATCTATACGCTTGTCCTTCAATTAAAGACGGTCAGGCGTAAAGAAATCCAATCTTATTTTCACTGAAATTCTCCAAAATATATACTTTCAAAAGGAGGGAACTGTTTGATCGAGAGAATAATAGAAGAATTACGGCAGCAGGAAAAGGAATTGTCTGCCGTCATAAGAAATGCGGAAAAGCGTCTTCGGAAAGCACCGGAAGGCCAGGTACGCATCGCTCGCCACGGAAATGGTTTTCAGTTTTACCTGAGGAAAGAGCCTTCAGATCCGAATGGAAAATACATTCCGGCAAAAGAAAAAAGGCTGGCTGTGGCCTTGATCCAGAAAAAGTATGACGCACAGATCATTCAGGCTGCCGGAACGCAGGTGAAAGTGATCGACCGCTTCCTGCGCGGATTTGATCCGGATGCACTCAAAAAAGTCTATGCCGCGATGCCGGAAATCAGACAGCAAAATGTTATTCCGGCTATCCCGGCATTGATCTGATCCTCACGATGGAGACGGCAGACATGCCTGTCAATCTGGCCGTGATCAACAGTATGATCCGGAAGTACTGCAAATGAGACCGGGTAAATGGGTAGTCCGGCTCCTGTTATGCAGCGCCAATATTATTATCAGATAAGCCGACGCCATGACAGCTTCTTCTCTTAGAAAAATCTTCATATTTTTTCGAACACCTGCTCTTTTCTTACTTCGTCTGCAATGCTAAAATAGTTACATCATTTATGAGTCGGAGAGGAGGTGTGAACAATGGGATATCCTGACAGGGAAAACGATCGGCCTGCGGTTATCGGGCGGCTTTTCTGGCGCCGGGCCTTTCTTTTGTTCGCACTGGCAGCCTCTCTTTTTTTGACCGGCCTGTATTCCCGGACGGCGCTGGCGGATACCGCGTACGGGTACATCCTCCAGGACAGCGGCATTACCTACCTGAGTGAGGAGTCCATTGCCGATATGTCCTCGAAGGTGCTTTGCTTTGCGAGATATGAGATCTATGCGCGCTACGGCGCCACCTTTTTCTCAGACGAGCTTCAGGCTTTTTTTGATCAGCAGTACTGGTATTCTCCGGTATACGAGCCCGGTACCTTTACGGACGACATGCTCAATGATTACGAACGGGCCAACGTGCAGCTTTTGATGAGCCGGGAGCATGCGCTGGGACCTTTTGAGCCCGACGGCAGTTACGACTACTCGGAGATCTACGATTACATCGCTTCGCAGCAGTCTGACTACAGCGTATACGATGTGGATCCGGACAGCTATATCTTCTACGACAGCGATGAGCGCTATCTTACGCAGGATGAGGCGGCGATGCTGTCCCTGCAGGAGCTGTGCTACGCCCGCAATGAGATCTACGCCCGGCACGGAAGACTCTTTTACTCATCCGAGCTGCAGAACTATTTTGACCAGAAAAACTGGTACTACGGTTTCGTTCCGCCTGAGCAGTTTTCTGAAGATGTTCTCAATGAGATCGAATACAGCAACGCCGCGCTGCTCGAGGAGGCGGAGTACTCCCGCGCCGACGGCGGCTATGCTCTCGACCAGCCCGGATACAGCTTCAGTGAGATCGGGTCTTACCGCGCTCCTTCGCAGGAATCGAGGGAAGCCGTCTCTGATGACGAATATATCTTCCGCGACAGCAATACCCGCTATCTTTCCGCTGAAGAGATATCCTCACTTTCCCTGCAGATGCTGTGCTACGCCCGCAATGAGATCTACGCCAGGAGGGGCTACATCTTCCGCTCCCAGGAGCTGCGCGATTACTTCGGCTCCAAATCCTGGTATTACGGCACCATCCCGGCAGCCTCATTTTCCGGCAGCGTGTTCAACGAATGGGAGAGCGCGAACATCGAACTGCTGAAAATGCAGGAATACAGCCTCAATCCCAACGGATACCAGCTGTACTGAGGGCAGTCAAAAAGCAGCGGTGAAAGCAGCAAACAGAAAATAACTCACAGCCGGCGCCGCATACGTGCCGGCTTTTTTAAAAGTGATCGTTAAAAAAGGGGTCTGACCCTTTTCGCACTTCAACGTACAAAAAAGGGTCAGACCCTTTTCGTAAATTAACGCGTTAAAGGAGATTTGTATGGGTCTTCAGTTGTTTCTGGGCGGCTCGGGCTCGGGCAAGAGCACGTACGCCAGGGCTTTTATTTCGAAATTGTCGCGGATGCATCCGGACAGGAATTATATCTTCCTGGTGCCGGAGCAGTTTACGATGCGCACCCAGCTAGATCTGGTGATGGAGCAGGAGAATAAGGGCATCCTGAATATCGATGTGCTCAGTTTTAACCGGCTGGCGCACCGGATCCTGGAGGAGGCCGGGCAGGAGAATGCCAGGATCCTTACGGAGACGGGCAAGTCGCTGATCCTGAGGCGGATCGCGATCGAGAGGAAGGATGAGCTGGGCATCCTGGGAAGGAAGCTGGACCGGAGCGGATATGTGGCGGAGGTTAAGAGTGCGCTCTCGGAGTTTGCGCAGTACCGGATCGACGGGGACCGCCTGGAGGAGATGATCGGTCTGACCGCTTCCAGGCCCGCGCTGCAGTTTAAGCTGAAGGATCTGAAGATCCTGCAGGAGGCGTTCGGGGAGTATCTGTCGGACAATCTGTTTACCGGAGAGGGGCTCCTGGAAAAACTGGCGTACTGTGCGCCGGGAAGTGACCTGCTGAAAAAGTCCACGATCGTGATGGACGGTTTTACCGGGTTCACCCCTATCCAGATGAACGTGCTGCGCGCGCTGATGAAGGTTTGCAGCGATGTGTTCATCACCGTGACGATCGGTGCCGGGGAGGATCCTCTTCGCCCGGCGGCCGAGCACGAGCTGTTCGCCCTGAGCAAAAAAACCATCGCTTCTCTGATGAGGATCGCAGCGCAGGAGGGTGTGGAGATCCTTGACCCAGTGGTCATGGAAAGTGAGGGCAGGCGGTTTGAACCCGGCAGCGAGCTGGGCCATCTGGAGAAGAACCTGTTCCGTCCCGGGGAGGCCGCCTTTGATCCGGCCGGTCAGGACGGTGAAACAGGGCAGCAGCAGATCGTCCTTCACAGGGCAGCCTTCCCGGCAAGGGAAGCGGCCCGGGCCGCCGTGCTGGTGCGGAAACTTGTCGATGAAGAAAAGTATGATTATGATGATATCGCGCTGATCGTGGGGGACATGCCCTCCTACCAGAACCAGATCCGGCGTTATTTTTCCATGTATCACATCCCGGTCTTCATTGACCGGAAGCTGGACCTGATGTTCAATCCGTGCCTGGAGTTCGTGCGCGGAGCGATGGAGATGGCAGCGGCGCACTTTTCCTATGAGAGCACATTCCGTTTCCTGAGGACCGGCTTTACGGGAATCGAGGATGAGCGGATCGACCTGGCGGAGAACTATGTGCTGGCGATGGGGATCAGCTCAAAGGCGGCCTGGATGAGGGAGTGGACTTCGTTCCCGGACGGCACGGACGATGAAAGCGCCGCCGGCCTGGAGCAGACCAGAAGCATGATCATGGAAAAACTCTCTCCGTTCCTGGAGCTGTTCCAGGCTCCGCGTGCAAAAGTGAGTGATTATGCGAAAGCCCTGGAGAACCTGCTCACAGCGTTTGAGGTACAGCAGCAGCTGGAAGAGGAGGCAGAGCGGCTTAGGAGTGAAGGCTTCCCGGACCGGGCGCAGGAATACCTGCAGATCTACGAGACGGTCATGAAGCTTCTGGCGGAGGCCAAGCTGCTGCTCGAAGAAGAGAACGTAAAACAGAGCGAGTTCATCCAGATCATGGATGCCGGGTTTACCGAGGCCAGGGTGGGCATCATTCCGCCCAGCCGAAGCCGGGTGCAGGTGGGCGACCTGCAGAGGAGCCGCCTGGAGCATGTAAAGGTGCTGATCTTCCTGGGCATGAACGACGGATGGGTGCCGGTCTCCGATTCCGGCGGCGGGATCATGTCCGAGCTGGACAGGCTGTACCTGACCAGCGCCGGGATCGAGCTGGCGCCGGGGGAGAGGGAGAACAGCTATATACAGCGATTTTATCTTTACCTTTGTCTGACCAAGCCGTCGCGGGCACTTCACGTCTTCCGCAGTACAAGCACCGGAGACGGAAAGGTATTAAGGCCCTCCTACATGATCGGGCTGATCCGGGAAATGTTCCCGGAAGCGCCGGATCTTACCGAGCCGGAGCCCGGAAGGGATCTTGAGGAGATCGTCTCGTGGCAGACGGCCCAGGACTACCTGGCCGGGCTGCTGCGCGATGAGGACAGGCGCGGGGAAGCCCTGGAACTGCTCGCAGGGCTGAGAAAAGACGGCTGGGAACGCGAGGCGGATACCCTGGTGAGAGCCGCCTGCAAAAGAGCGGGCCATGGGACCATCAGTCCGGGGCTGGCAAAAGCCCTTTACGGGGAAGAACTCGAGGGAAGCGTGACAAGGCTCGAATCCTACGCGGAGTGCGCTTCCAGGCATTTCCTGGATTACGGGCTGCGCCTTCGCGAGCGCGAAGTGAGAGAAGTGACAGCGGCGGATATGGGAAGTGTCTTTCACCAGGCGCTGCAGCTTTTTTCCGCCAGACTGGAGGAAAACGGCATCCCGTGGCGGGAGGCGGACCGAGCAAAGCAGGAGGAGATCCTGGATACATGCGTGGATCAGGCCATTGAACAGTGCCGGCGCGGGATCTTCCGAGAAAGCGCAAGGAATGAGCAGCTGTCTGACCGGATCCGGCGCATCGCCAGGCGCACCGTGTGGGCGCTGGTCGAGCAGGTGAAGGCAGGAGAGTTCGAGCCGGCTCTTTTCGAGCGCCGATTCAAAGCCTCAATAGAACGGGGAAAAATAAAAGTGTCCCTGAACGGGCGGATCGACCGCGTTGATATCTGGGAGAACGAAGGAAAACGCTATGTAAAGGTGGTCGATTACAAATCCGGTTCAACGGGACTGGACTTTGGGGAGCTCTTCTTCGGACTCAAGCTCCAGCTGGCGGTCTATATGGACGCCGCCATACAGATGGAAAAACGACGCTCTCCCGGCAGGGAAGTGCTGCCCGGGGCCATGTTCTATGCCTATATCCAGGATCCGGTGGTGGATGCCGGAAGCGGTGAGGCGGATGAGGAGATCGACGGAAAGCTGCTTCGGGAGCTTCGACCCGACGGGCTGTTCGTAGAGTCCGAAACAGTGATCAATGCCCTTGACCGGATGATGAACGGAAATTCCAGCGTCATCCCGGCCGGACGCAAAAAAGACGGAAGCCTGAGCGCCGCATCAAAGTGTGCCCCGCCCGAGGCGATGGACCGTCTGCTTGGGTTTGTGAGAGGCAGGATCCTGGACCTGGCGGACGGGATCCTGGAAGGAAATGTAGATAAAAAGCCCTGCCGGAATGGGGCGAGGGCAGCCTGCGAATACTGTCCGTTTTCCGGATACTGCGGATTTGATCCGAAGCTTCCGGACAGTGCGATGCGGCAGCTGCCGTCCATGTCAAAGCAGGAATTCTGGACAAGAATATTCACAGAAACGGGGGTGAAGAAAGATGACAGCCTGGACAGAGCAGCAGAATAAAGTAATCGGGACCAGGAACTGTGATCTTCTCGTCTCCGCAGCGGCAGGATCGGGTAAGACCGCTGTTCTGGTTGAGCGGATCGTGCGCATGGTCACTGACCCGGAACAGGCAGTGGATATCGACCGCCTGCTGGTGGTCACCTTCACCAGGGCGGCAGCCGGTGAGATGAAGGAGAGGATCCGCAGCGCGCTTGAAAAGGCGCTTAAAGAAGATCCGGGAAACCACCGCCTGCAGCGGCAGGAGGCCCTGGCTTCGCATGCGAAGATCACGACCATCGACAGCTTCTGCATGGACGTGGTCAGAAACCATTTCCATGAGATCGACCTCGACCCCGCTTTCCGTGTGGCGGACGAGGGCGAGATCCGGCTGCTCCGCCAGGACATACTTGACGAAGTGATGGAGCAGGCCTATCAGGAGGCCGATCCGGATGTGATCCGTTTTACCCGGATCTTTGCGTCCGGAAAGACGGATGCGGGGATCATCGAGATGATCGAGCGCTTCTATGAGTTCTCGATGGCGCACCCGTATCCCGCCAGCTGGCGCGGCAAATGCCTCAAAGACGGGATCTTCGCGGATGAGGAGGAGTTGTGGGCGAGCTCCTGGATGAAGGAGCTGTTAGAGGACGCGGGAATGATCACGGCCGACATGAGAAAGAGGGTGGAAAACGCCCTCAGGATCTGCGCCGAGCCGGACGGCCCTGAGGTCTACATCGGTGTCCTGACGGATGACCTGCGCCTGCTCGACGATCTTTCGGCCTGCCGGACCTACAAGGACTACGCGGCCGCTCTGCGCGGCGGGCCCGCATGGAAGCGGTCACCGGGAGGAAAGAGAAAAGAGAGCGTCGATCCGGCCAAACTCGCCCGGGTGAAGGCGGTGCGGGAACTGGTCAAAAAGAGCATCAACTCCCTGTATGAGAATTATTTCGCCTGGGAACCGTCCGAGGCGCTTGAAGTGTGCCGCAAAAGCGAGGATATGATCAAGGCGCTGACCAGGCTCACCGACCGGTTTGAAGAAGCCTTCAGCCGGGAGAAACGAAGCCGCGGGATCGTGGATTTCTCTGATATCGAGCACTTTGCGCTTCAGATCCTGGTCAGGAGCGAAGAGGAGCCGGAGCCGACCGAGACGGCCATGGAGTACCGCCGCCTTTTCAGCGAGGTGATGGTCGACGAGTACCAGGACAGCAACTTCGTCCAGGAGATGATCCTGAAAGCGATCTCAAAGGATGGCGACGTGGGACGCGACCGCTTTATGGTGGGCGATGTCAAACAGAGCATCTACCGCTTCCGTCAGGCCAGACCGCAGCTTTTTATGGAGAAGTACGCACGGTTTACGAAGGATGAAGGGCCGGAGCGGGTCATCGACCTGACAAAGAATTTCCGCAGCCGCCGCCAGGTGCTTGACCTGGTGAACGCCGTCTTTGAAAAGATCATGTTCAGGGACGCGGGCGGCGTCGATTACGACGAAAACGCCGCCCTGCGGTGCGGGGCGTCCTATCCGGAGGGGGTCAGCGAAGAGGAATACGAGCCGGAGCTGATCCTGATCGAGACAAAGGATGAAAACGGCAGCAGCCTGATCGGGGAGGATATGTCCGCTGCCGAGGCGGAGGCTGCCGCTGTGGCGGACAAGATCGAAAAAACAGCAGGCCGCCTCCCGGTGTGGGATAAAGAGCTGGGAGAGTACCGGCCGGCCGCGTACAGGGATATCGTGATACTGATGCGCTCGGTCTCGGGCCGGGGAGATGTGTTTGTCAGGGCTCTGACCGACCGGGGCATTCCGGCCAGGATCGAGACCGGCACCGGATATTTCTCGGCGCCCGAGGTGCGCGCGGCGCTCTCCATGCTGAGCGTGCTCGACAATCCCCATCAGGATTTCCCCCTGTACTGCGTGCTCGTCTCCCCGATGGGAGGGTTTACGGACGAGGAGCTGGCGCAGGTGAGGATCAGCTGCCCGGAGGGAGACCTGTACACCGCCCTTGTCAGTGCGCAGCTGCCGGCTCCGCTCGGCGAAAAGATAACTTCTTTCCTGAAGATGATCGGTGAGCTTCGGCGCATGGTGCCGTTTACGCCCATCCATGAGCTGATCCGGAGGATCCTGGACCGGACCGGATACCTGGACTGCGCAGCCGCGATGAGCGCCGGAGCGGCCAGGACCGCCAATCTGGAGATGCTCGCCCTGCTGGCGGAGAACTACGAGCAGAGCAGCTACCGGGGCCTTTTCAATTTCGTCCGCTATATCGAAAAACTGCAGCGGTATGAGGTGGATTATGCCGAGGCGGGAACCCTCGAATCCGGTGAGGATACCGTGAGGATCATGAGCATCCACAAAAGCAAGGGACTGGAGTTTCCGGTCGTGATCGTCTCCGGCCTCGGACGCCGCTTCAACCGGAGGGACAGCCAGGACAGACTGGTCCTGCATCCGGACCTGGGGGCCGCCTGTGACCTGATCGATCCCGAGAGGAGGATACGGGTCCGGTCGCTGATGCGATCCTTCATCTCGCAGCGTATCCGCCTGGAGGACATGGGAGAGGAGCTTCGCATCCTCTATGTGGCCATGACCCGTGCCAGGGAAAAGCTCATCCTGTGCGGGCAGATCACTTCCCTCGAGGCAAACCTTGAAAGATATGAGGCGCTGCTTGAGGCCGGTGCCGGGAGGATGAGCCGGATCGACCTGATGATGACAGGCTGCTTCCTGGACCTGATCCTTCCGGTGATCATAAGGCGCATGGAGGCGGGAGAAGAAGCGCTGATCACCATCCGCCAGGTGAGTCCGGAGGCGGCGGGGGAGAGAGGCGATGAAAAAGAGAGGCTTACCGAGGAGGATTTCGCCACTGTCCCGGGGCAGGTCTATGATGAGCCGATGAGAGAGAGGCTTGAGCAGATCGATCTGCGCTCCGCCGGGGAGGAAGAGCTGTTCATACCGCTCAAGGTCTCGGTGTCCGATCTTAAGCATGCGGACATGGACGCGCAGATGGAGGACGAACAGTTCTTGGAGCTTTATAAAGAAGCGCTGGACGATCCGTCGCTGATGGTCGGCGTTCCAAGGCCCCAAAGAGAAGGCGGGGCGGGCGGCGCCGCCCTCGGAACACTCTACCACAGAGTGATGGAACTGTACGATTTCACGTCGGACGAGCCGGTGGAAAGACAGTTGGAAACCATGGTGAATTGTGGTAAAATCCATGAGGATGAAATCGGGAACATCTCCCCGGAGCGTATCGGCGGTTTTATGAAGACGGATCTGGCCGCTCAGATGAGGGCGGCTGCCCGCCGCGGACAGCTGCACCGGGAGACTCCCTTTGTGATCGCCGTCGGGGCAGACGAGGTGGATCCTTCCTGGCCCGCCGGTCAGTCCGTGCTGGTACAGGGCATCATCGATGCCTGGTATGAGGAAGACGATCGTTTCACCCTGCTGGATTACAAAACAGACAAAGTCCCCATGGGGGATGAGCAATACCTTGCCAGGTTCTACCGTGTGCAGATGGCACTCTATAAAAAAGCTCTGGAACGGCTGACGGGAAAGAAGGCCGACGCGTGCCTGCTCTATTCGTTTGCCCTTGAGAGGGTGATCGACGCGGACCTGGAAAAAGACTTGTAGGAGAACTATGAACCGGATTCTGAAATTTACCCGTAACAGGGGATCGTGGTTTTATTTTGCCGCCGGCATGATCATACCGGCCCTCTTCGTGCTGATCAGTTATATGGTGATCGAGGTGTGGCCCTTCGGGGACGGCACGGTGCTGATCATCGATTCAATCCATCAGTACCTGCCGTTTTACACCGATTTTCACGAGAAGCTTGTCCATCACCAGAGCCTGTTCTATTCCTTCTCGGGAGGCTTCGGCTTTGATTTCTGGGCGACCTACGCATATTATCTGGCCAGTCCGCTCAATTTCCTGATCGCGCTCGTTCCTGTGGGCCACGTCTGCGATTTCATGGATTTCCTGATCCTGTTCAAGATCGGCCTGTGCGGTGGCATCTTTTCCTGGTATCTGCACAGGCGCAATCCCTCGGCCGGCCTCTCGCCGATCGTATTCGGATCCATGCTCGCCATGGGCAATTTCATGACCGGTTATTACTTCAACTTAATGTGGCTCGACAGTGTTGCCCTGCTGCCGCTGATCATGATGGGGATCGAGAAGATCGTAAAGGGAAAAAGTCCGGTGATGTACACCCTGGCTCTTTTCGGGGCACTCTGGTGCAACTATTACATCGGCTTTATGCTCTGCTTTTTCAGTGTCCTGTATTTTGTCATCTGCCTTATGCAGACGGCCGGAATGGACCTGAAAAAAGCGCTGTCACGGCTGGTGACCTTCGCCTGCCATTCCCTGATGGCCGGAGGGATGGCTTCCATGGTGCTGCTGCCGGCCTACCTTTCGCTGCGCTATGCGGAGAACATGTCCAGCAGCAGTTTTCCGACGAGGATCAAATTCTATACGGATTTCATCGATCTGATGGTGTCCCACGCCGTCTATCAGCACCCGATCAACATCTCGGATTCGCAGGTGGGCCTGAATGTCTACTGCGGAAGCGTGGTGGCCGGCCTGGTGATCCTCTACCTGCTTGATACAAGGATCAGGCTCAGGGAGAGGCTGGGAAAGCTTTTCCTGGCAGGTTTTCTGCTGCTGAGCTTTGCGATGAACGTGCTCAATTACATCTGGCACGGGTTTCATACACAGAACGGACTGCCGAACCGCTTCG
>DGTA01000006.1:2159-2925 GCA_002394165.1 Lachnospiraceae bacterium UBA4348 | reverse complement strand
TCCTTCGCTCCATGACCGGCGGCCGAGGTGACTACGAGTATGAGTTTGCCCGCTATGAGCAGGCTCCCGCTGATGTCCAGGCCAAGGAAGTCGCTGCACGCCAGGCTGCACTGGAAGAGGGCGCGGACGACTGATCTGTCTCCTGACCAGAAAGGTGATCGCATCCGGTCACAGCGCACCGAAAGATCACGTATCTGCTGTATTGCATATAAAAACCGCCGCAGGCATATCACAGAGGCCTGCGGCGGTTTTTTGGATGCAGCACGGAAGCGGCCGCACATTCTTTGCATGTGCGGAAGATGTTGCAACCGTTTACATGCCCTTCGGGCATGCGCAAGACTCGAAAGCGAGTCTTGAATAGACGACCGGAGAGCAAAGCTGTTTGACACATCATGTGGACTCACAGCAGGCTGAGCCCGTTGATCCCGTTGAAGGTCAGGACGCTGAGCTTCCTGGAGAGGTCTTCGATGTCCTGCTTCCTGCCTGTGTTGAACCACTTCTGGTAGACGGCGATCATACCGGAGACGGCATATTCCAGCAGAAACTCAAATTCCGCCAGGTCTCCCCTGTCCGGGCCGATCTGATCGGAGAAGCTGATCCAGAGCTGCTGCTTGAGGGGCGCGACGATCTTCTGGAGCAGGGATGCCTGTCCCTCCGCCGCGAAGACATTGGCATAGAACTCCAGGTCCTTTTCGATCAGTCTGGCCAGGGTCAGAAAGATCTCGGAGGGTTCCCGGCTGATCTCCCGGAAATCAATGTCGTGGAT
>DGTA01000006.1:0-1992 GCA_002394165.1 Lachnospiraceae bacterium UBA4348 | reverse complement strand
AGCTCCGTCACAGTGATCTCTCCCAGGGGCTTGGATGCAAGGAGCTTGATGAGGGCCATGCGGACGCTCCGCTTGGTCCGGGCGACACGCCGGTCTGTGCCGGTCTTTTTCTTTTCTTCGGTCTGTATGATCCCTGGCTCAGTATTTGAATCAAATTCTCTGTACATACTGCGTTTACGAACTCCTCTCACCGATATCCGATCAAACGACGAATTTCTCCGTGCTTCCGCGCTCCTGTATCCCGTTTTTGATCTCAGTTGCTTCCGCTTTTCTACAACATCTGCGGTATATGTATTTTTTTCCACAAATCAAATAGAAAGTGGGAACTAAGCCACAAATGAGTGAAAGCTTGTTGTTGAACATCATATACATTTGTATAATAATACACATGTGTTACTTTAAACAAGCTCCATCAGAGCTTTTATAGAAAAATCCGACGGTGTGCTGATCGCGATGGTCTGACGATGGCGCCGTGTCCGGGGTTGGAGAGGGAGGAAAACTTGGCCAGCCAGACAGAATATGAGATTTTTATTGATTCATCGATCGATATTGAACTGAAATATCTGGAGGAGAACGGAATCCGGATCATCCCCATGGAATACACCGTGGACGACGGCCGGTTTATGATGGACAGGCCGCAGACAGAAGAGGAGCTGAAGGTCTTCTATGACAAAATGCGCGCCGGTTCGCTGACGGGGACCAGCCAGATCACGCCCTACACCTATGAGCAGACCTTCCGCGCGGCGGCAGAAGAGGGTAAAAACATCCTGTATCTGTGCCTGTCCAGCGGACTCAGCAGTACCTACCAGTCCTCCCTGACGGCAGCCGGGCTTGTCCGGGATGACTATCCCGACATACAGATCGAATGCGTGGACACGCTGGGGGCGACCGGCGGCATGGGCCTGCTCCTGCTGCTGGCCATCCGGGGCCGGGAGGCAGGGAAGAGCCTGTCTGAAAACGCCGCCTTCCTGCGGGAGAATGCCCTCAATGTCTGCTACTGGTTCATGGTGGAGGACCTGGTCTACCTCAAGCGCGGCGGACGGATCTCCGCGACGGCGGCCCTGGCCGGCAACGTCCTCAACCTCAAACCGGTCCTCAAGATCAATGACGAGGGAAAGCTGGTCAACATATCCAAGCAGCGCGGTGTACCCCGCGCGGTGAAATACCTGCTGGAATGCTATCAGGGAGCCCGCGATGACAGCCTGGGGAGCGATGTTATCATCGCACACGCCGACTGCAGGGAGCGCGCCGAAAAGCTGGCCGCGGAAGTCCTCAGGATCAATCCGGCCGCCAATGTGCAGATCTGCGGCATGGGACCTGTGATCGGCGCCCACACCGGCCCCGGCTTTGCGGCGGTCATCCACTTCGGCAACCGAAACTATCGTTGACAGAATCACTGACAAAAAAACAGGAACCGGCGGTACGCCGGCAAAGTATTATAAACGCAGCAGATCCCGCAGTCGCTTGACGAACAGGCGTCTGCGGGATTATTATATGGAATGTTTGTATCTGTCCGGTTTTTACGGTGATCCGGTGATCCTGCCGGGTGCTTCTGATCTGCCGTACAGCTGCGAATGATTTTTTATACATATCCCGGTAAAGGAGCACCAAAATGAGATACGATTTTAAGAAGATTGAGCCCAAGTGGCAGAAGAAGTGGGAGGACGCCGGCATTTTCAAGGCCGTCGATTTCAGCGACAAGCCCAAGTTCTACGGACTGGTCGAGTTCCCCTATCCCAGCGGAGCGGGCATGCATGTCGGCCACATCAAGGCCTATTCCAGCATCGAGGTCATTTCCAGAAAGCGCAGGATGCAGGGCTACAATGTCCTCTTCCCCATCGGCTACGACGCCTTCGGACTGCCGACCGAGAACTATGCCATCAAGACTAACACCCATCCCCGTATCATCACGGATAAAAATATCGAGAAGTTCTCCAACCAGATGCGCAGCGTCGGCTTCTCCTTTGACTGGAGCCGCGTGATCGACACCTC
>DGTA01000149.1 GCA_002394165.1 Lachnospiraceae bacterium UBA4348 | reverse complement strand
CCACACGCTGGAGGGGATGATCGTCAGGTATTGTGACAAGATCGCCTATATCAACCATGATATCGACGATGCTGAGCGGGCGGGGATCCTCAAGGAGGAGGACATTCCCTTAAGTTTCCGGGAGGCGATCGGCTTTAATACAAAAGAGCGTCTCGACAGGCTCATCCACGATGTGATCCGGACCAGCCTGGGGACGAAAACGATCGCCATGTCCGATGAGATGGAAAAGCAGATGCATGCACTGCGCAGCTTCATGTTCGAGAACGTCTACAAGAACCCGGCCGCCAAAGGCGAGGAAGCCAAGGCCGTGGAAATGCTGCAGCGCATGTATGAATATTTCTGTGATCATCCCCGCAGGATGTCGGGCGAGTTTATCAGCCTCATCGAGCGCGGGGAAAAGAAGGAGAGAGTCGTCTGCGACTATATCTCCGGCATGACGGACCAGTTCGCCATCCGTACATTTACGGACCTGTTTGTCCCGACTTCGTGGCAGGGGGACTGACCGCCAGGGGGAGAACATGTATTATTCTGATGAAGTGATCGATCAGGTGCGCTCGTCGAATGAAATCGTCAGCGTCATCTCGACATATGTTAAACTGAAGAGGCAGGGAGCCAATTACTTTGGCCTGTGCCCGTTTCACTCGGAACGGTCACCTTCCTTTTCCGTGAGCCCGGCCAAACAGATCTTTTACTGTTTCGGATGCGGCACGGGAGGTTCGGTGATCGCCTTTGTGATGCAGTACGAGAATTATACCTTCCCCGAGGCTGTCCGCTTTCTGGCTCAGAGAGCAGGCATCTCGCTGCCGGAGGAGGATTCCTCCCGGGAGCGCATGGAGGAAAGAAACTTAAAGAGCAGGATCCTTGAGATCAACAAGGAGGCTGCCGTCTTTTACTATGCGCTCTTAAAAAGCCCGGCGGGGACGGACGCCATGAACTATCTGACCGGAAGGGGGCTGGACGACGAGACCATCCGCCACTTCGGGCTTGGCTTTGCAGGACGCTATTCCAATCAGCTGGTCATGCATCTTCGCCAGAAAGGCTACACCGATGACCTCATCCTGGCGAGCGGACTGGGAGTGGGGGACGAAAGGCACGGCCTGCAGGACAAGTTCTGGAACCGGGTCATGTTCCCGATCATGGATGTCCAGGGAAAGGTGATCGCTTTCGGCGGCCGGGTGATGGGAGACGCCAAGCCCAAGTATCTGAATTCGCCGGAGACACCCGTCTTCAATAAGAGCCGCACGCTTTACGGGCTCAATTATGCCAGGAAGGCGCGCACCAGGACACTGATCATCTGCGAAGGCTATATGGACGTGATCGCCATGCACAAGGCCGGCTTCACAAACGCCGTCGCCACACTGGGGACATCGCTTACCAGCCAGCACGGGATGATGATCAAGCGGTACGCGGACGATATAGTCCTCAGCTATGACTCGGATGAAGCCGGCACCAAGGCGGCCCTTCGGGCCATCAGCATCCTGCAGGAGACGGACCTGCCCGTCCGGATCCTCGATCTTTCTCCCTACAAGGATCCCGATGAATTTATCAAAGCTCTCGGGACCGAGGCTTTCCAGGAGAGGATTGACCAGGCCAGGGGAAGCTTTTTCTTTGAGCTTGAGAATATCGAGAAGGGCTATGACCTGAAGGATCCCCAGTCGAAGACAGCGTTTTTCAAGGCAGTTGCCGAGCGGATCGCGCTCTTTGAGGAGGATCTGGAACGGGACAATTATATTGAGGCGGCAGCCGGCATGTACCATGTCAGCAGCCAGTCGCTTAAAAAGATGGTCGGGAACGTGCTGATGAAGGGCGTGAGGACGCCCGCGGTGAGTGCGGCCAGGGACCGTGAGAGGGAAAAGGCCGGCAAGACTACCTCGCTTGAAGAATCTGAGCGCCTGCTGCTCACGTGGCTCTGCGAATACCCGGCCTTCTACGGATCACTCAAGGAATTCGTCACTCCTCAGGATTTTGAGGAAGGGTTTTACCGCGAAGCCGCTGAAATGCTCTATCAGCAGCTGGAGGAGGGAAAACCGGAACCGGTCCGGATCATAGACCGGTTTGAGGATCCCGCACAGCAGTCTGCGGCTGCGGCTCTTTTCAACACGCCCCATGCGGATGTTGACGAGCGTGAACTGAAAAAATCAATGCGTGAGACGATCAGCCGAATCATGGAGAATTCCCTCAAAAAGACGGTCGCGGAAAGTGCCCGTGATGTGGGGGCTCTCCAGAGGATGATCGAAATGAAAAAGAAACTGGGCCGGGTATCCGATCTGGATATCAGGCTGTAAGAGAGGTGACCGATGGTACTGTCAAAAAGACTCGAAGCAGTCGCCGCTTTTGTGGATAAGGGCATGTCGGCGGCTGATGTCGGAACAGATCATGCCTATGTTCCCATTGCGCTGGTGGAGAGAGGTATCTGCCCCTTCGTCATCGCGATGGATGTAAAACCGGGCCCCCTGGAGCGGGCCGGGGAAAATATCACTGCCCATCGCCTGAACGGCAAAATATCGACAAGGCTTTCAAACGGACTGGAGGCACTGGCCGCCAAGGAGGCGGACTGCGTGATCATCTCCGGGATGGGCGGCATGCTGATCCTGAAGATACTGCAGGAGGCAGGAAGCCTGCTGTACACGTTGAAGACGCTCATCCTTTCGCCGCAGTCGGACGCCGACAGGGTCCGGGAATGGCTGTGGGAGAGAGGGTTTGGATTTACCGACGAGGTGATGGTGGAGGAGGACGGCAAATTCTATGTCGTCATGAAGGTCATGGTCCCGCCTCCGTCCGACAGGCTCGTGACGCACGCCGGAAATGAGCCGCTGCTCGTTTCGGTGATCCGCCGGGAGAAGCAATGGCTCCGGCTTACTCCCGAGCAGCTGTATTACGGCCCGTGCCTCCTGAAAAAACGAAGCCCGGTGCTGTACCGGTACCTGAAAAGGGAGCAGGAACTCTTTAATCGGGTGCTCGCCCAGCTTGATGAGGCAAAGGGCGCCAGAGGCAGCACGCGCCGGGAGCAGGTGCTGTCAGAATTAAAAAGAAACAAAAAGGCACTTGATTATTTCACCGGTGAGGAAACGGAGAGAAAGGGCAACGATATGGAAGAGACAAACAGCCGGATCACGTTTGACGTAAAGGGAGAGCTCCAGAGGCTTCCTGAGGGAGTCTCTTTTGCGGATGCTGCCTGCATCTTTAAGGACAGGTACCCGGATGAGATCATCCTGGCCAAGGAGAACGGAAAGCTGCGCGAGCTGCATCACAAGATCAAGGACGGTTCCAGGGTGGATTTCCTGACACTGGAAGACCGCGATGCGTTCACCTCATGGCGAAGAAGCCTCGTGATGCTGATGCTTCGGGCTATCTGGGAGATCTCCGGCGGAGCGCCTGACTACTTTGTGAAGGTTGATTTTGTCGTCTCTCAGGGACTTTACTGTGTGATGAACAAAAAAGAGCTGGTCACGGATGAGCTGCTTGGCCAGATCAGTCGTGTGATGAAAGAGCTGTGTGAGAGAAATCTTCCTATCAGGAAGTACTCGGTACCCACCGCCCAGGCGATCAGCCTGTTCAAAGAGCGCGGCATGGAGGACAAGGTCCGGCTCCTTCGCTTCCGCATGAGCAGTCGCACGAACCTGTACGAGATCGACGGGTATTCGGATTACTTCTACGGGTTTATGGCTCACTCCACCGCCTGCCTTGATCATTTTGAGCTGGTCCGCTACGGGGAGGGATTTGTTCTTCGCTATCCGATGGGAAGCCTTGAAGCGCCCATCCCGCCCTTTGCGCCCAACGAGAAGCTTTTCCGTGAACAGGCCAACGCCGAAAACTGGGGCAGTCTCCAGCACATCGACTATGTCGGTGAGCTCAACGAGCGGATCGTAGGAGGCCGTTCCAACGACCTGATCCTCACCCAGGAGGCCTACCACGAGATGCAGGTATCCCGGATCGCTTCCGAGATCGCCGCTCATCCCGAACGGAAGATCATCCTCATAGCAGGGCCTTCCTCCTCGGGAAAGACGACTTTCTCGCATCGCCTGAGCACACAGCTTTCCATCTACGGATTAAAGCCGCATCCCATCGCGGTGGACGACTATTTCGTCAACCGTGAGGACACGCCGCTCAATGAGGACGGCAGCTACAATTTCGAGTGCCTCGAGGCGATCGACGTCAATCAGTTCAACGAGGATATGCTGGCTCTCCTTTCCGGTCAGGAGGTCGAACTGCCGACCTTCAATTTCCGGGTCGGAAAGCGGGAGTACAAAGGAAACAAGCTCAAACTCGATCCTGAAGATATCCTGGTGATCGAGGGCATCCACGGCCTGAACGAGAAGCTGACCTTCGCCCTTCCGGCGGAGTCAAAATATAAGGTCTACATCAGCGCGCTCACCCAGCTCAGCGCCGACATGCACAACCGTATCTCGACCACGGACGGGCGCCTGATCCGGAGGATTGTCCGCGACGCCCGCACAAGGGGAACCTCCGCGGAGGATACCATCAAGATGTGGCCGTCGGTGAGAAGAGGAGAGGAAAGCCATATTTTCACGAACCAGGAGAACGCGGATGTGATGTTCAACTCGGCGCTGATCTATGAGCTCTCCGTGCTGAAGATCTACGTGGAACCGCTGCTGTACGGCATCTCCGAGGATTCACCTGCTTATCTGCAGGCGAACCGGCTGCTCAAGTTCCTTGATTACTTTGTCCCCATTCCTCCCGAGGCGATCCCGACAAATTCGCTTCTGCGTGAATTTATTGGTGGCAGCTGCTTTGATGTGTGATATAATGATGCGGCAAGTGGGATGGATGGCCGCGGGTGAGCAATCACACGAGGAAAGTCCGGGCTTCACA
>DGTA01000143.1:1942-3701 GCA_002394165.1 Lachnospiraceae bacterium UBA4348 | reverse complement strand
CAGAAGAGAAGAAGTGCGGTTGAAACATCGCCTCGGTCCACAAGTGAATGCAGAGACTCTTTCTCCCTGTCAGAGAAGAAATGATCCGCGATTCTCAGCGCTTTTCCGGAATCCGATGGAATTTCCTGCAGATCAATGCCGACCGGCTGCGGCTCTGTGCCGCCGCAGATCATACCGCAGACTGCATATCTGCCGGAATGGGAGATATTATAGTGAAAATCGGGATAGTTCGGGAAATAGGGCTTTCCCTCCGGCGTGCGATTAAGGCCGGCGAGCACTTCCGGAGAAGGCTTGCTGCCGAGATAGAACTCGAGAGCTTTGGCGGTTAACATAAGTGACGCTTCCGATTCACACTTTCTGCGAGCGGATGCCGCACCTGCGTGCCCGGGCGCTCCTGCCTGCTCAGGTGCCCCTTTCTGCCGGCTGCCTGTTCTTGCCGTATGTCTCGGGCTGAACTTCTGCAAAAAACAGTCTCAGATAATAGATTGAATCCTCGAATCTGTAGTCAGTACTCATAAATGTACTCCTGTAAATTTTGAACTAAAACTTTTATATATGATATTCCAAATTTAGTCAAATATGTTATGAAATTTGATAATATTTATCAAAAAATGATAAAATTTAACACGTTGAAGTTTGACCAATGCGGCGCGTAAATGTATAATAGAGTCGTGTTCAAAATCTTTTAACTTAAGGAGGAAGTTATGAAAAAGAGAATCATGAGCATCATACTTGGCGCAGTTATGGCTTTCTCGCTGGCAGCTTGCGGCGGAAGCGGCGGTGCTACGATTGAGAGCACCGATGCGAAGGAAGAGACTGAGGCTCCCGCAGAAAACGCTGAGGCTCCCGCAGAAAACGCTGAGGCTCCTGCAGAAGGCGCTGAAGCAGAAGCGGCCGGCGAAGATTTCCACATCGGTATCGTTACCGGTTCTGTCTCCCAGTCTGAGGACGACAGACGCGGCGCGGAAGCTTTCCAGGCGAAGTACGGCGAAGAGAATGTCACCCTGGCAATCTATCCCGACAACTTCACCGAGGAGCAGGAGACCACGATCCAGACGATCGTGAACCTGTCCGATGATCCCAAGATGAAGGCGATCATTGTCAACCAGGCAGTTCCCGGAACTACTGAGGCGTTCCGCCGCATCAAGGAGAAGAGACCTGACATCATCTGCATCGCAGGTGAGTCCCACGAGGATCTTCCCGAGATCGGTTCCGCAGCAGACCTCGTCGTCAACAACGACTTCGTGGCTCGCGGCTATCTGATGATCCGCACAGCACACGAGCTGGGCTGCGATACATTCGTACACATCTCCTTCCCTCGTCACATGTCCTATGAGACCATGAGCCGCCGCGTCGCGATCATGAAAGAGGCATGCAAAGAGTTCGGCATGAAGTTCGAGATGGAGACCGCTCCCGACCCGACAACCGATGTCGGCGTTCCCGGCGCGCAGGCTTACATTCTTGAGCATGTTCCGGAGTGGATCGAGAAGTACGGCACGAACTCCGCTTACTTCTGCACAAACGACGCTCACACAGAGCCTCTGCTGAAGATGCTCCTCGAGCACGGCGGATACTTCATCGAAGCTGACCTTCCGTCTCCTCTTATGGGCTATCCCGGAGCTCTCGGCATCGATCTGACTGCTGAGGCGGGCGATTTCCAGAAGATCCTTGCAAAGGTTGAGGCAGCGGTTGTCGAGAAGGGCGGCGCCGGCAGATTCGGTACATGGGCATATTCCTATGGCTACACTGTTTCCGCAGG
>DGTA01000143.1:0-1879 GCA_002394165.1 Lachnospiraceae bacterium UBA4348 | reverse complement strand
CTTGCTGAGCATGCAAGAAATGTCATCCTTGGTACGAGCGAGCTCAATGATATCGATGCGATTTCCGCAGCTTACGGCGTATTCTCACCCGGCGCTGAGTGGAACGGCTCCAACTACACCAATGTTGACACAGGCGTTAAGTCTGACAATACTTTCCTTATCTATCAGGATACTTACATCATGGGTGATCCCGGTCACTACATGGGGTCCACAAAGGTTGAGGTTCCCGAGAAGTATTTCACCGTGAAATAATTTGAATTTTCGGGCGGCCTTCATTGCCGGCAGAAGGGAGTCCCCTATCAGCCGTCAACGGAATGAATCGGTGAGATGAGGAGGAGCCCGGCTTCTCCTCATCTTTATGCTTATGTCCGGGGAAAAAGATACCCGCCGGAGCAGCGGGTGTGAAGTGTAACTGTAATAGCGCAAATTAGGAAGGCATTGGCAATGAACAACGAAAGAGTCCCGCTTCTGGAGATGCGGAATATCAAAAAAGACTTTTTTGGCAACCAGGTGCTGACAGACATCAATCTCAAGCTGAATGAAGGCGATGTGCTGGGTCTGTGCGGGGAAAACGGAGCAGGAAAGTCAACGCTTATGAAGATCCTCTTCGGTGCCTCGGATATATCGTCGACCGGCGGCTATGGCGGCGATATTTTGATCGACGGCAAGAAGGTGTCGTTTTCGTCGCCCTTTGAAGCGATCGCGGCAGGCATCGGCATGGTCCATCAGGAGTTCTCCCTGATCCCGGGCTTTGACGCGACGGAGAACATTCTGCTCAACCGCGAGCCGAAAAAGGGGAATCTGGTCTCGGAAGTATTCGGGGACAGGCTGGATACGCTGGACCGAAAGGAAATGGACGAGAGGGCCAGAAAAGCCATTGAGATCATGGGCGTCTCGATCGATCAGCATATGATGATCAACAGCATGCCCGTAGGTCACAAGCAGTTCACGGAGATCGCGAGAGAATTGTCCAAGGATCAGCTCAGAATCCTGATCCTGGATGAACCCACGGCAGTCCTTACCGAGAAAGAAGCGGAAGCGCTCCTGGATTCGATCCGCGGCATGTCGGAGAGGGGCATCACGGTCATCTTCATCACGCACAGACTGCATGAGATCCTGTCGGTGTGCAATAAGGTCGCAGTTATGCGCGACGGCGTGCTCGTGAAGGAAGTTCCCGCGAAGGAGGCGTCGGTCGAGGACATCACGCACTGGATGGTCGGCCGCGATGTAAAGGGCGGCGGTACAGCCGTCAAGTCCCGCGACTTCTCAAATGCCAGGACGATTCTCAATATCGAAAAGCTCTGGGTGGATATGCCCGGCGAGACAGTCCGCAATGTAAATCTGGAAGTCAAAGAGGGCGAGATCCTCGGAATCGGCGGTCTGGCCGGACAGGGCAAGCTCGGAATCCCGAACGGAGTCATGGGCCTTTATGAAGCCGGCGGCAAGGTGACGTTTGACGGGAAAGAGATCCCGCTCAACAATCCCAGAAAGTGCCTGGATTCTTCCTTTGCCTTTGTCTCGGAGGACAGAAGAGGCGTGGGCCTTCTTCTGGACGAGTCTCTGGAATGGAATGTTGCTTTCCCCGCGATGCAGATCCAGAATAAGTTCCTGACGAAGTATCTGGGCGGTCTCATCAAGTGGAGAGATGAGAAGGCGATCCGAGAGGTCACCGAGAAATATATCGACGAGCTCAAGATCAAGTGCACGAGCTCGAAACAGAACGCGAGAGAGCTGTCGGGCGGCAATCAGCAGAAGGTCTGCCTTGCCAAGGCGTTCGCCCTGGAGCCCAGGATGCTCTTCGTATCGGAACCGACCCGCGGTATTGATGTAGGCGCCAAGGCACTGGTCCTGGAGGCGCTCAAGAAATTCAACCGCGAGA
>DGTA01000135.1 GCA_002394165.1 Lachnospiraceae bacterium UBA4348 | reverse complement strand
CCTCGTTGGAGAACACGCCTCTCTTCATACCCCACTGGACAGCCATCGCCACGCCGCTTCCCACGATGCCGCCGCCGACAGCCTTCATGCCGAATGCACCTTTGAAGATGGATGCAAAGACCGGGCCGATCTGGCCTGCATTGCAGATCACGATCACCAGCGCGCCGACTACATATGCGATCGCCATGAACGGAACCAGCTTTTCGGTAACGGAAGCGATCCTCTTAATACCGCCCACGATCACCAGGCCGGCTATGAGCATAAGCACGATGCCCACTGCAAGGGGCGGCAGCGAAAAGGCATTTTTCATATTCGCGGCGATCGAATTGACCTGGCTCATGTTGCCGATGCCGAAGGAAGCGATCACGCAGAAGGCCGAGAACAGCACAGCCAGCACGACACCGATGGTCCGGAAATTATTCTTGTTTCCGAGACCGTCCCTTAAGTAGTACATGGCACCGCCGCACCATTCACCGTGGATGTTTTTGCGTCTGTAATAGATACCCAGCACATTCTCCGAGAAATTCGTCATCATTCCGAAGAAAGCCACGATCCACATCCAGAAGATCGCACCGGGGCCGCCGGCAGCAATAGCAGCCGCCACACCGGCGATATTGCCGGTACCGATCGTTGCGGCGAGCGCCGTGCAAAGGCTCTGGAACTGGCTGATCTGCTTATCATCCTTGTCTGTATGCTTCGTGACATGCTCATCACGGAACACACCGCCGATCGTATTCTTCATCCAGTGATGGATATGAGTCACCTGGAAGACCTTCGTCAGGATCGTCATCAGGATACCCGTACCGACCAGCAGGATCAGCATCGGCAGACCCCACACAAAGCCGTTGACCGCACCATTAACCTTTTCAACTGCTTGAACAAAACCATCCATAAAAAATATTCCTTCCGTCAACGTCCGAAAAAGCATCAAAGATCACTCTCCGACGCTTCTTCTGAAATAACAGGCCTTTTCACTTTAGCCATGTAAAACATTATACTGTTAAAGTTTAAATCAGGCAAGTATTTTTCTGACAGGGGACAGTGGCGATCTTCAGGTAGTTGGCATACTGCATCGAGTAGATGGCGCAGTCCTGAGTGGCGCCGAGCCAGTAGACCATTCTTCCCACCAGGACACGGCCGACGATCATGAAGATAACGCCCAGGCCGACGCTGGTCAGAAACGATGTGGACAGAACCCTGTCCGCCTCCTTTTCCTTCTTAGCCCCCAGCAGCCTTGAGATATAACTGCAGGCACCTGCGCCGATCAGCGAGCCGATGATCGTGATCATACGTTCCAGAGAGCTGTTGACGCCAACCGCCGCGGTGGCATTCGTCCCCAGCGTGCTGACAAAGTACGTATCCACCAGGTTATAGATCGTCGTGATCATCTGGGCGATGATCGTCGGGACCGCCATCTTCGGGATCAGAGTCTTAATATTTTCTTCAAGCATCATCTGCTTTTTTTGCGGGCTTACATTCCTGCTCATATACTACTCTCCTCCTATTCTTATTTTTCTGTTCACCCACTTTATAGCATCCCGATTTCAGGCCAATCAATTCGACTTGCGGCCGTATAATTTCCAAAAAATAAAAAATGCGGGATCCTTTGGTATAATTAAGGTGCGAACTTAAAAATCGGAGGATCCCACATATGTTAAGAAATATTTCTCTGGCTTTCACGAATGATCTCCTTGCCGACAAGTATAATAAGACTTTTGGTCGTCCGGCCTGGAAACCAGAGATCATGGTACGGATAGGTATTTTTGCAAAAAAAGAAGGATAATGGGAGGGAAAATCCTTCAATTATCCCCAAATTTAGACGAAAACCAGTGGTCTCGGACGGTCCCCTGTCACGCTTCATTCATCCAGACTTCCATCTCGCCTTTGCCTCTGTTGTTCCACAGGCAGTACGGTACGGCTGTCAGGGTTACTTTTTCGGTTTCCGGATGTTTGTCGAAGTACAGCGGAGCATTCTCCTCTATTTTCAGCCTGCATCCTTCAAACCGGGCTCCACGGGCGCCGGCTGGCAGGCCTTCTACCTGAACTTCTGATATTTCCGAGGAGGTATCTGCGAATACGGCAGCCAGGTGTTTCCCGTTGTCTGCTTCCTCAAGGCAATAGACCCACGGTCCTCTCATCAGCGCTGTTTTTCCGGTATCCGCGCCGACTCGCGGGTTCGCGTATACAAAGTGGAATGAGTTGTCCAGCTCAAGTTCAACGGTATCCCTGTTCTTCCAGCTTCTGCGAAGGATCAGGAATCCTTTCTCGGTTGTTCCCTCCTTTTTCTGTCCGTTGAGGCAGTAGGAAATGTGCGCTGCCGGGCTCCCCGGAATTCTGAAGGCGAGTGCGAATTCTTCGTTTTCTGCCTTAAGACCGGCGATCACTGCCCGAATCTTTCCCGTGTTCGGATAGTCTGCTTCCAAGCGCAGCCTGAAACGGGTGTCTCCCAGACAGATCTTTGCTTCGTTCTGAATATACAGATTCACATACAGGCAGTCCTCGCTCTGCGCATACATATACTGAGACATGGATGCCAGCGTCCTCGCGATATTGGGCGGGCAGCAGGCAACGCCGAACCACTGCTGCCTGGTCGTTTTCACATGGCTCATGGTCGGATTATGCTCTGCCGTCTCAGGATCCACCGCCAGGGGGTTTACATAAAAATAATGCTTTCCGTCCAGCGCGATCCCTGCCAGAACGGTATTGTAGAGAGCCTTCTCGACAATATCCATATACTTGCCGTCCCGAGTCGCCCTGAACATGCGGTTGCCGAACATGGCAAGTGATATGGATGCACAGCTTTCGGAATAGTTTGTGTCATTGGGCAGATCGTATGCTCCCGTCATGCGTTCGCCGTATGCCGCAGATCCGATGCTTCCGGTGATATACATCTTGCGTTCTGTCATATCTTTCCAGAGTATCTCGCACTGCGCGAACATCCTCTCATCTCCGGTCTCCGCCGCCACGTCTGCCATGCCGCTGTAAAGATACCCCGCCCGGACCGCGTGGCCTTCCGCCTCTGTCTGCTCCGCAAGCGGCTTGTCCGCCTGCATGTAGTCCAGATCAAAATCCCTGAATTCCGGGAAGATGTATTTCCCGCATTTACGGTTATCCTGGGTGTCAAAAATGTTAGGCTGCGCGCCGCGCTCATTCAGGAAAAACCGGGCAAGCTTCAGGTATCTTTCCTCCCCGGTCGCGCGATACAGTTTGACCAGGGCCAGCTCGATCTCGGGATGTCCCGCATACCCCCTGATCTTTCCTTCTTCCGGGCCGAAAGCGCGGTCGATACAGTCTGCAAACCGGCTGACAATATCAAGGAACTTCCTTTTTCCCGTCGCCTCATAATAAGCAACGGCCGCTTCGATCATGTGACCCGCCGTATACAGCTCATGGCCTTCCATAAGGTTGGACCATCTTTCTGTCCCGGTGATGATGAAATACGTATCCAAATATCCGTCTTCACACTGCGCTCTTCCAATCAGGTCAATGGTTTCATCTGCCAGCGCTTCCAGCCGAGGATCTGCCTTCTTCTGAAGAGAAAAAGCAACTGCTTCCAGCCATTTGGCTGCATCCGTATCCTGGAAAACAGCTCCGCGGTGTTCTCCCCGAATATCGCCTGCCGCGACTTTCAGATTATGAATGCACCAGCTTTTTTCGGCGCCCTCCACGCGGTCATTGATCAGTTCCCACATGAACGGAAGAACAACCGTGTCCACAACACCGATATAGTTATTCCAGAAATGATCATCAATAATAACCTTCCTGTTCGGAACGCCTCTCAACAAATCACACTGCATTTTTATCCCTTTCTGCGGCCATTCGGATAAAGTTCAGATACCCGGGCCTGACACAGAGTCTCCGTCAATAATTCTGGACGGAAGGACCACCGTTATATTTTCCTGTTCCGTGTTCTCAATATTATTAAGCAGTATTTCAATTGCCCGCTGCCCCATGCGGCCAAGCTGCGGCTGTACCGTAGTGATATGCGGAGTGACAAACTGCGCCGCGTCGCTGAAGTCAAATCCGCTCACCGAAAGCTCCTGAGGGATACGGATCTGAAGCTGCATGGCCGCATCCCTCACAGCGACCGCCATCTCATCATTGAGCGCGATGATCGCGGTCGGGCGGTTCTCCCGCCGGAGCATTTCACAGGCGATCTTCCGGGCAGGCTCATACTTCCAGTCCCCATAACAGAGCATGGACGGATCTACGCAGACGTGCGCTTCATCCAGTGCTTTGCGAATGCCCTGAAGCCGCTTCGCCGACGGCTCTGAATCGCTTCTTCCCGCAATGATGCCGAACGATCTGTGCCCCTTATCCAGAAACTGTTTTGTAAGCCTGTACATAACCTCTGTGTTGTCGTAACCCACAGAAGATCCCTCTCCCCGAGTATAGCAGTAACAGTAGACCTGGGGACATTCGGTTCCGTTGAGTACATGGGGGATGCACCGGTCATGCATGCCCACGTAAATAATGCCGTCCACCTGCATTCCCATCAGCGTCTGCACCGCATGATCTATGTCCTGCTGATACTCCGAAATGTGACTGAACTGCGCATCGATCTTGCTCATAAGCCTCAGATTGCTGAGCATGATCTGATACCCTTTTTCCTCCGCCTTCGCATTGATGCCATCGATGATCTTGGGCGTCATTTTCGCCTGCAGATCCTCCACTATGACACCGATGATGTTGGACTTGCTGCTGCGAAGGCTCCTTGCCAGGACATTGGAACGGTATCCCGTTTCCTTAACGATCTTCAGGACCCTTTCCTTTGTCGCTTCACCAACTTTTGGGGATCCGTTCAGAACATAAGAAACGGTCGCGGCGGAAACGCCTGCCTGTTTTGCTATTTCTTTTAAAGTAATCATCTTTTCCTCCGGCAGTTATGATCCGCTGCTGCAAAACCGCCTCCGACTATTTAAGTCCGGTCGTCTTGATGCCTCCGACCAGATATTGGGATCCTGTCAAATACAGAATCATCGGCGGGATGATCATCAGCGAAGCCGCGGCCATAATGGATGCCCAGTTGATGACAAATGCATTTCCTCCCGTGTACGTGTATGAAGTCATCAATGCAATGGTCATGGTCCTCCACCGGTCCGAATTGATATAGAAGACCGGCTGTGTCAGTTCATTCCACCAGAACACACACGAGAGAACGGCAATGGTCGCAAAGGTCGGTTTTGAGAGCGGTACTATTATCTTAAAGAATACCTGCCTTCGGCTGCATCCATCAATAATCGCCGCTTCATCAAGTTCTTTCGGAAGCGAACGGAAAAACTGTCTGAACAGAAATACGTTATAGGGATATGCGAACCACGCCGGAACGATCATAGGCAGATAACTGTCCAGCCAGCCGATCTTTCCGAACATGACATACTGGGGAATGATCAGCGCGATGTTCGGGATCATCATGGTGGCAATGATGATGCTGAACACGATCTTCTTTCCCGTGAATTCCATTCTTGCCAGCGGATACGCAACCAGCGAGGAAGAGATCAGCGTCCCCAGCGTGGTCCCGGCCATCAGGAATATGGTGTTGAACATATATTTCCAGATCGGGGAGTGTTTGAAAATGTATGCATAGTTCTCAAGGGTGGCTTTTTTCGGGATAATGCTCGAAGAGGTGGTAAACTCCGTCAGAGTTTTAAACCCGCCGGTCAGGATCCATATGATCGGTGTGAACATGATTATGGCCACAATGATCTTGACAATATACATAATGATCTCATCTGTTGTTTTCTTAGATCTTGTTCCCATTTTCTCTCCTCCCGTCAGTTCTCATAATAAACGGTTTTTCCGGAAATCAGGAAGATCGCAATTCCGAAAGCCGCCGCCAGAAGGAACAGTATGACAGAAAGTGCGCTGGCATATCCCAGTTTCATATTGCTGAATGCCTCTTTATAGATCAGAAGGCTGAGTACCTGCGTCATGCCATTGGGATCGCCGCTTTCTCCGGTCAGCGGATACAGCAAGGCGAAAGATCCGTTCAGTGCGCTGATGCATCCGTTAACAGCATTGAAAAGAACCAGCGGTGAGATCATGGGCAACGTGATCTTAAAGAATTTCCGCACCGCAGAAGCGCCGTCAAGGTCTGCCGCCTCGTATAGATCCTCGGGAACATCCGCCAGGCCGGACCGAAAGATCAGCATCATCTGACCGGTATTATAGGTGAAAAGCGTGATGAAGAACACGACCAGATAAACCGTCTGCTTATCATAGAGCCAGTTGATGTTTACGGCTCCTCCCCGGATCAAAGTGAGAAGACCGTTCAGGAGACCGGCATCTTTTCCGAATATCGTCCGGAATGCATAAGCAAGAGCAACAGAAGGAACGACCGACGGGAGAAAATAGCAGAACTGAAAGATCCCATTCAGTTTCTGCTTCCGGTTCAGAAGCAGCGCCATGATCATTGCCCAAACAGCGGTGACGATAACCATCACAATGGTAAAGAAGACCGTCACCTTAAGCGAATTGAGAAACGTCGCGCTCTTGAACATGTTTCTGTAATTCGCTGCTCCGATGAATTTCGGCTTGCCAACCATCTTCGCGTTCGTGAGCGAAGTGCGGACCATAAAAATCACCGGGAACACGGTAAAACAGATAAAACCGATAATCCACGGCAGTATGAAGAAAAATGCGGTTCGGTTGTCTCGCTTTTTCTGTGCCATTGAAACTCCTCCTTATTGCCGAAGCCTATATCTGCCGGCTTCTGTAAAACAGGCTGCTGCACCTTCGTGCGGCAGCCTGCCCTTTCAAATACCAGAACTGTTTATTGACTAGTCGGTGCGGTCTGATCAGTATCCGATCGTCTCAGCTGCATACTGGGAAGCAGCTTCCACCGCTTCTTCCGGTGTCATCTCGCCAAGAAGCACAGAGTTGAATTTACTGACAGCATCTCCGGTAACTCCGGACGGAAGGCAAGTGTAACCGAACACACCTGCTGCCAGGGAATCTGTCATGGCATCCCAGTTCGTAATAGATGTCGCGGCTTCCACTTTCCATGCGCCCTGATCAGCGATGGTCTTCAGTGCGGACGGGTTTGCAGAAGACTTGGAGTTGATCGTCTGGCCTTCTTCACCCATCAGATACTCAATCACTTTCCATGCAGCTTCTTTATTCTGGCTGTTCGCATTCAGTGTATAGAAACCGGTATGAAGCGTGTTGTATTTCACCTGATTGGTCGGGATCGTTGCAATATCCCAGTTAAAGTCAAGGCTTCCTGCGTAGGAACCGATCATCCAGCTGCCCTGCCATGACATAGCGGCCTTGCCTGCTGCAAACATATCTGTTGTATCAGAAGACGGTTCCGGCATAATGTTTTTGTCAACCATATCCTTGCAGTCTGTAAGGAAGGAAACAGCCCCTTCGCCGATGACCAGCTCACCGCTTTCCGGATCATAAACCTGGTCGCCTGCGCCGCCGATGCCTGCCCACCATGTCTGCAGGTTCGGGATGGTGCATCCGTACACTCCGTCAGTTGTCAGCTTCTCTGCCGCTGCCTTGAAGTCTTCATAACTCCAGTCATTTGTCGGATACTCAATGCCTGCCGCATCAAACATATCCTTGTTGTAGTACATGATCTCGGTGGCCGCGCACCACGGAAGGCCATAGGTTCCGCCAAGTCCGTCAGAAAGCTTCGCGACCGCATCAATGAAATCTGTTGTATCAATGCTTGAATCGGCAAGATAATCATCCAGCGCGTCGATGCCACCGGCCTCAGCAAAGTTCTTGATATCATTCTCCCATACGATCATGATATCCGCAGAGCTGTCAGCTGTATTGACCATCTGGTTCAGCTTGGATGAATAATCAGACTCTGGAATCACCGTCACATTGACCTTAACACCTGTAGCTTCTTCCGCTTTCTTATACATGTTCAGGGAGTCATCCGGATTAACCTCGTTCCATGTTGTGATGGTTACTTCACCTCCATCCTCAGCCATGGCCGGAACAGAACCGACAGCCGCCAGAGTGGCCGCCATCATACCAGCTAATACGATTGACAATGCACGTTTTTTCATGTGTTAGACCCTCCTCTTTGAAATGAAATGCATCAGTTGTTCATAATTTTGGTTTAACGATTAACCTATCAGAAACATATCACTGTCTGCTTTAATTGTCAATGCTCGCCTTATAATAATTGATTAATTAGTCGTTTTGCACATATTTGCATGGGGATATTTGGATATTGTTCCAGCGATATGTTTTATCGTTAAACCTACCCGTGACAGGGGACGGTCCTGTGTCACGCTTGCTTATTTTCCCATGTAAGCCGATAATATACATTAGGAGGGAAGATCATTATGAATGTACTTGTATTGAACGGATCCCCGACCGGGAAGAACAGCATCACCCTGCAGACTGTTCTGCTGATTCAGAAATACTGCAGGAAGAATATAACCTTTGATACCCTTCACGTGGGGCAGCGGATCCGCAGCTTTGAAAAGGATTTTTCAGAGTCGGAAAAGCTGCTTAAAGAGGCGGACCTGATCCTGTTCTGCTATCCGGTCTACACTTTTCTGGTGCCGGCGCAGCTCCATCGTTTCATCGCGCTGATCAAAGAGCGCGGCATCGACCTGAGCGGGAAATATGCCACGCAGATCACGACGTCCAAGCATTTTTACGATGTGACCGCGCACCGGTTTATAGAGGATAACTGCAAAGACCTGGGAATGAAGTATATCCGCGGGCTTTCCGCGGATATGGAAGATCTGCTCGGCAAAAAGGGGCAGAAGGAGGCACTCTCTTTCTTCCGTTTTATCCTGTGGAACATGAAAGACGGGCAGTGCGATCCGAAGCGGGACGTGCAGGAAGCTCCGGCCGGGACCATTGCCATCGTGGCGGATATCCGTGACGGAGAAGAAGGCGATTCCCTTCGTGAGATGATCCGGTCCTTCGAGCAGGAGAGCCGCATGAAATGTGAGGTCCATAACATCCGCACTTTCCCGTTCCGGGGCGGATGCCTTGGGTGTTTCAACTGCGCCGCGGACGGGACGTGCATCTATAAAGACGGCTTTGACTCATGGCTTCGCGATACCATCCAGAAAGCGGATGCGATCGTGTACGCGTATACCGTTCAGGATCATTCCATGGGAAGCCTTTTCAAAACCTTCGATGACCGCCAGTTCTGCAACGGCCACCGCACCGTCACCATGGGGAAACCGGTGGGCTACCTGGTGGACGGATGTCTCGAAAAGGAGGAGAACCTGCGCATGGTAATGGAAGCCCGCTCGCAGGTGGGCGGAAATTTCCTCGCCGGCATCGCCTCCTCCGGCTCCGGCAAAAAGGTGCAGGAGATCCGCATGCTCTCCCGCACACTCGAATATGCCATCCGGAACCATTACAGCCAGCCGGCGAATTTCTACGGAGTCGGCGGCCTGAAGATCTTCCGGGACCTCATCTACCAGATGCAGGGCCTGATGAGAGAAGATCACCGGTTCTACAAAGAGCACGGGTTCTATGATTTTCCGCAGAAAAAAAAGCCCATGATCGCCGCCATGTACCTGGTCGGAGCGATGATGAACAACCCGAAGCTGCGTAAAAAAATGGGTTCGAAGATGACAGAAGGTATGCTGATGCCGTATCAGCAAGTGCTGAAAAGATGACAGGTCCGTCCCAATGTCAGAATCCAGAACCGTCCCCAGTCATAAAATGGCTCCGGCTTTATACCTCACCCCGTAGAACGACAGTATCATCATCCGCTCATTCCAGTTGTATCGGAACGAGGAGGAGGCAGCTTTTCTCATCTTTTCAAGCACGCCCTCGTACCCGGCTGCGATCTCCTCATTCCCGAATACGATGCCGAACGAGCTCATACAGCGGCGCGATGCCGTTTCCAGCGCTTGGGCAAGCTCTGTCTCATCACCGGCGGCAAACTCGTTCTCCGGGCGCTCCTCAAGGGGAGTGACCTTAGCCAGCGCCGGCGCCATATCCTCATTCCAGATATGCATGCGCACCGCGCGGTCCTCCCCGATGGCAAACCAGGTATAGCCGGCTCCCTCATCGGCGTCGTCCCAGGTCACGTCGACCAGGCGCCACTCATTGTTGAACCACAAGAGGTTCCACATATGTGACTCTCTGCGGTGAAGATCCTCTACCACCCCGATCTGGTAGCTGCTTCCGTGCTGCATCCTTACGGTCAGACCTGCCATGGTCCCGAGCAGGTAAAAGGCGTCCGCGTACCCGTCACAGTTGGCCTCGCCGTTCAAAAGCGCTCCGATAGCCGTGTCGTCCTCCGCCGTATCATCATCGATCACATAAGTTATGCGGCCGCAGAGAGCATCATGGATCGCCTTTGCCTTTTCCAGCTCCGTCTCCTCCCCGGTCAGGCTCTGTTCGAGAAGCGACGATGCGGCTTCATAGGCTTCACGAGTCCGCTCATCCAGCGCATCTGTCTCATCATTTCGAACGGCATGGATGATCTCCGTTCCGGGGTAGTACTCATTCACGGCGATCGTGATGATCCGGCTCTGCCTTGAAAAGGATACGGAATAATCGAGTATCCCCGCCATGGCGATCAGGTCATAGATCCGCTCTGTCCCCACAGTGTCCGGTTCAGCCTGGTCAGTATCGCCAAGCAGCTGCGCAAAGATCTCCTCACTGCAGCACAGCGTCATTTCCCGCGCTCCCTGGTCCGCCATCTTCAGGCAGTAGTCCATCGCATCTTCAAGGGTGTCTGCCTGCGCGATCTTCGAGACGATATCCGCCTCGGTGTAGCTGATCAGGTGATGCCCCGAAATCTGGTAGGAAAGCTTTCGGGAGCGCATCCCGCCGCTGATCTCCAGCTTTTCGAGCCCGGCAAAGTCGTCCGCAGCCACCTCATCATAGAGGGAGGATGGCAGAATAAGATCAAACTGTGTCTCCCCGGCGGCTCCCATCGCCGCGATGTTGGAGATGATCCCCTCCTTTGTGCTGCACACCAGCCTGGGGACATTTGTATAAGTAACATCCTGGTAGCGGATGGTGCACGCTCCCGCATTGGTCGAGGTGGCGTACCCCGCAAGCGGACTGGAAAGAACCAGCATCTCCATGCGTTCGGGATCCGTATCGAAAGAGGCAAAGTATGTGCGGTCGAAAGCGACTAAAAACGTATCCAGACCCTTCTGCGCGGCGTCCCAGGCTGCCGCCAGGAAACTGATGTCATCGCCGACCGCGTACCATGGCAGCTCCTGGGCGCACATCCGGCCGATCCGGATGATCCCCGAGGAAGAAAAATAGTGCACATCAAGCTGTGAGGCATCAAGGCCGCAAAAAGCTGCGTAAGCGTACAGGGCATATGAATCAAAAAGCTCCGCGCAAAGCTGGGGAGAACAGATAAGTGTCCCCTCAGAAGCGCCGTCCGATGCGAACTGCCGGATGGCTGCGGCCGCCTCCTCCGCGGAGGAGCACTCGGCCCACGGAGCATCTGTCCAGGTGACATCGGATACCAGTATCAGGCGTTTTTCCTCTGAATACCGGATCGATGCGCCGGCGATGCCCGCCTTAGCCTGCAAAACCTCCAGAAGCGCGAAATCATCCGCCGAGAGTTCCCGGTAAAAGGACTCGTCACAGGTAAAGCGAAGCTCCTCCTGGCCGGACGTCCTCATCTGCTCAAAAAGAGCCGTCACATCATCGCCCCCGGCCGCTTTCTCCCCGGCAGCCGAGGCCGTAAGCGCCAGCGCCAGGATCAGTTCCGCGCACAGGATCGCAGGCGCCCCTCTCATCTTTCCCCGTCCAAACATGAGCACTCCTTTCGCGCAGCATCCTGCTGCGTCAGCCCTCCAGAGGCCGCACCTCACCATGAGTGATCCCGTTCTCGTTGAACGCATCCACCCGGACAAAATACTTTCGGCCATCGACCAGAGCGCCGATCACGTTCCCCTCAGCTTCAAACGTCATCAGGCTGTGATAGAGCCTGTCCGGGGACGACCCGAACAGGATATTCCAGCCAAGCGGCCTGTTTTCGGAATCCTCCGAAGCCGGACCGATATCCACCTGCATATCCATGGGTCCCGTCCGGCGGGCCTCATAGGAAGGCGGCAGCGGCGCACAGCCGTTTCCGCGGCCAAACGCCCGAAGCCCCGAGATGCAGGGGATCTGCCCGTAAGGCACCGCCAGGGCGGAAAGCTTCAGGAAGCGGGCGTTCCACCCTTCCTCACTGACTACCAGGTCATGGGGCAGATCCGTTTCAGCTGCGCTTTTGTCCGCGATCACGAACCAGCTTTCGCCGTCCTCGCTGCCCTCCAGCTTCCACTGGGTAGGATACTCTTTGTCATCGATGAATCTCGCACTGTCCGTCCCGCGCATCTTACCCGGGCAGGGAATATCCGGATAGTCATCCGCGAAATTGACCTGCACCGCATTCACGCGCATCACATCCCCCAGGTCTTCCATGAGCCATTCCCCGCGGCCGGCCGTTTCCGGGCTCCACCAGGTGCGGGCATCCTCCCTGGACGCCTCCTGCGGCCCGCAGCCTTCCCGAAAGGAGGAGGCCGTCATCTTCCTGCCTGCGCTCAGCAGCATCCACTCCGGCTCCGCCCAGGGATCGGCATCCGCCTTTCCGGTCTCATCGACCGCGATCGGCCAGTCTCCGTACCGCTGGTTGCAGAAAAGAGCCCCGTCCCGGTCAAATCCGGCCCGCCAGAGGCCTACGCGGCGCTCAAACATGTGGTTGACGCTGATGCGCATCGAGGCTGTGTGCCACCATCTCCCATTCACATCGAGCATAGTCGATCCGTGCCCGGCTCCGGTCATAAAACCGCCCGGTTTAAAGGAGAAGGGATTGTCCTCGGCCAGCACATAAGGGCCAAGAGGCGAACCGGAGACATAGACTCCGTCCGCATAGATATTAAACTCCGTGCCCGGGACGGCATACTGCAGGTAATACCGGTCACCAAACCGGTCCACCCAGGCGCCTTCCACATAGGGCATCCGCCCTGAGCCGGCCTCCCCGGGCGGCAGCGAATTGTTCTCCCCCACGCGCTCGAATCCGATCCGGTCAGGATGACCCGCGATCAGCGCCTTCGGTTCAGTAATGGGAAGCATCGTCTCCGGGTCCAGCTCACAGCCCCAGATCGGGGTCACATCCGAACATCCCCAGTAAAAATAGACCCGTCCGTCATCATCGACGAACAGATTCGGATCCCAGAACGGAAACGTACCCGGGATCTTTTCATATGGACCTTCCAGCACATTCTTTGTGCGGAAGCGGTCGCAGTTCACATCCCGGCTGGAGGCGCACAGATATACCCATTCCCCGATCACGCGCACATCCGGCGCGTAGTCGTAGAGAGGCAGCTGATCGGGAAGCCGGTGATTCTCCCAGGAGGCCAGGTCATCGGACACCCACACGCCCAGCGTCATGGATGCAAAGATATAATAGCGGCCCTTAAAAAAGATCAACGACGGATCTGCCGCCTCACGACCGATCTTCGCCCTGCCGTCCGGATGCTTCTCGTCATAGAACTGGTAACGGTAGTTGATATTGAGCGGATTGCAAAAATACTTCATAGATTTCCCCTGATACACAACGGGGACGGCCGCGTCACGGACCGTCCCCGTATAAAAGATAACTTCCGTCTTATTCAGCCGCCTCTGCCTGCCCGGCCATGCCCTCATCAACCGCGGCCACGGTCTCAGGTTCAACAGCGGTCACTTCCGCCTCCTGGCTGATCCATGTGTCCTCAGGCGCCGGTTCAGACACTTCGCTCGCCGCCTCGGTCTCACTGTCCGCCGTCTCATCCTGGAAGATCCCAGGTGCCGGAGCTGCCTGGGCAGCTGCCTCATCTGCGTCACTCGAACCCGACTCTGACGTTTCGTCAGTTGTCGATGCATTGAATACCGCGGAAGCATCCGCCTCCTCTGTCACGGTATCCGGAGTGCTGATCGCGAACTCCTGCTCGGACATTTCCGTTTCGGATGAGGGTTCCTCTTCCGTATAGAAGTCTTCTTCCTCTTCCTCCTCTTCTTCGACCACCTGGCCTTCCGTGTTCATATTGAAGCAGGCGTCGGTAAACAGCTCGATCTGGGGCAGGTAACCGGTAAGATCCATCTCGAAATCCCGCTCCTCGCCATGGAGGTGAAGGATCAGGTCGCCGCCGCCCAGTTCGACCCTGAGCATGCTGTAGATATCCCATGTGATCTCCAGCACAGCGGTCTCGACGCTGTTCATCCCCGACAGGGCAGCTTCCCGGCGCACCAGCTCCATATCCTCCGAGTAAATGCCGTAGGTGAGTGTTGCGTCTTTAATATACGGAAGGTGGCTTCCCTCCGCCCGGACCTCGAGAACAGGCCTGGGCCGGATAGCGCCGGTGTCCATGCGCCTCAGGTCAACGTACATGCACGCGTTCAGTCTCACCTTGTCGATCCGGCGGTTACCCACATCCTTTGTGCCAAGATCGAGCCCGTTTCTGGTGTAGTCGATCTTTCCTTCCCCGCTGAAGACATCGTATTTGATCTTCCACTCCGGATCAAGGAACTGATCCAGATAATCGGTGTCAGCCACATCATTGTAGATAAGGTAGAACTTTTTCCTGGCTTCATAGACCGGAGGATAGACCGTCTCAAGCGGCTTCACTTCCCTCAGCGAAGGATCGCCCGCGCGCAGGAGCCCGATCCATGTAAATGCGTCGATCCGGCCGGTCACGGGAAGCCCCTCGCTCTCCTGGAAGCGCTGGACCGATGCAGCTGTCCCGCCTCCGTAAAGGCCGTCCACTTCTCCCTCCAGGAACCCGAGGTCAGACAAAACCTGCTGAGCCTGGGTGACCATCTCGCCATCGGAACCCTGCTCAAGGGTCGTCCATCCGTTGGCCGACGGAAGCTCACGCATCAGCCTGCCGTTCATATCCGGGACCTTCGCGTCGATCTCGTCCGTGGACAGCCAGCCGATCTTTCCGCCGTCATAGGAAATCATGACATAGGTGTTGTCGATGATACCGAGGGCATCAAAGGAAGAAAGAGTCACTTCCTCTGAGGGAAGGGTCATCAGAACGCCGTCCGATACGAACGTCTGGGGCTGAAAAACATCCGCCTCTGTCTGGGCAGCGTCCTCCGCCGAGGCATCTGTCTGCGCCTGGCCTTCCGTCTGGGCCGGTGCGGGCTGATCGCTGCCGCTCTCTTCGGGCAGATCCGCATCCGCCGGCGCCTCTTCGGACTGAGCCTGGCCGGCGTCCGCCTGTTCAGTCCGCGCCTGCTCAGCCTCTCCTTC